>CAMNNO010000031.1 GCA_946545475.1 uncultured Blautia sp.
CCCTGCACCCCTCCCCCCAGGGCCACGCCAATTGGTCGTGAGGGTAAGTTACTTTGTAGAGGGCTGCTGTGCTCGGCAGCGGATGTATCGTTATTATACTGTCCCCTTAAGCGCCTTCTCGTAGGCATAGCGGGCGGCGCCTATGGCGCCGAAGAGCTGGGCCTTGTCCGAGAAGAGTATGGGGAAGCCGATGTGGCGGGAAAGGGCGGATCGGACGGCCTCGTTCTGGGCGACGCCGCCGCTCATGCAGACCTCCGGCACTATGTTTATGCGCTTGGCCAGGGAAGCGACCCTGGTAGCCACGGATTCGCAGATGCCGGAGAGGAGCTCCGGCATCTTGACGCCGTTGGCTAACTGGGAGATGACCTCGCTCTCGGCAAACACGGTGCAGGTGCTGGAAATGGGAGCCGGGGCGGTGGCCCCCGCCGCCACCCCGCTCATCTCGTTTACCGGAACCTGCAAGACATTCGCCATGACATCCAGGAACCTCCCGGTGCCGGCCGCGCATTTGTCATTCATGAGGAAATCCTTCATGCGGCCGTTCTCCATGAGCGAGATGACCTTGGCATCCTGCCCGCCGATATCGATGATGGTGCGCACATTGGGAAAGATCAGGTGGGCGCCGAGGGCATGGCAGCTGAGCTCCGACACATTGTAGTCGGCGTTTTCCGTCCGGTTGCGCCCATAGCCGGTGGCCGTGGTCCCGGAAAGCTCATCTTCCGTGATCCCCGCCTTTTCAAGGGCTTCTCTCCGGGCTTTTTCCGGGCTTCCGGTCCCTATGCCCCCCACGTAGAGGGAACTGCCCACGATCTGTGTTCCATCCTTCAGCACCACACATTTGGACGTGGTCGAGCCGATATCAACACCAAAGGTAAACATTACGGCCTGGCTTTCCCGATGAAGAGCGCGCCGCTCGCAAGCATCTCATCAACCTGGGCATCAGTGTAGCCGTATTCCTTCATGATCTCGCGGCCCTGCTCGCCGATCATGGGCGCGGTGCGGCCGTCGATCTCACCCTCAGACTCTAAGCGGACCGGGGTATGAGTAACCTTCTTGACAGCGCCGTTCGGGCAGGTCACATGGTAGAAGATGCCCACTTCGTTGGCCTGCGGGTCTTCCAAAATGTCCGTGTAGCTGTAGGCGACGGAGTGCGGGATATCGCCGACGCGCAGGATCTCATCCATCTCCTTGCAGTCGTGCTCCATGAAGGTCTTCTGGAACTCGTCGATGCACTCGTGGACGTTACCCTTGGCGATCATGTCCGCCTGGGGATGGTATTTGCCGCAGTCGATCATATCCTGGCGGCCGATGGTCTGGCAGAAATGCTCAAACCTGGGATTGTAGTCCGGCATGGCGCACTGGATGATGCGGTCGTCCTTGGTGCGGTAAGCGCCGTTCAGGGGGTTCATGTTGTCATAGATGGACAGCGGGTACTGGCGGGCAACGCCGTCATACTGGGCGGAAAGAACGTTAACGGACTGGTTGAAGACGGCCGTCTCGTACAGGGAGGTGGTGACATAGTCGCCCTTGCCGGTGCGCTCTCTCTGATAGAGGGCGGTGATGATGCCCATAGCCAGCATCATGCCGACGTTGTTGTCGCCGAGGCCGGGAACCATGGCGATGGGGTCGTTGCCCCTGCGGCGGAGGTTCTGGGTATAGCCGCCGCGGCCGAAGAAAGCGGTGAAGTCATAGCCGGGAAGATCCTTGTCCGGACCGGTCTTGCCATAGCCGAGGACCATGGAGTAGATCAGGCGCGGATATTTTTCCTTGATGGACGCATAGTCGATGCCGGCTCTCTCAAGAGCAGCCAGGCGCCAGTTGGTGATAAAGACATCGGCGGTTTCCAGGAGCTTGAAGAAGACTTCCTTGCCCTGGGGATTCTTAAGGTCGATGGAGATGTCGCGCTTGTTGCCGTTTAAGTATTCCCATACCACGTTCTCATAGAGGTCCTGCGGACGGCCTTCCTGCTCGCAGGTGTAGCGGATGGGATCGCCCTTGGCGGATTCGATCATGATAACATCGGCGCCGTGGTCGGCCAGATACCTGCCGCCGGCGGGAGCCGCCATAAAGTTTGCCAACTGGATAACCTTAACGCCTTCTAATGCTTTTCCCATATTAATCAACCTTCCTGTTCTTTAAAAAATAGCTGTTTTTGTCTTCTTCTGAAAAAGTCTCGTAGATGGAGACCGTATTGATATGGTCGTGCAGAACCTTCCGGGTAGCCTTCCGGTCGCCGGACCGCAGGCACCGGACGATCTCCCGGTGCTGGTCAATGAGGCCCGCCACCCGGTATGTCCGCCCCAGCTCAAGGTTGCGCCAGCGGCGGAAATGGATGTACAGCTCGGAGATCAGCTGGGAGGTGCCGGGAACGCCGGCGCCCTTAAGAAGGCACCAGTGAAACTCATTGTCCAGATAGAAAAAGCGGTCGGTGGGCAGATTCTGGCCGCGAAGCTCCTTTTCCTGCTCCGCGATGAAACCTTCCATCCGGCGGCACACGTCTTCCTGATTGCCCTGGTCTATGATCCTCTGGACCGCCTCCTGCTCAATGGACTCCCGCAGGTACATGATATCGCTGATATAATCCAGGTCGATCAGGCTTACATAGGTGCCTCTCTGGGGATATATCTCCACCAGGCGGCGGTTCCGGAGCCTGGAGAGCGCCGCCCTCACCATATGGCGGGAAGCGCCGTACTGGCGGCATAACTCGCTCTCGCTTATCTCCTGCCCCGGCAGGTAGACCAGATGCTCGATCTTGCTGCACAGATCCTCGTAGATCTCGTCGTTTGTGATCATGTGCCGTTCCTGCAAATTCATACCCTGTCAGCTTCACCTTCCTGATGTCATTATATTAAGTCTTAAAGCCGAAACAGGGGCAGAAGTTTCCTTCCGCCCCTGTCATGGCTGCACGCCGACGCAGCCGGTTTGGGGCTGGCCGGCTTTTCGCTCTGTAAGGCTTGCGCCCGGCAAACTGCCGCTCCGCCCTTCAAGTGGGAGGACTTAAAGGGGGACCATGCGGCGGTTACGATCGATAATTATTCGTCAACACCCGTCATATCGGCATTGTGAGCTTTCATATAGCTCTTGCGGATCTTCATGCCGGCAAGGAAGATAGCCGGAAGGATCAGGATGGGCAGGTTGACATAGCCAAGGATGGTGTAGCCGGTGGAAACAAGGGCCACGATGCCGAACCTGGAAGCAAAGGCGCAGAGGAGAAGGAGGACGGCGACAAGGATAGCATCCTTAGCCGGGGTCTTCTCTTCGGGCTTGCGGTAGAACTTGGAGAAACGGGCCAGACCGCCGAAGCAGAAGCCGACAGCGGTGGACAGAACGGCCACGAATACGGTGCAGACATACACAAGCTTGGCCCAGCCAAAGTTGAGGTGTGTCAGGATGCCGTAGAAGGGCAGCGGGTTGGTCTTGGTGTCAAGGACATCATAGCCCTGCAGCGTGGTAGCGCTGAGCAGGAAGAGGCTAAGGGCAACCAGCATAAGAGCGTTGCCGAGGATACCGATGATGGCAGCCTTGCGGGAGGTGCTGCGGTTGGGCAGCTGGTTGGCTACGGAAGAGATGTTGGCGATAACGGTAGCCTGGAAAGCGGCATAGATGACCGCGCTCCACAGAGCCTTCGGGAAGGACATGGTGATGCCGGGGTTGGAGCCCTGGTTGGCAATGGCTTCGCCCAGGTGCAGCTGTCCGGAGGAGAAGGAAAGGATAATGATGATGGCAAGGACGATGATGACCAGGAACATCATATACTTGGAAGCGGCAGCCACAAGCTTGGCACCGAAGGCGCAAAGAAGGGCGGCGCAGACGATGACCAGGGCAACGCCCAGCCAGTAGTTGAGGCCGAACTGGTTCTGGAGGAGCGTAGCGATAGCGTTAAGGGAACCGCCGAGGGCCGTCATCATGGTGATGATGAAGGAGATATCAAACAGGAAGGCTACCCACTTCATGCCGAAAACGCCCTGGATCCAGTCGCCGTAGTTGTAGGTCTTGTAGACGCGTGAGAATTCCATGGAGCAGTACAGGCAGTAGCCAAGGAGGCACATGGCAAGGATGCTGGCGATGGTGCCGAAGGTGCCATATTTTACCCAGTACTGAAGGATCTGGGTACCGGAAGCGACGCCCGGGCCAAAGTGCGTGCCCATCCATACGCAGGCGATACCGGTAGCAATTGATAATGCGCTTTGTTTCTTATCCATACTCTTATCCTCCTAAGTATGTATAGCATGCGCACGGATTTTCTGCGGAAAGGTATCCGCTAAAGCTGCGAAGATCCGGCGCTGGGAACAAATGAAAACGCAGGCGTTTTATCCGTTCCCTATAAAGAGTGATCCTGCCATAGCGCAGGCGGCAGGCAGAGGTATCGCAAAAACCTGCCCCGGCGTATGGAACTTTACCGGCAAAGCTTCATACCGGCTGTTAGTTTGATTTTAACATTTTATGGGATTCAATGCAATAGTCTACTTGTCGACAAGTCAATCTTTGGCGTATTTCACAATTTTCCCCGATAAAAACTATGAAATATGCTCAGGTTCCCAGTCCACAAGGCAGAGGGAGGCACTCTCCTCCCTCTGCTCCCGTCGGGCCGCCCGTTATATTCAGGTGACAAATTTCTTATGGGCGTCCCCGTACCCGGGGTCTAACCCTGCTATCTGGGCATAAAGCTCTTCAATTTCTGCTTCCTGTTCTTTTCAAGGTTTACGTTCTTTGGCAGAAACGTCCTGGAAGAGAGTGTACAGCTTATTCTCCCCCCTGTTTCTTCAACCGGCATTTTTTGCTGCCGGATACCATCTCGGAACAAAGCAGACGGGATTCTCTGTCATCAGGATGCTCACACTGTCTTCTTGCCAGATAAGGGCAAAAACGCTGTCGTAAAGGCCATATAATATCGTGAGCTTTCCGTTCTCCTCGGATGAGGTGAGACTAGGAAGCCCGGCATTTTCAAGCTCTTGCCTGTAGTCCTCTACCTCATCCTTTGACACGCCGGGTATTTTTATCCGGCAGCCATCCGGGATTCTTTCCAGGACTGTCCCGGGGGCCGGCAAAGGAGCAACCTCTCCGTTTTCCCGCCAATAATAATAGATATCCCTGTCATCATACCACACCGGGTAGAAAAGGAGCAGCGGCATGCCGGATATTGGAAGGATATTTTCTCCGATAGAGGCAAGATCCCCCTGTTCGATCAGATCCGTCATGGCATTCAGGCGGTTAGTGCTGGCGCCGATGATCTTGGACTGCTCAAGGAGAAGGTCTTCTATCCGGTCAAGATTCCTGTCAGCTTTTTCTTCGATCATCTCCGGGAGCCCGGGGACCTTGTCCTGGCTGGCATAGGTTCTCGGGCAGTAGCTTTCCATCACGCCATGAAACCTCTCCACAACCGACGCATCGCCAAGCGAGGCCAGGACCCAGTCGGAGGTGTCGGCCAGGTACTGAATGTCACAGGCTATAAGCTCCTTAAGAAGGCTGACATAGCGCCGGGAGACCGTCCAGTCATCCTGAAGAAATACGCCTTCCATGATCTCATAGTGCAGGTTACCGCAGATATTCAAGATCGTTGTCCGCTCCCCGTCAAACATAGCTGCCAGGTTTTCCATAAAGCTGACATCAACTCCCCGGCGCATCAGCTCTATCTGGTCCGATAGCGTCATCTCCGCCTCCGGCAGGCCGCAGCTTTCTATATCCCGCTTCGCGATGGCAAGGCTGGCTCTGGCCTTTTCAAGGCTCTCCCATGTCCGCGCCTCATCAAACCGGTCAAACCCGTCCAGGACCCATAGGACATCGCTGTACATGCTTTCACACTGGTAGACGTAACCGACCAGGTCATTCAGCATCCTTATTTCCGCCGTGCTCTCATCTTCCGCCGCACGGGATGCTTTTGCCGCTCCAAAGAACAGACATAAAAAAGCGCTCAGCATAAACAGGACAAGTTTTTTTCTTTTCATGGCTTCCTTCTCTCCTTCTCATGATGTTCCCTCTGTTCTCATTGCTCAAAGGACGGTTATTCGTAAGCGTCAAAAGCTCCGCACTGGTAGAGCCGGAGGAGCTGGCCGCGCCTTTTGCCGTTAAGGCTCTGCAGGCTTTCCCAGGACTGCCTGCTGTTTTCTCCCGTGAGATGTCCATTCTGCCTGGACACGGAAGAAAAAAGGCTGCTGTAGGATCCTGCCGTCGCCGAGTTGTCCGCATACTTTCCGGACAGATGGGGCATGCAGACGATCTGGTACAGCTCGGCCGCGATATCGGCATCCGTTTCAAGAAGCTGAAGAAGAAGCTCAGGGTACTGCCCGCCATAATGCCGGCCGGCATAGTCATCCTCCATCACAAAGGCCAGGACGGAGGCAAACAGCTGATACTCTTCCCCCCGGCTCTCCGGAAGAGCCAGAAGCGTCCGGCATGCCTCCTCATCCATCGGCTTATGAGACCAGGGCATCACCTTCCCCGTTTCAAGCATGGCGGAGAGGTACAAAAGGGAAGTCTCCGCGGGCATGCTCCTGTAAAGATCGGAATTTTCAAACAGCTCCAGCTGCTGCCCAAATGACGCCGGGTCATTCACGGCATCCGCTGCCAGGTCAGAGAGAAGCTCGTACTGCTTTCCCGCGCCGACATAAGCCCCGAGGGCACGCACCATCACGTTATCCGCATACCCCTCGTCATAGGGCTGCGGCGCAACATACACCCGGTAAACCGCAAGCGAAGACAGGACAGCCAGACAGGCGCAGACGGCAATGATCAGGCTTCGTGTCATATGGTAGGTCCGGACCCTTCTCCGGTTGTCCTCATCCCGCAAAAGCAGGTGCTCCTCTATGGCCTGGTGCGCTATGACATACCTTCCCTGCTCATCCCTCACGATAAGCCCAAGCATCTTCCAGAGGATGCCATGGACGACCTGGCCGTACCACTCCTCCGCGTTCCCGGCATCCCCCCGGATAGCCGCCGTGCGCCCGATCCACTGGGGGAAAAAGCGCCTTGAAAGGCGCCCGTTCAGGAGCCGGTAACACTTTTCGGCCACGGGAAGAAGCTCCCCGTCGGCAAGTCCTCTCTGTTTTTTATGGATCTCGGAGGCTATGGCCGGGAGCAGCAGCTCTGACGCGGCATCGATCTGCCATCTTATGTCTGTCTGCTCCGGCAGGTCTCGCACCGCCTTTTCCTTCAAGGCAGAAAGATAGGTGTCAAGAAGCTCCTCCTTATTCTTGGCCCGGATCTGCTTCTTATCCATCTGCCCCGACCGCAGGTATAGGGACAGCATCATGGGCGTTTGAAGGAGCGCCTGCATATCCGGCTTTTCAGGAAGCAGCATGCCTTCCCGGGACAGCGCTTCCTTCACGGTGCTCTCCAAAAGCCCGGTCAGATGAAGATGCGAAAAATCCAGGACTTTTTCCGCCGTTCGGGTAGCGACCATAAGCCTGACGCCCCGAAGGGAAGACAGGCTGTTTATTTCATCAAGAAGGCCTTTCGTATCGCCCGGAACCTCGTTTAAGCCGTCCAGGAGGAGCATCAGGACAGGGGATGGGCCCCTTGCCGTTTCCACAGGCCGGTCAAGCAGTTCATACAGCGCTTTCCGGGCATCCTCAAAGGTATGGGTTTCCGGGCGGAAGTGCAGCCCATTAAGAAGGCTGTCCACAATATAGCTCCTATCTCCCGCCTGCCATCCGTACAAGGACAGATACATCATGGCCGGACGATCCGGCGCGTATCTTTCCTCGCCGGAAAAGACCATGTGCAGGAGGGAGGTTGTCTTCCCCATGCCGCCTCCGGCCACAAGCTGATAATTTTCCCTGCCATTTCTCAAATAGTCCTCGGCCGGATAGCTCTCCTTTCCGTCCGAAACCTGCAGGGGAAAAAGCCCTGCCGAATCGCGGATGAAGGAGAGGGAAGGGTTTTCCCGCACCAGCCTGTCCACCTGGCGCCTTCCGTTTTCCCAGAGAGCCCAGTGGGTGATCCCGACTCCGTCAATGCGGTCCATAAGCTCCAGAAGGTCACGCCGCAGCGATGCGGCCTCCTGGTATCTCCGCCCCGGGATCGTCTGAAGGCCGCGCCTTAATATCTCCCGGACCCATGCCTTGACCGTCTGCGGCTCATCCTTAAGGCACGGAAAGTCCGAAACGTCAGGAGGCAATGCGCGGATCATCTGAAAGCCGGTCAGGGGCGTCCCCGTGATCATCCAGTAGAAAACTGCCGTCACGGAATACATGTCCGATGCAAAGCCTATGTCCTTTAAGCGCCCCGCGCGGACTTCCGGCGCCGTGTAGCCCTGCTTGACACTAAAAACCGCCGAATCCTTCCGGCGGGAGATATCGACCGCCATGGCGCTGTTATAGTCAATGAGCAGCGCCCTCTCCTCTCTTCCGCTTCCCAGAAGGAGAATATTATCCGGGGCAATGTCAAGATGCGCCAGGCCATTGGCGTGAAAAACATAAAGGGCGTCCAGGATAGACAGCATCCGCGAAGCCAGAGTCCGCAGCGAGCGGGCGGGCCCTTTCTGTATCCTGGCCAGGCTCTCGCCTCCGCTTAGCCCGAGGAGGGAGTAAAGCGTCCCGTTCATCCTGTAGGTATTAAGGTTCGCGCCGATCTGGCCGGGGCACGCTTCGAGCAGGGCCAGGTGGGCCCTATTGCCGGCTTCAAAGCTTTCCCTGTGCATCCGGAAGGTCTCCTCTGCCTCCGGCTCGACATGGATGTGCCCGTCCTTCTGCCTCCAGATCTTTCCCTTCGCCTCCAACGGAAAAAGTTCCTTTACCAGAATACGGTGAAGGCTTTCCTGTTCCAGCGCGTCTTTATAGCTTCCCTCATAAACCAAGGCATTGGAACCCCGCCCAATCTCCTCCCCGATCTCACAGGAAAGCCCCTGAAAATTTAAAATGGTTCCTCTTGGGAGAGCTTTTCGATCATCCATCATGGTCACTCCTGTATGTTCTTAGGATCTGTTAAGAAATAACTTAATCATCTTGCTTGTCCTTTCGTCCGATTGCAACGGTCAAAAAATGCTTACATAGCCTGCTATGCGCGCATTTTTTGACCGTCACACTCGAACGAAAATCCTGCGCAATCTGATCAAGTTATTTCTTAACAGCTCCTTATGCGGCATAAACGCCTCCGCCATCTCCCCGGCTGGCCGCCCGTCACCGCCAGGGTGAGGACATCTTTGCATCGGCTCTGCCATAATTCGGTGTGGGGTGCCGCTATGCATACCTCCTATAGGTTCTGTATCAGGATAACACGGCTGGAAATTTTTTTTTGCAAAGCCTTTCCGGACAGGAGAGAACCTCACTCTTCCCCGTCGCTTTCCGGAGCCTTAAAGATTTCCGAAAGAAAACGGGGAATATTCTCATCTATGCTGACGCTGTCGTCCGCGACCATGCAGTAAAGGACCATCCAGTCAAAGGGCGTCCGGGAGTCGAGCGGCGCAAAGCCACAGTCTGAGAGCATGCTGCTAAGCCGGGCATAGGTATCCTCAAAAATATCCTCAGCGGAGACATCCGAAAAATCGCCATATTCGGTTTCACCTCCATCACACGCCAGGAACAGGAGGATCAGCACCTTCCGGGTAACATCGATCTCCCGGTTGGCCATCCGGGCGAGGGCATATTCATCCGGCCAGTTCTGCTGGATGTCCCGCGAAATGGCATCCTTGACAAGATTGTCGATGGCTTTTTCGCCTTTTGTCCGGCGTGAGCGCGGGATCAGATTATTGTACAGGTATGTCACGACGATCTCCCTGGCCGGCATCTTCCGTTCTTCGGGCAGATCGTCGTCCATGCGGGCCGAGCGCAGGAGATCCATAAAGTCCATGAAGAGGCGGTAGGCCGTGTTATGCAAGGAGCCAAGATGCGGAGCCATCTCTGTAAGAAAGGCTTCCAACTCTTTCACTGTCCTTAAGCGCCCGACCTGCTGCCGGATGTTTTCGGTCATGGTCTGTGTGTCATCCTCCGTCTTTCCGGCTTCCTTCACGGCCAGGGCCATGTGCGACGACAGATCGCACGCCCCTTGGTAATCCATGCCGTGCTCCAGGGCGAACAGCCAGACAATATCCTGGGCATCGCGCCAGTGGAAGCCTTCGCCGCACAGGCGCCTTAGCATATCTTCGGCGTCACTGACTGTCAGGTGCAGGGCAAAGGCCAGCTGCAGGGCACTGTCCCTGCTGATGACCTGCGCGTTTTTGTTGACCCAGTTTCGCACCTTTTTTTCTATGGAATCCTTTTTTTGCGAAGGGTCGCTTTCTCTTAGAAGGTCCACCACTCTCTTTTTCAGCAGCGCAGGATCGCCCTCGGCAACACCGCAGAACCTTGCCAGAGTCTCTGCGGCTGTCCGCAGATACGCACCTTCACGCAGCCTGGCTTTCGCCTCTTTCAACGTCAGATCGGCGCTCGTAGCATATCGGTACATAAGCTCCGTCATGCCGGAGGGCTGATCGTTTCCGTTATCAGACATACTTTTTTGCTTATCATTCATCGCATCTCACTCCCTATCCATATGGCTGATCTCTTTGGACACTGCCTGTTACAGGCTGCTTGTATTATACCATATTCGCGGGCACAAAAACAACTTTTATACGGCGACCCTGCCATATAACAAAGAGCCCATGATTCCTGTCTTTCCTGGAATCATGAGCTCTTTTAGACCCCGCCTTGAAATAACCGTCCACAGTACCAATTTCTCCGAGGGTGGGAGGCCCCCCCACCCTCTAGGCTACAGAACTGTCCCTGTCTTACACTGCCATTCCACCCTCTGTGCCTCGTCTGGTGTTGGCAGAACCGTTTTCCTAAGCATTCGGACAACGGCTTCTTCCGGAACAAAATCGGCTCTTCCCGCATTGTGCGTTTGTCTGGTTTGCTGATCCGTTTCTAAATAAACGATCCGAACCCGTGCACCATATCTTTCGAACAGCCCGATCTGTTTTTGCCTTATCTCTTTCGTCAAATCCGTTGCGTTCCATATAAACGGCTGCTTTTTCCGCAGATACTCCTTTGCCTGTTCTTGTGCGGCCTGGATGACTTTCCCCTGATTTTCTGTCGGTTTGATCTCCAATTCTGTTCTAAACCTGTCCAGCGAGACCATGGGCATGTCAGGATAATGATTGCTTATCCAGGTGTCCTTTCCTGTCCCCGGCAAGCCGGAGAGCATGATCACTTCTCCCCAGGTATCATCGTAAAGCGTTTGATCCTGCGACACATTCCGTCCGGATAGATAGGCGCGCTTCGTGAAGCCGTCGGCAAATGGATAGGGCGCATAAAGGCATTTGGCTTCCTCTGCCATCATTCTGGCCAATTCAACCTGCGCAAGCACTTCATTAATGTCTTTCGCTATTCTGCCTTTCGCATCCGCTTCCGCCAGCATGCACAACAGGTGCCATGAGAAATCCTCCGCAAGCTCGCCGATTGCCGCGGCCTCGCGCACTTTCCGTTCCGGCTCTTCCTGATCCATCAGATGAAAGGGCAGCATATGATAGCGGATCAATGCACATACGGTTTCCCTAAATACGACCATCTCTTTTGACCCGCAAAGGCCGTATTCCTGCCAAAGAAGCGTTCTGGCTATCTGGCTGCCTGCAGCGGCATGGTTCGGTGATACCAGGTTTGTATCCTCCAGGCGGGTATTCTTCACCTTTCCGATGTCGTGGAGAAGTGCCGCCAGGAACAGCTCGTTTTGCTGCATGGCTGACAGTTCGTAAAAAGCGGGAGCTCTGGTCAGTTCATGGCAGACCATCTGCGTATGCACAAAAACGTCACCTTCTCCATGGTAAACCGAATCTTGCATGGTTGCCTTCATACCCGCGAAAACAGAAGCGGGTATGAGTTGTCTGATCCGTTTCCACGGGATTTCATCTTCTGGGGAAGCGGGTATGCAGGCTGCAATCTGTTTCATAATTCCCACCTGACCACCTTCTCTCTGAAATATACTATAGCAATGTTCAAAAATGCTGATAAAGCTGAGTGGGGGGCCAATCTCCCACTCAGATAAACTTTAGGATCTGTCCTTACTGAAACAGAATTTCTACCGGAACCGCCAGCTGATTGGGAATGATCGGCTTATCTATCCAATGTGTCTCAGAGAAATCCATGCACTGCAGGAAAGCCGCCCGAACGAATTTCATTCGGTCCACAACCTGTCCGTTTTCCTCGATCTTGATATAGAGGCCTTCCATCAAACCTGAAAGTTCTGTTTCCCTGCAGTTTCTTTCCGGATCCAGCCCCAGATTAACGGCCGCATCCCGGAGGTTTTGTCTTTGATTTCCGGTCACATAATTGGATCGTCCCAAGAGCTTCAGGATTTCCTCTTTGGACTTGTAGTATCCCCTGCCGAGTACGGGAACCGATACGACTGGCGTATTCTTCAGCATAGCAGCCCTCGTTGGCGTATCCAGAAAAAAGCCGCTTTCCCGATCCAGAATATCAAATTCCAGAAAATAATGGGGAAGGGCATCATAGAATACCGTATGCTTAGCGTATAGCCATTCGCCATACATGATGTACTTCTTGCCCAGAAGATCATAGAGCTCATCTCTGTGAGCCATAGCCCACTGCTTCATCAGATTATAGTGACGCTCCCGATAGCCGCCGGTGAGGTAATGTCCCCGGCTCTGCAGCAGGAGTTCCCCATTTTCGCCAAAGGATACGGCAGAGTTTGCTCCGTCGCATTTCTCTTCAATCACCAGATAGCGGTTTTTAATGGAACTAAACGGGATCTGGCTCAAATCCTCATCTCCGGGCTGAAGCCGGGAGCCTTCAAGGTGGGGCGTTCGGGGATATTTATATATTGTATAAGGATTCATAACTAATCACCTCCTAAAGTGTTACTTCATTGTGTTTGCGAGTATAGTTATAGTATGCGCACGAATTTTCAGCGGAATAATGCCGCTAAAGCGGCGAAAATTCGGCGCAGGAAACGAATGAAAACGCATTTATTCGTTTCCCATATAGTAATACCTGATGCCCCCGAAGCTTGCAAGGCATGTCCGCCCACAGCGTAGAGCAGAAATGAAAGCAAAGGCACTGCAAAACGTGTATATTTCCTTACGTTCCTTCAAATAGGGTAGAGGGAGGCTTGCCTCGCCTCTACCCCCGGCGGGCCGCCCGTCACCGTCAGGTGACAAATTTCTTATGGGCGGCCCTGCCATAATGCAAAAGGCCACCCGCTACGCGTTAACGCATAGCGGGCAGCCTTTTGGTATCGCTGTTTTTCAGGAACCCTCCCCTGAACATGAAAGCGGCCTCTTTATTTCTGCCTCAGCAGCCTTCCGCTGTTCAGCAGAATGGCAAAGGCGCCGAAGTTGTGCAGTATCGCCCCGGCCATGGCGCTTATGATGCCGACGGAGGCCAGGAAGATCATGATGAAGCTGGAGACAAAGGCGATGATGATGTTCTGGAAGATGATCTTTTTGGTCTTCCGGGACAGGCGGATGGCGTAGGGGATGTTTTCCAGGTTGTTGTTCATGAGGGCAATGTCGGCGCTCTGGATGGCTGTATCCGAACCCATGGCGCCCATGGCGATGCCCACGTCCGCCTCGGAGAGGGCCAGAGCGTCGTTGATGCCGTCGCCGATGACGCCTACCGTATAACTCTCCTTCAGCTTCTTCACATGTTCAAGCTTCTGCTCCGGCAGAAGCTCGCTGTACACGCTGTCAATGTTGACGCTGGCGGTCACGCGGCGGGCAGCGGTGTCGTTATCGCCGGTCAGGATGCAGGTCTTTTTGACCCCAAGCTTTTTAAGGGCCAATACCATGGCGGGGGCATCCTCCCTGGGGCTGTCGCGCAGCACCAAACACCCTAAGACACTCCCGTCCTTAACGATCCAGCTGGCCGCGCCCTCCTTTTCAAAGCGGTCCGGGATGTCATACCCCAGGGACAGGATATAGCGGCGGTTGCCCAGGATCAGGCGGCTGCCTTCCTTTTCGCCCTCAACCCCCTTGCCGATCAGCTCCTTCACCTGGTAGTCCTTCGGATAGTCCAGGGAGGACGCCGCCTGGGTGATGGATTTGGATACGGGATGGAGCGATTTATGAGTCAGCGCCGCGGCGGCCGCCAAAAGCTCTTCATAGCTTTTGGCCTTGTCCAGGTAATAGTTCGTGACCTCAAGGTCTCCCTTGGTGATGGTGCCGGTCTTGTCAAAGATCAGGCACTCCGCCTCGGAAAGCTTCTCTATGAAGGCGGAATTTTTGATCAGCAACCCCCGCTTCGACGCCGCGCCGAGGGCCGCGATCATGGGCGCCGAGCTGACCAGGAGATAGCCGCAGGGGCAGCTCACCACCAGGATGGCGATAGCCTTATTGATATCCTGGGTGAGCAGCCACACCAGCGTGGCAATGATGAGCACCAGGGGGATGTAATAGCCCATGAACACATCCACGATCTTCGTCTCGGGAATGGTGATATTCTCGGCGTTCTCCAGGAGCTTTACGATCTGCTGGAAAGCCGTGTCCCCCATCTCCTTAACCACCTCGACCTTAAGGACGCCTTCCATATTGATGGTCCCGGCAAAGACCTTATCGCCGGGCCCTACGCTGGCCGGGATGGACTCCCCGGTGAGGGACTTCTGGTCCATGGAGGAGAAGCCGGAAACGACAACGCCGTCGATGGGCAGGGACATGCCGGCCTTGAGCACGATCTGGTCGCCCTTTTTAAGGCTCCCAGCGTCCACCTCCTTCTCCACCCCGTCTTCCAGGAGAAGGGCGGTGGCTGCCTGAAATTTCTTAAGGCCCTCAATGGCATCCCGCCCGCCCATAATGCTCTTTTCCTCCAGGAAATGCACCAGGGTCAGGATGATGGGGATCAGGATAGCCAGAACGTATTCATTGCTGAGAATCTCCATGATCATGGCAATGGAGACCAGTATCTCCATGGAGGCGCTCATGTCGGCCCTTAAAAGCCCGGTGACGGCCGTTTTCAGGATGGGCAGGCCGATGATGCAGGCGCCCGCAAAATAGAGAAGCCCGGTGACGGCCGCCTGGGAGGGGAAAAAGCGCTCATGGCACAATGCGGCCAGCAAAAACGCGGCGGCCAGGGCCGAGGTCAGGATGTCCTGCTTAAGGCGCTTCTTGTCCCGCTCTGAGATCACCTGCCTGCTGGCCTCCTCCGCAAGGGACTCGCCCGTGACCGTTCGGATCACACTCATAATAAACCTCCTTGTCAGCGGCTCCGTGCATGCCTGCTTATGGCAGGAACAGGACCGGCGAGCCGTTATCCGGCATGACGACCGTAGCTCCCATGCGGGTCAGGACCGTGCTCACCCGCTCGCGGAAGACGCCGTCCAGCACGACCTGGGGATTGAGCATGTATTCATCATAAAGGCCCTGGAACTCGGCCATCTCATCGTTAGTTACGGACAGACGGCGGGACTGCTCCACATTCGCCTTGTTCACCGTCTCATCCGCCTTGGCCTGGGCTTTCAGGATCGTCGTGGACTGATAGTCGTTGGCTTCCTGGATGAGCGTCTGCTTGCCCACGGCCGCGGAGTTGACGGCGTCAAAGTAGGGCTTTGTCTCGCCGGGAGGCGTCATTTCCATAAATTCCACGTTAAGAAGGGAAACGCCAAGACGCTTCTCATCCAGGGAAGCCTGGACATTTTCCAGGAGCTCTGTCCCGAGGGATGCTCGGCTTCCGGTCAGGATATCATCGATAGCCATGCCGGAAACCAGGGCGTTCAGTTCGCTCCCCACCATGCCCTCCAGTATCCCGGACATGTCCTTCACATACAGGGCATAGGATACCGGGTCGGTGACCTGGTACTTGATCTTGGTATCGATCAGGATAATATTGTTGTCCCCGGTCAAAAGATAGCCGTTTTTTGTCACATCCGGGTCTATTTTTGACGGGTCGCCGTAGTGCGTGGTGATCTCCTGCTCCAACACCCGCTCCACGGGGATGCGGACCACCTCGTCGATGCCGGCGGGCAGGGCGAAGTGGAGCCCCGGCTTTTTCACCTGGTCCTCATACGTTTCGCCGGTCAGGCGGCCGAAGCGCAGCACCACCGCGCATTCCCCGCTGTCGACTTTGTAGATGCCGGTGAGGGCCACCAGGACGATGGCGAAGAGGACCACCCATTTGAAAGCGCCGATGACCGAGGACAGGATTGCTTCAAAAATACGAAATTCGTCTTTTTGCATAGTCCACCATCCTATCTGCCGCTCTCTTCTTCCGGAGCATCCGCGTCCTTATCCTGGCTGTTTAAGCCAAAATTAAAGCTGGATTCCATGTTCTTGAGAATATCGAACGGCGAGCCCTCAACCGGGATGACCACCACGGTGTTCTCGTTGACCGAGTTTTCCAGGGCGATGAGCTTTTTCAGGAAAATGAACAGCTCCGCGTTGTCCTCATAGGCCTCGCGGTAGAGGGCGGCCACCTGGCGCTCGGTGGAGGCGTTGATCTCGGCAGCTTTTATCTTGCCCTCCGCCAGGATCTCGGCGGCGGAGGCGTTGGCCTCGCTGGTGATGATGGAGGCGTCCCTCTGGCCTTCGGCCAGGAGCTCGTTGGCAAACTTCTGGCGGTCGGCGGTCATCTGCTCCAGGACGCTCTGCACGTTGGCGTCCGGAAGCGCCAGGCGCTTAATGCGGAGGCTCTCCACGGTAATGCCGTAATTGTCAAAAGCCTTCCGGCGCACCTCGTCCTCGATCTTTCCGGATATCTCATCCACCTTGAGGTCCCCGTCCGTTGTCGATACCAGGTTGCTCAAGGTGTAGCCGCCCATCACGCCGTTCTTGGCATTGGCCACCAGGTCGTTTAAGTAATCCTGGGCGACGCCGGTGCTGCCAATACTCATGTGGTATTTTTTCAGGTCGTCAATGCGCCAGACAAGGTAGGTCTGGAGGATGACGTTTTTCTTGTCGTTGGTCAAGGTCTCGGTATAGCCCGAGTCCATGTACTGGCTGCGGGTATCGTAGGTGATGATCTGCTCAAACGGCCAGGGAAGACGCCACTTTAAGCCTGCCTCGCTGTAGACCGCCCGGATCTCGCCAAAACGGGACACCATGGCGCCGTTCCCTTCCCGGACGGTGAAGGTAAAACCGAAAACGGCAATGATCACGATCACCAGGATGGAAAAAACCCATTTATATATCCTTCGCATCTTCTCTCCTTTTACTCGTCGTCGGTCCAGCCGAAGTAGACAAACTCATCCTCTTTCTCCTTGGCCTTTTTCTCCTCGGCCGCGTCCATCAGGTCCTCAATATCCGCCCAGCCGGCGGCCAGCGGTCCGGAAGAGGACCTTCCTCCGAGGAACAGGCGCGAGGGGTCAACGCCCTCGCCGGTGACGTAGACCTTGCTGCTGGATATCACCTTCTGGTAAGCGTCCAGATATTTTGTCAGGAGGAAGCACTCCGGGCTGACATCAAAGGCCTCAAAGGCCGCCGTATAGACCGCCATCTCCTGGATGGCGTCCGATGTCCGGTCATGCTGGTTTGTGGTGGCATCCGCCACCAGGGTCTTGCTCTGCTTTTCCGCCTGGATGATGGTGCCAAGGGCCTTGTCCTCGGCCCGGCTCTTTAAGGTCGCCCTCCGCACATCGGCGCTCACCACGCTCTGGTAGACCGGGGCCACCTCGATGGCGGGGTGGATGTTTTCGACGATAATGTCCTCCACCTTAAGCCCCAGGCCCGCCTCCCGGCAGTAGGCCGAAAGCTCCTCCCGGACCTCCCGCGACAGGGACTGGCGGTCCACGTTCAGGAAGTTATCCAGGTTCGTCACCACGGTCTTGTGCATGATGATGTCGTAGCACCTGGCGGACAGAAGATCCTCCGGGCGGGAGGCGTATGTCAGGTACTGATACAGATCATCTATGGAATATTTGACCCGCATGTTGACGGAAACCAGCTCGTTGCCATCCCCAAGGAGCAGGGTGAACTCCTCGCCCCCGTGGGATTCCGTCCACAGGTAATTGCGGCTGACGGCGCTCTCGTACCCTATGGTCATCTGCTGGCTGCGGGCCACGTCGTAATATTCGGCTTTGTCGATCGGCCAGGGAAGCTTCACATGCAGCCCCTCGGAATAGATGGAGGAGGGCGCAAGCTTTCCCAGCCGGTAGACGGCTGCCTGCTGGTAAGTCTCTACCTGAAACAGGCAGGTGGAACATAATATGAGAAAAAGAAGGCAAAGGAGCAGCCCCGGCAGGATCCGGATGGCATACTTCACACTCCAGAGCGACTTAAGGGAAATGCCGGTGTTGGCCTCCAGGGCATCGAAAAAGGCCTTGCCTCCGCCGTCCTTTCCGTCCAGAAGATCGCTGATGGTATAGGTGAAGTTTTCCGTGGCCTCCAGGCGCACGGCCGCAAACAGAAGGCCAAATAGGAAGACCAGGAAGGCAAAGACCGAAATGCCCGCCACAACAAAGGATGCCGCCGCTGCGGCATTCACTTTAAGCATAATGCTGGCGGCGGTCAGGGCGGCCACGCCTGCCCCGGCGGTTCCTGTGAGCAGCAAAAGAGTGCTTCCCGTGTTCTCCTTTCCCCTGTCTCCTTCCCGCGCAAAGCGGCGGATGACAAAGCAGGCCACGGCAAACATCATGACCGCCAGAACATGGGTATAGCTGTAGGCGCTCATATCCTCGGACGGCCTTTTAAGCAGCAGTATCATGGCCCGATATAAAAACAGGCCGAGGATGGCCACCTGGCAGAGAATATAGAGGCTGTCCACAAGCCTGACGGAAAACGGACGGCCGTCTTCCTCCTCCGGTTCTGTTACCGGCAGGTCCTCCCTTATGGCCAGAAGGCCTTCGGGATCTTCAAGAGGCTCAAAACCTTCTTCGGGATCGGGATTCTTCTCCGCGGATACTGCGCGGCCGGTTTCTTCCTCCGGTTTCAGGGGCTCATCGCCGGAGGCGCTTTCCCGGTGAGGCTCATCCGTTCCCGCCAGGAGTCCTTCCGCGTCGCTGTCCTTAAGCTCCAATGGCACTGGCTTATTATCGTCCTTTTTCGGAGCTTCGCAGATGGAAGCCTTTTCCCCGGAAGGTTCTTCTTCCTTTTCCTTCTTTTTCCCCAGCTTTTCTTTAAAGCGCTGCGTAAAAGCGGCTTTCAGGCGTAAAAAGCGCTGTTTCAGGGAAAGCTTTTCCCTTTTCACCCGCTTTTTTCCTTTTCCTGCCCTTTTATCGTCAAGAGCCATCCGGATATTCCTGAAGATCAGGATGACCAAAAGGAATACCGCAGCCCATGCGCCCAAAAGCATCAGCTGCCTCATAGCCTGGGAGGCTTTAAAATAGCCCTCGAAAATAACCAATCCGGCGGCAGACAGCCCGAAAAACAGGATGAGGAAAAGCCCGGAAAGCCTGTGGCTTTTTTTCTGTTCCATAAAACCTCCCTCGCGATCGAGCAGGAAGGGTAGCTCCCTCCTGCTCACCGGCGGGGCGCCCGGCGCCCCGCAATCATACGATCGAGTAGGAGGGGAAGCTTCCCCTCCTACTCGCCCGCCGGACGGCGCTCGGCATAAGCCGAGATACTTTCTTACGCCGCCCCTGCGATAATGGGGTCAGGCCCCTTCACGGGGGCCTGACCCCATGTCATTCATCCGGCCTGCGGCCGGGTTTCAGTTTCAGATGGCGTCATATTTCAGCTTGTAGGCCGCGGTCAGGTTGATGCAGCTCAAGTAGAAAGCGACATCGTTCTTGCCCGTCAGGATAAAGGCTTCGGCATTGCCGTTTAAGAGGTCAAGGACCTTGTCCACCGAGTAGTCCATGTAGGGATGGGTGGCGAGGACGGCATCCGCGCCGGCTTCCTTAGCCGCTTCCAGGAAGCGGGCCGTGCTGTCCACATACTGCTGGAGGGCGGCCTTCTCATAATTGAAGGTGGAGCCGCCGAACAGGGCTGCGGTGTGGGCTTTGCCCTTAATGGCGACATCGACCAGGAAGGACATGGTTCCGGGGGTATGGCCCGGGGTGTGCATAAAGCGGAAGGTGAAGTTTCCGAAGGTGTAGTCGCCTTCCACAAGGTCTGTGTCGATTTCCGGGATGGCCGTGAACTTGCCGGCGGCCAGGGCGGAGGGATAGTCATTCTTGGCAGTGTCGAGATCCAGCTCGTTCATGTAGATCTGTGCGCCGTAGGTGTCCTTAAGGTACTGCGCGAAGCCGTACTTATCGGCCTTGCCGGTGGTCACAAGGACAGCCTTGATGTTGGCCGGATCCAGGTCGAACTCCGCCATGGCAGGGGCGACAATGTCGGTAAAGTCGGCGGTGCCGGTCATGGCATCCACAAGGACCAGTCCTTCACCGGTGTCGAAGATGAGGGTCGCGTTGGTGCCGTTGCCGATGAAGTAGACATCGTCAAAGATCTCGGCCTTGAAGTTCTGGTTCAGGTAGAAGGCGCCGTTGCCGTTTTCTTCCTCAGGGATATAGACCGTGTAGGGGAAGGCAAGGACCTTGGAGCCAAAGCCGTCATGGGTAAATTCGGTAATGCCCATCTGGGCGAGCTTGCCCTTGCTGGCGGTGTAGACTGACAGGCCCTGGAGGAAGAAGTCCATCTGTTCCGGTGTCTTGATGAGGGCATCGGAGCTGTGGGTCTCGCGAACCATGGCGACATTGTTGGTGGAGTAGTCGACAAAGGGGTGCATGGAGAGGAAGGCATCCACATGGTTGGCATCCACATACTCCTTGAATTTTTCGATGGAAGCCAGGTACGTCTTGGTGCCGTCGGCATCCCTGGGAGCCGAGGTGCCGCCCCAGCAGCAGAGGGTATGCATATTGCCTTCAAAGTCCTCAACCGGGACAAAGAAGCTCATGGAACCGGCGGTGTGGCCGGGGGTGTGCATGAAGGTGAAGGTCACGTTGTTGACGGTGATGACATCGCCATCGCCGTAGAACTTGTAGTTCTTGGGAAGGGGCGTGCCGCTCTCTTCGTATTTCTTCGCGTTGGAGAGCATAAGCTCCTCATCGTCCTTGCAGATGTAAACCTGTGCCTGGTTCATCTCTTCGATCATACCGGAAAGGCCGATGTGGTCGAAGTGGCCATGGGACAGGAAAACCGTCGTGATCCGGGACGGGTCCAGGCCGAACTGCTGCATGTCGGGGAGGAGGATATCCTCATAGTCGACATTGTACTCAAGGGCGTCCCACATGATAATGTCGCCGTTATCGGTGACGTAAAGCATACAACATACCCAGGTATCGCCGATGAAGTAGACGTTCTTGAACACTTCCGTCGGCGCAAAGCGGGTGCCGATGGTGTCCGGGCGGGACGGCTGGAAGGTAAGGCCGGGCACGTTAAAGCCGCCGTTGTTGTAATAGGATTCAGGATCGTAATCCGCAGTCCGGGCCTGGGGCGCCGCCGCCAGTCCAAGGACGAGGATGAGGGCAAGAGCAAAAGATACCAACTTTTTCATTCTAAAGTCCTCCTTTTTTGTAAATGATAATGATATGGGCGGGTTGAGAGAAACTCACGTACATGTTTTTTTCCCTGTTTTCTCTTAAAAATGACGATACCATTTATCATTCTTCAATACAAGAGGGCTGGCACCACTGGAAGCCCACTCCCCACAACCGGCATTCAGGCTGGCACGAATGGCATAAAAATAAACACAACTGGTAAAGGTTATGTGGAGACCCCATTGCCCCCCTGTAGATCATTCTGGGTTATGTTTACCTGACGGTAGGTTTTGGGGGCGCCATGCTTCCTTTAATTCTTCTATTTTACGCTTACCTGGCGGTAGGCGCAGGGGAGGGGGGGCCGCTCAGAG
>CAMNNO010000032.1 GCA_946545475.1 uncultured Blautia sp.
CTCTGAGCGGCCCCCCCTCCCCTGCGCCTACCGCCAGGTAAGAGTAAAATAGAAGGGTTAAAGGAAGCATGGCGCCCCCAAAACCTACCGTCAGGTAAACATACCCCAGAATGGTCTACAGGGGGACGATGGGGTCTCCCCTAAAATCATGTGTTTACCCTGTTCTTCTCATTTCTCCTTCTAGGCAAGGTCACTTTTTTGTGCTATAGTTAAACTGGCAAAAAAACATTAGTGACATCTGCTGCCATGTAGCAGATCACCCTCAGCACTTTTTGTGCAAAAGAAGGAGGAACATGAAAGAAAAACTGACAAGCTGGCAAAAATTTTTACTGGCGGTGTGCGGCATTATGGTGGCCGTGGCTGTCATCAACATCCTGGCGGTGGTTATCCTTCACCGGTTTGAGCGGCCCGATGATGCCGTGACTGGCATCGGCGCGGCCAAGGGCATGAACGGCGACGTGACGGTGCAGGTCACGGCCAGCCAGAACGAGATCTTTGAGGTGCGGGTCCTCGACAATAACGAGACCCAGGGCATCGGCACCATTGCCATCGCCTCCCTCCCGGCGGCCATCGTGGAAAACCAGAGCCTCCAGGTCGAAGCCGTCTCCAGCGCGACGCTGACCAGCAACGCCATTCTGGAGGGCACCAGGCTTGCCCTCGCGGACGCCGGGCTTGACCCGTCTGTCTTTGACGTGGCGGTAAAGGCATCGGCCAAGGGCGAGGACCGCACCATCGATGTGGACGTTGTCATCCTCGGCGCCGGCGGCGCGGGCATGACGGCAGCCATTGAGGCGGCCGACGCGGGCCGCTCCGTCGTTGTGCTCGAGAGCACGGCCATGGTGGGCGGCAACTCCATCCGCTCCACTGGCGGCCTCAACGCGGCGGATACGCCCCTGCAGGACCAGAACACCTTTGCGGAAGGCAGCGGCATAGAAAAGACGCTTCAATCCGCCGCCGACAACTACGCGGACCATGAGCGGATCACCTACCTGGCCGGTGTCGTAAAAGAACAGTGGGAGGAGTACCAGAAAAATCCCAAAGAAGGCGATTACTTCGACTCGGCCGAGCTGATGGAGCTGGACACCCTGATCGGCGGCAAGGGCATTAACGACCCCGACCTGGTAGCCGTCCTCTCCGGCGAGAGCGCGGACGCCATTGCCTGGCTTGAGAGCGTAGGGGCTCCCTTAAGCTCTGTCTCCAGCTTCGGCGGCGCTTCCGTCAAGCGCATCCACCGGCCGCTCAACGAAGCCGGTCAGACTGTCTCTGTGGGCACCTATCTGGTCCCGATCCTGGAAAAGAACCTCTCTGACCGCGGGATCGAGGTCCTCTTAAACACGACGGCCGAGCAGATCGTCCTCAATGAGGCCGGCGAGGCTGTCGGCGTCATCGCGAAGGGCAAGACCGGCGAGACCATCACCGTAAACGCAAAAGCCATCGTCCTGGCCACCGGCGGCTTCGGCGCCAACCTTGACATGGTATCTTCCTATAAGCCGGAGCTTAAGGGCTTCATGACCACAAATGCCGTGGGCATCCAAGGCCAGGGCATCCTTATGGCTGAGGAAGCCGGGGCGGCGCTTGTCGACATGGAGCAGATCCAGATCCATCCCACCGTCCAGGTGGATACCTCCGCCCTGATAACCGAGGGCCTCCGCGGCGACGGCGCGATACTGGTCAACGTCAACGGCCTCCGCTTTATCGATGAGGTCGGCACCAGGGACGTGGTCTCCGCAGCCGAAATCGCCCAGCCCGGCGGCACCTCCTGGCTCATTGTTGACCAGAAGATGGTGGACGCCTCCGCCGTCATCCAGGGCTACATCACCAAAAATTATACCGTATCCGGCGAGGACTACGCGGCCCTTGCCAAGGCCATGGGCATAGATGTTGACGGCTTTGTCAACACCATGAACAAGTGGAACTCCTATGTAGCGGATAAATCCGACCCGGATTTCGGCCGCACCAGCTTTGCCTCTCCCCTTGATACGGCCCCCTTCTACGGCATCCATGTGACCGCAGGCATCCACCATACCATGGGCGGCGTGGCCATTAATACCGAAACGGAAGTTCTTAGGGAAGACGGAAGCGTCATTCCCGGCCTCTTCGCCGCCGGCGAAGTGACGGGAGGCGTCCACGGCGCCAACCGCCTCGGCGGCAACGCCGTCGCCGACTTCGTGGTCTTCGGCCGCATCGCCGGCCAGAACGCCGCCGCCTACGCCGCGGAGGGCCAGAGCGCGGAGAACGCCGCCTGAGAAACTAAACGGTAGTTTAACTCAACAAGGGAGTCCCCCGCCTCTAAGCCGACAAGGCACAGGCGGGGGACTTCCTTGCGCCAAGGGAGAGGTCAAGCCCCGTTTGACTGACGGTCCGCGAAGCGGACCATTGGGCAATTGACGCGCATTTATCTTCCTATTCGATCAGACGCAGTCTGCGGCTGATAGCTTCGGAAAATGTCTTGATCTGAAGATTTCTGACAAGAAAGTTATACAATTTGCAGATATTGTCCCATCTCGAAAACTCGGCTGGTTCCAAGAAACTTGTCATTGCACGAATATAGTCTGATTTGATTTCCAAGAAGGCGGCCTTGTCATCCGGATGGCAGAGACGCATCCGGTCAAGCAGCCGCCTGTAGATATAGCGCTGCTGGAGGGCCAAGACTATAAGAGGCATAATATCCTCGGCGATTTCATCCTTTTCTGCTAAGGCATCAGCCGGATCCGGAACCGAATAAACGCACCCCATATCCAATACGCCAATGCAGCATCCCCAGCGGTAGGTTTTTTGTCCCTTACTCGTGTTTGCATAGACATAGGAGGGAAAAACCTGGCTGATATCAGCTGCATCACTGCCAAGAGGAGCAAATAAATGCAGATTGTAAGATTCTCTCCTGATTTCGTCCGGATCTTGAAAGGATTCGCTGGTAAAAGCCATATTTAAGACAAAAATATCATAAAGAGTAAAAGGCTGGGCTGGGATGAGCGTGTCCAGGCCATAAGAGCGGGCAAGAGCCTCAATTTTATCATTCATGGAGAAGGGAGTATATGTACCTTCTTGCTCCAGCCAGTAGCTGGCAGCAAAAGAGAGCCGTCCCGGGCTGACGATACGGCGGATGGCGGATATATCCCTGCATCCGATATCAAGGCATAAGATAGCCAGGCCGTCGCTGAGAATGTAGAGCCAGGAGTCTTCCCACCAGAATGGCTCGATATGAGAGAGCGGCTGGGAAATGTCAGAGGCATCAGAAACGAAAAGATGCTGAGAGGCATTTTCCTGAAACTGAGCCCGAATCTGGTCGGCTGGAATGGCATATCTTTTACAAATGGACAGAGCGTTTGGGTTCAGAAGATTCTCCGACATTTCGTTAATGCCGACGTTCAGGCAATCCCGGGAAAAAGAACTTATGGACATAGCAGACATAGGCGTAGGAGGGATTTGACTGAGGATAGCGGCGGTTTTGGCCCCCCAGGAAAAGGGAAGAAAAACAGTGCTGGTATAAGTGGCATCAGGCTTTCTTTGGGGATCAGGGATTTTTGAGGGTGCAGGCTTTGCGAGAAAAGCATGAGGCGGAGCGATGGGAAAATCATCGTGTTTGCGAGCCTCACAGATGTCGTCAATATCTTTGCGTGATAGAGCCGTATTACGCTCGGCAAGGGAGGCGCGGAAGAGTTTGATAAGGAGAGCGTCAGGAGAAGGCTGCTGTGTCAGGATTTCCATGGAAAGGGTGTTGCTGACGCTGAGTATCCCGCAATGAACCAGCCATGTCAGACAGATAAGCGCCTTGCGCTTTTTTTCTTTGCCAAGTGTGTTAAGGCGCTTCAGAAGCGCTTCGTCTGTCTTCTGTTCAAGGTTGTAGAGAACGAGATGGGGAATGTTGCGCGTTCCCTTTTTCAGACCGCTGGCCATGTCTGAACGTATTTCCGCCATATAGGAGCTTTCCCAGGTTTTTCCAACGAGCAGAAGATTGATGGCATTAAAAATGGGAGGATGCCGATCCGTTCCCATTAAGGCATGATAAAAAACAGGAAAATTTAAAGTCAGCAAGAGAATATCACCTTCCTTTTACAATTTGACGAAGAGATTTATAGTAAACGAATACTATCTGCAAATAAAATCGAATTCTCAATTCAAGACTTATATCATCGGCGCGAATTTATCTTTTAAAGAGCTGTAGTCAATGTGATTAACAATTTCTTCCAGGACTTCTTTGTGTATTTGATAAGACGAAACTCTTCGTCCTCTGCCTTTCTCACCTTCTGTAACATCCGTAAGCGCCCCCTGTTTAATGAGTTCATCGATCAACTTGTTTAACTGAGAATGATCAGATAGATTTAAAGCTCTCTTTATATCCGCTTTAGATGGGTTGATGACAACGCCATCTTTTCCCTGTACATGGCATAGAATATAAGCAGCCAGTAACTTTTTGTTACTATTGAGGGATGCAAACGCATTATTTGATATTATGATGCCGGCCATGTCTTCTGCCATCCAGTTCATAAAAGGCAGATATCCCCGCAGTTTTTCTCTTACATTATCTGTAACTTCCAGCCTGGCCAGGACAACTTCCTTTGAATAGGCAACAACTGTGGCACTCGGTGAAGCCGGAGCCTGTCTCAGCGCTATGCCTACAGAACCGAGGATTTCTCCCTTACGCTTATAGGATATGAATTTTCCCTGGTATGTACACATGCAAACGCCGTCCAGCAAGATCAGAAAGTAGTGGTGTCCTCCGTTGTAATTTTCGTGAAGGATATAATCTCCCTCGTTATATAGATAGTGATGGAACGCGGGAACAATATCATCAGGGATATACTCCGCAAAAAAGCGTCTGGCACTTTCTTCTGCGTCCTTACATTTGGGATCGTCCGCTTTCATCGGCAGCTTGTTGTCAATTAACAGTTCTATCATTTTTAGCTGGGTTTGTTCCGGATATGCGTTTAAGTTCACGCGTTTCATTTTGTCCTCCTATAGAAGGGTATGCTTTTACAAAATTCGTATACGAAAAACGCCTGCAGGGGTATTTTCGCAAATTGAGATTTTTTGATTCTTTTCATACAGTAAAAAAGTTTACTTGAAAGGTTCTTTTATAACTCGTTATGAAAAACAAGCTTTTCTGTATTTGTATTAACACAAATAAGAAAATATGTCAAATACATTTTAAAAAAATATACGAAAATAACCAACTCAACAGGCAAACCGGCAATATAGGCAGGATTCAGAAAGCAGTAAAGAGATCACCTTAACATCTTGCCCACTGCAAGCCGATGGCTTCCGTGCGGAATCTTGCAATAAAAGACCAAAAGCCCTTGCTGACTTAACCGCCGGGCAAGCCCGGCGGGTTCGGTGGTCGGGTGTTATTCCGTGGCGGGATGCAAAAAAATGCTGAGGCCATGGTTTTATGAGTCCGGAGCCACCTCCCATAACGATTTAGATATCAAGGACTTTTGGTCGCATATCGCAGCTATTTGATAAAGGACCCGGCGATTAGCGTGTACTGCTTTGAACGCTGTCATGAAGCTATCCTTCAATCAGGCAAAGCCTGCGGCTAATGGCCTCAGAAAATGTTTTGATCTGAAGATTTTTGACAAGAAAGCCATACAGGTTGCAGATATTGTCCCAGCTTGAAACCTCGGCCGGCTCAAAAAACCTTGTCATTGCGCGGATATAATCGGATTTGATTTCCAAAAAAGCGGCTTTGTCGTCTGGACGACAGAGGCGAAGCTGCTCCAGCAGATGATTGTAGATATAGCGTTGCTGCAGGGTCAGAACAATGAGAGGCATAATGCCATCGGCGACTTCCTCTTTTCCTGTTGAAGCATCAGCCGGATCTGAAAGCGAATAAACGCATCCCATATCCAATATGCCAATGCAGCATCCCCAACGGCAGGTTCCTTTGCCTTTACTCGTGTCTGCATAAACGTAGGAAGGGGAAGCCTGACTGATATCTGTCGAGTCACTGTCAAGAGAGGTAAATAAATGCAGATTGTAAGAGCCTTTTCTGATGCCATCCAGAGTATGGAAGGATTCGCTGGTAAACGCCATATTCAGGGTGAAAATATCATAAAGGACAAAAGGCTGGGTGGAAACAAGCGTGTCAAGACCATAAAATCGGGCAAGGGCAGCGATTTTGTCATTCATGGAGAAAGGGGTATATATGCCGTCCTGTTCCAGCCAGTAGCGGGCAACAGAAGAGGATCGCCCTGGGCTAACGATATAGCGAATGGCGGATATGTCCTCGTATCCGATTCCGAGGCACAAGATAGCCAGGCCATCACTGAGAATGTAGAGCCAGGAGTCTTCCAACCAAAAGGACTCTCCGCAGGAAGGAGGCGGAGAAATATTGGAGGCATCGGAAACAAAAAGATGCTGAGAGCTTTTTTGCTGAAACTGAGCCCGGATATGTTCAGCTGGAATGAAATATCTTCTGCAAATAAGCAGGGTATTTTTATTCAGGAGATTCTCGAGCGGTTCATGGATATCGGCGTTTAGAAGTTCTCTGAAAAGAGAATTCAGGGACAGCGTCGATAGAGGAACAGGAACCATTTTTCTGAGAGCGGAGATTGTTTCTGTTCCCCAGGAAAAAAGAAGAAAAATTGTGCTGGCATATGTGACATTCTGCTTACTTTTATGCAAAGTGACTCCGGAGGGTGCAAGGCTCACGGGATAAGCCGGAGATGGTTGGGAAAGGAAACAGTCTGGAAAGTCACTGCGCTCGCGAAAGTTGTAGATGCAAGCAATGTCTTCATCTGACAGGATGCTGCTCCGTTCCTCGAAAGAGGCTCGAAAGAGCCTGACAAGGAGTGCATCGGGAGAAGGGCGCTGCATCAGGAGAGCCATAGAAAGATCAGGATTGATGTGGAGTATCCCGTCGTGAACCAGCCATGACAGGCAGATAAGCGCTTTGCGCTTTTTTTCTTTCCCTAATGTATTGAGACGCCTCAAAAGTTCTTCGTCAGATTCATGTTCAAGATTGTAGAGAACAGGGTGAGAAATGTTGCGCGTTCCTTTTTTCAGGCCGGAAGCTACATCTGAGCGGATTTCTGCCATATGGGAACTCTCCCAGGTTTTTCCCAACAGCAGGAGATTGATGGTGAAGAAAATAGGGGGATGCCGGTCTGCACCTACCAGGGCATGATAAAAAACAGGAAAATTAAAAGTCAGCAAAAGAATATCACTCTCCTTTTTTAGTTGTCTGTATATGACTTATAAGAGGTTTTTAAAAATTATACTTCAACAACTACTGAATGTCGACTTGCAAAACTTTGACAAAAAAATGCATAATAAATAACCTGGCAAGACAGAAAAGATGCTTTTGTTTGTACGTAGTTGGAAGCACCTTTTGCGATTGGAGAATTCAATCAAAAATTTGCAAAGAAAATGCAGGAAATGGTAAAAAATGCGATATTAAAAGAATGTATAATAGTGAGCGTAAACAAAAAATAAGAAGCTGCCTCAGCTGTTCTTAATGTTTCGCTTGTGTGCAGAACATCTGGCTGAGAGAAAGAGCATGCTATGAATTCGACATGGCAGCATTGAGTTGTTTTAACAGAATGCCAGAAGAAAACTATATATGGCAATTCATCTTATTTTGATTGCCAAGTAAAAAATTTATATTTTGCGTAGGAATGATACTGTGAAGGGGGGAAGAAGAATGAAAGAGCTGCATTCATATGATGATGAATATTTTCAGCTGTTGGATGATATTGAACTGATATATGAAGAGCCTTCTGGGCATGAAAGGGAACACCGCGTAAAAGAGATGAGAGCATATATTAGGGCAAACTATAGTGGGGATGCTGCCCGATATTTAATTGAACACAAGCTTAAGTATTATTGAAATAGCTATCAGTGCTATTGGGATGATCCTACAAGACTTCTCGATAGAACAATGCTTTAAGACTTATAAATAGCAATAAATTTTAATTCTATTAATGCAAAATATGAATTTTTTACTTGGCAATCTGAATAAGATGGCTTACTTATCTATCAGGTCATGAGAAGTCAGAAAGATTGAAGGAATGCAGGAGATTTATATGGAAAACAGAGAACGACGGATTGGCTTGATCATTGTATTTGTGATAGTATTAGTTGCAAACTATTTTTTTGATCCATTAAATGCAATATACTCGTTTTTAGGCAGTTCCAATCCGCTGGAAAAGATATGGGTCAATTATCCTTTTTGGATTAAGGGAGCAGTGTATGTTTTGACGCCGGTGATATTTTCAGTGTATGAATTGTTGCAATATATCGTTTTGGCAATTAGTGCAGGAAATATATTAGATCAGTCTGCGCCAATAACCTTTGGAATTATTCTGGTAATATGGATATATATCATTGTGATTCATATGCTACAAGTAATGGAAAATGATACGGTGGAGTATGGCGAACATATAAGCGCTGCCATTAACATGCTCTTCCTGGAAAATATCGTCATGTATGTGGCGAATGTCATAGGCTACGTAGTCTTCCGCCTTAGCGTTTATTTTCCTATGCCAAGGGAGATATTTGATGTGCTTACTATGGTCCTTGGAGTTCTAACTGCGTGGGTGATGATTTGTGAATTAACATACGTAGGAATAGGGGCGATACTAACTTTACTATTACCTCTTCTGCCAGCAGCTATTGTGGCGCAATGGAATGAAGCACTAGGTGATGTAACATTGCTGATTGCAATGTTTATTGTATCTCAGGTGATATGGAGGATGCTTTCAAGCCACGTTTACAAATTTATGGTAAAAATATGTACCTTTGGACGGATAAAGATGAGTTGATAGTCATAGTCACGTGGATAGTTCTCTTTGAATCATTTCTGATTTTTAGCAAGGGGTTATGAGTCAAAGAGAAGCGTCCCCTTTGACTTCGAATTGTGGCTTTTCTGTAAAACCGCCGACAGGGCCTGGCTCCCTGTCGGCGGTTTTTTTGTTCAAGCTTTTTTCTTTGCATGTTCTTCTTCAAACTTCTTTTTTGCTTCTTCAAAGCCTAAGTCATCGATGAAATAAGCCGTAGCCGCATTCCCGATTGCTGAAGTGCCTAAAAATGCGACTCCCGAGCTGACTGCGGAACCGGCACCAGGCCAAATAAGATTAATGAGTTTAGTGCCTTGCTGCGCAATGATTCTGAAAACAGAACCTGCAAGTCCGATACCGCCCATGCTTATAACGAATTCCAGAGCTGTTTCGATGGATATTTTACGACCACTCAAAGAAGCAATCAGACTGACCAGCACAGCTTGGAGAAGGAGCAGCACATAGATATCAGAAAAAGGGATAGGCGTCACTGCAACTATACCGGCAATCCCCGCAAATATTTTGATCAGATGCTTGGCTACCCTATGTACAACTTCGGTGAGTCTCGCTGCCATCCTTAACCCCATCTGAGCTTCAAAGTCTTGGATGGCATCTTCTAAAAGGTCAAGCAATTCCTCAATATGATATCGTCCATCAAATCCAATTTGAATATCTTTGATATCATGCAATGGAAGTTTATCGATTTCTTCTACACCTATCGGTGTTCCATCGGGCAAACACCAGTCAATAAGGGATGAGACAGCGATAATGTTATCAATCTTTAATCCGTTTCGTATTATGATACCTTTATAATACTGAACAACCTCTTCGATTTTTGCGATTTTACTTTGAGGGTATTCCATCGCAAGTTTAAATCTTGTAGGATTCATTTCATCACATTTGTTAATGACAACTACAATCGGTAAACGAATATTGTTTATCTCAGCATAGGATCTTGCCAAAGTTTTCAAGAAGCGAACGTCGGCATCCACATCGTCCCTATGTGCACAATTTAACATTAAAATTGCAACATCGGGCGAAAATTCATTAATCTGATTTATCAACTGGTCTTCAGCAGAGATAGTGCTATCAAGACTTTGGGATTCTGCAATGCCCCGTGTATCGCAGATTTCCATAAGTACTCTATCCCCGTCCATGCACTTATACACATTAGCACTTTTCGTGCAACTATGGGTATCGTTAACGCTGGCAACATATGTTCCGCACAATGCGTTGATCAGGCTACTTTTTCCAACCCCGGTTCGTCCAATTAAAAAAATTCTCGGTGGTCTATGAGCATCCAGACCGTCTATAAGCTTCCGCAACTCGTTATCGCCCAGAATGGCATCCTTAAGCAGAACCCGAGTTTTTTCGGGTACGGCATCCGGAAGCTTGTCGATTAAGTCAGCTGCTTTAACATAGAAGTTTTTCATGTTCTGAAGTCGCTGCTCGATTTTTATGCCATCATCCTTCATGTGACTCCTCCTTTTTCAGTGCAAATTTATTTTTTTACATGTTCTATTTTGCAGATATGTTTTTTCTCTTTCACGCGGTACGTAATCCCGACCAGCAGGATGTCGCCGCCATAATTTTCCAGCTCCTGGGGATAGTTCCTCTCTTTGATCTGGGAAAGCGCGGCGGTGACGGGCTTGTCCCATTTCAGTTCAATGACCATAAGGGGCTTGTCCGAACCTTTTTTCGGGATAAACACGATGTCCGCGTAGCCATTCCCACCCGGCAGCTCATAGATCACCAGATAATGATCTCTTGCGGTGCAATAAGCCAGACGGATCGTCTCGCTTAATCTCGCTTCGCTGTTGTATTGGCGCATCTCACCGCTCTGTTGGTGCGCCAGGGCAATGCCAAGCGCCACAGCTTCCTCATCACCGCGCCAGGTTGCGTCCAGCAGGGTGTCTGCCTGCCTGATCATTTTGGCTGTTTCGGCATGGGAACTGTCTTTTAAGGCAGCGATAAATTCAGCCCGGATTTCCTTGTTGGGAATCTGGACGGTTTTGGCATGGGAATCATAGGCCAGATATCCCAGATGCGTCAGCGCGACCAGCTCCTCGTTGGCGCTTTTTATGTCGGATAGGTCATTGTCAAAACGATTTCCGTCAATGGGAACGGCAGATCCACTGACCAATGAAAGAACCGCGTCTCGCAGGCCTTCAAAATTCATCTCGATGTTCGTCTTAAGTTTTTCATAGCTTGCGGTCTGTGACCAGTAGGAATCAAAGGCATGAAGGCGAATAGCTTCCATTACGGAGCGGGGATTAAAAACCGTGTCGGAACTGTAAAAATGGTATCCGTCATACCATTCGCACATGTCTTCAAAACTTATATTATGCTTTTGGCACAGGGAGTGAACCTCATCCTTCGTAAAGCCGACATAGGGGGCCAGTTCACCTGGGGCAAGCATGGTAAAGTTCAGGAAGGAGGATATGGCGGATTCTCCTTTCATTTTCTTCATGGGGAGAATGCCTGTAAAGTAGGCACCGGCAAATACTCGGCTGGTATAACCGTTGCTGGTCTTAAAAAGGCCGCGCAGAAGATCAAGGTAATGCTCTGTGGCTCCTTTGTCCGGAATCTCCTCGCGAAAGAAAAGATCCCACTCATCGCAGATCCAGAGAAATTTCCGGCCGGTGGCCTTGACGATATTTTCCAGAGTCTGCTGAAAATCATGGGTAACGCCTTTGGGTCCGTAAGAAGAGCGGATCTCGGAAAGAATGCGCTTTTTCAGGAATGCGATCCAGTCCAAAGCTTCAGGCTGGGCGGATTTCCGGGCAGAGCGGCGGTCAAGCTTTTCCTGCTCATCTGTGGCTGCAAGTTTGAACCAGGAAAGGTCAAGATAGATAATGTTATATGTCCCCATGGTACGCAGCTCGGCATCGAGGGAGGCTATGGCCCTGTCCTGGAACAGATCGCGGCAGTCGTTGCCATACCCATAATATGCGCAGAGCATGGCTGCGGCATAGCTTTTTCCGAACCGCCTGGGACGGCTGACCAGAAGGCAGCAGTTATCGGTATTCAGGTATTTGTCCATGATGGCGATCATGCCGGTTTTATCGATGTATTCAAGGGCACAGATGCTGCGGAACTTATCACAGCCAGGATTTAAGATCGCTCCCATAACAGACGCCTCCTTATAATTTCAGATTTTTATAGTAAACGAACAAAACGCCTGCGTTTTGATTCGTTTACTGCGCCGAATTTTCGCCGCTTTAGCGGCAGCATTCCGCTGAAAATTCGTGCGCATACTATAATTCACCTGCTGCAAACGATTATAGCATATCATAGGCAGGCAGACAAAGGAAAAATCTCTTCCAATAAGAAAAAAAGGGATTGTTCAGGGGCAGAGAAACAGGTATAATAAAAAAGAAAATAAAAAATGATCAAAACGATCGGCGTTATGTGATCGGCGAGGCTGCCGTGGGCGGCGGCCGGCGCATCGCAACCAGGGAAGAAGAGGAGAAGACACAGATGACCATTCGGGAAGTTATGGAATATGTAGACGGAAAAGTACTGATCGGCGAGGACAGGCTGGATGACCGCGTGGACACGGCCTGCGGCTCGGACCTGATGAGCGATGTCCTGGCATTCGTCAAGGAGAAGGCTGTTCTGATCACGGGCCTTATCAATCCGCATGTGGTGCGGACATCTGAAATGCTGGACATTACCTGTATCGTTTTCGCGCGTGGAAAGATCCCGACAGACGAAATCCTGGAAATGGCGGACGAAGTCGGCATCACCGTTATTTCCACGCCCCTGACAACTTATACGGCCTGCGGGGAGCTCTATATCCATGGACTTCCCGGTTCCAAGAGAAGGAAAAAAGCAGAAGATCAGTAAGGAGTGAAAAGCCATGGCGGCTCAATTAGAGAAAGTATTCAACGTGGAGGCCGGAGCTTACACAACAGCGGGCGAGGCGTCGACCACCATCAAGCGCACCTTAAAGCAGCTCGGGGCCAGCCGGGAGGTGCTGCGCCGCGTGTCGGTGGCCTGTTACGAGGTGGAGCTCAACCTGGTCATTCATTCTATGGGCGGAACCTTGACGCTGCTGGTCGACCCGGAAAAAGTGACGCTGATCTCCAAGGACGTAGGTCCCGGCATCCCGGATATCGACAAGGCCATGACCGAGGGCTTTTCCACGGCAAACGAGGAAGCCCGCACGCTGGGCTTCGGCGCGGGCATGGGCCTTCCCAACATGAAGCGGAACGCGACAGACTTTGACATCCAGAGCGAGGTCGGTGTGGGGACCACCATCACCATGACATTCGCCCTGGAGTAAGGAGCGGTTAAGCCGGAACAGAAAACAAATACCGCAGCGCGAGAGCAGCAGTGAGCTGCCGCCTGCGGACACAGAAACGGAGGTGGGAAAAATGCCCCAGACACGATTTCATTCCGTGCGCCTGGAAAAGGACAAGTGCCGCGGCTGTACCAACTGCCTGAAGCGATGTCCGACCGAGGCCATACGGGTGCGCGGAGGACGGGCACATATCATTGACGAGCGCTGTATAGACTGCGGCATGTGCATCAAGGTCTGCAATTACCACGCCAAGGTGGCCGTGACAGACCCCTTAAGCTCCATAAGCCGATATAAATATAAGATCGCGCTGCCGGCGCCAAGCCTTTACGGCCAGTTCGGAGGCGTGCGCAACATTTCCCAGATCCTGAACGGGCTCAAGCAGATGGGCTTTGACGATGTCTTCGAGGTGGCCCGCGGCGCGGACGTGGTCTCCCAGGCCATCCGGGACCGCTTAAAGAACCCGGACCTGCCCCGTCCCGTGATCTCCTCAGCCTGCCCGGCCTTCGTCCGGCTCATCCAGGTGCGCTTCCCCAGCCTTGTGGATAACATCGTGGACGTGCGCCAGCCCATGGAGGTGGCAGCCATGATGGCCAAGCGCGAATTTGCCCGAAAAAATAACGTCAGGGAAAAAGACATCGGCTGCTTCTTCATCACGCCCTGCCCGGCCAAGATGACGGCCATCCGCCATCCCATCGGGCATGAAAAGAGCGCGGTGGACGGCGCCATCTCTGTCCTTGAGATCTACGGCCTTCTGTCCAGCCAGCTCAGGAAAGCCCCCATCGACCCCTCGCTTGAAACCGCGACGGACCTGGGCGTCGGCTGGGCCAGGAACGGCGGCGAAAGCTACGCGGTCTGCCCGGAAAATTCCATGTCGGTGGACGGCATCATGAACTGCATCCATGTCCTGGAAGAGATCGAGGACGACCGTCTCCAGGGGCTCGAATTTTTTGAAGGCGCGGCCTGCACCGGCGGATGCGTCGGAGGCCCCTTAAACTTTGAAAACAGCTACGTGGCCCGCGCCAGCATCCACCGCCTGGCGACCCGCAACCCCTCCGACGACCTTAACGTGGACAGCGGCACCATGACAAAATACGACCTTTACAACAGCGAGAGCATCCATCCGAAGAAGGTCATGATGCTGGACGAGGACATGGAAAAGGCCGTGGCGAAAATGGAGAAGATCGACGAGGTCCTCGCCAGCCTGCCCGGGTACGACTGCGGCTCCTGCGGCAGCCCCACCTGCCGGACCTTCGCCGAGGATATCGTGCAGGGCAACGCCACCATGATGGACTGCATCCACAAGATGAAGGAGCGCATCCGCATCATGGCCCAGCAGATGGTGGATCTGGCGGAAACGACAAGAGAATAAGACAGGCGGGCTGTCCGCTTTGATGAGAAAGGAACTGGATACCTATGACCGTAAAGGAACTGGAAACACTGATCGGCGCAAAGAACATGACCCCTGACGCGCCCGGGGATACCCCTGTGACATGCGGCTATGCCTGTGACCTGTTAAGCTGGGTCATGGCCCACGGTGCGGCAGGCATGGCCTGGATCACGGTACAGACTCACATGAATGTCATCGCTGTGGCAAGCCTGATGGAAATGGCGGCTGTCATTGTCCCGGAGGGCGTAGAGATGGAGGAGCCGACCCTGGAAAAGGCGCGGGACGAGGATATCACCGTCCTCCAGACCGACAAGACGGCCTACGAGATCTGCGCGATCCTCTCCGCCCATGGCCTGCCCGGCAAAAAGCGGGAGGGGTAAGATATGCTGGTGGATCTCCACATGCACTCCTGTCTGTCTCCCTGCGCGGATGACGACATGACGCCGGCCAACATCTGCGGTATGGCCTACATCAAGGGATTGCAGGCCATCGCGGTGACTGACCACAACACGGCCCGGAACCTGCCCTTCGTCAAGGAGGCGGCTGACCACTACGGGCTTATCCTGCTTCCGGGGATGGAGATCACCACAAAGGAGGAGGTCCATCTCCTGGGCTATTTCCGCTCGGTGGAAGTGGCCGTCGAGGTGGGAGAGATATTCACGGAGCATCTTCCCAAACAGAAAAACCGGCCGGACTTTTTCGGCAACCAGTTTGTGATGAACACCGACGACGAGGTGGTTGCTGTTGAGGACCGCCTTCTCATTGGCTCCACGGACCTTTCCCTGGAGGAATGCACGGGCATCATCAGGAGCCACGGCGGGGCGGCGGTCCCCGCGCACATCAACCGCGGGCACGGCCTCCTCACAAACCTTGGCCTCTTTCCGGAGGAGCCGGACTTCCCCGTGGTGGAGGTGCGCTCCGAGCTGGCCATTATGGAAAAGCTGATAAAGGGAAAGCGGATCCTCCGCTCCTCCGACGCCCACCACCTGGGCGACATCCTGGAGGCCGTCAACGATATCCCCACAGACCGCTTTTCCCTTGGCGGTCTTTTCGACTATGTGTCGGGGAAGTAGTTCCATTTGTTATAGTATGCGCACGAATTTTCAGCGGAAAACGCAAGTGTTTTATTTGTTAAAAATAAAACTTTTCATTTTTGAAAGATTGTGATATTATTGTTGAAGCTGTAAACAGCGGTGTGTTTACCTTCTCCCCCAAACCCCGGATGGTGAGCCAAAAGAAAATGCCATGCCAAAAGAAGATGCCATGTCAGACCAATGCCATGTCAGAAGACAATGCCATGCCAGAAGAAAATGCCATGCTAAAAGGGAAGCGGCTGCCAAAATTGTTTCCGGCGTCCTTAAGGCTGTCCCGCAGCGGGGGCGGGCAATGCCGGGGCGCAAGAGAGCTGGCGGGGGAGACAGCCATTTCCGGCCGGAGCCGTGTGCCGCTCGTTTACCCATGAGAAACCCAGAAACCGTCAAATGTTAAACCCCAAATCTGAACCAAAATCTTAAATGAACCAAAATCTTAAATAAGGAGGGTCGGTATTCTATGCCTGACAACAAGGAAAAATACGCACAGCTGGAGGAAGCCATCGCCAAGCATAAAGGTGAGCGCGGCGCTGTCATGCCTGTTCTGCAGGAGGCCATGAACATCTTCGGCTATGTGCCCAAGGATGTTCAGGAAAAGATCGCGGAGGGCCTTGGCGTGACACTCGCTGAGGTTTTCGGTGTCTCCACATTCTATTCCCAGTTCTCCCTGGAACCCAAGGGCGAATATGTTATCGATGTCTGTCTCGGAACGGCCTGCTATGTCAAGGGCAGCCAGAAGATCATCGACAAGCTCGCCGAAGAGCTCAAGATCGAGCCCGGCCATACCACGCCGGACGGAAAGTTCACCCTGAACGCTACCCGCTGTCTTGGGGCCTGCGGCCTTGCTCCCGTTATGATGATCAACGGTGAGGTTTACGGACGCCTGACGCCCGACCAGATCCCGGCGATCCTGGACAAGTACCGCGCCATGTAACAGGCGGAGGGAGGCAAAGACGTGCGCGATCTGAGTCTTCATCTGCTGGACCTGGCTCAGAACAGCATCACCGCGGGCGCAAGCCTCGTGACCGTAAAGATTGCGATCGACGATGCGGGCATGCTGACCCTGACCCTTGAGGACAACGGGAAGGGCATGAGCCATGAGCTCCTTTCGCGGGTCACCAGTCCGTTTGCGACGACCCGCACCACCCGCAAGGTCGGCCTTGGCATTCCCATGATGAAAGAAAATGCGGAAAAAGCCGGCGGGACCTTCTCACTTAGCAGCGAGGAAGGAAAAGGCACGACCCTGATAGCGACCATGGATACCAAAAATATTGACTGCCTTCCTCTTGGAGACCTGACTGGCACACTGCTCAGCCTCATGCTGACCAACCCTCTTTCCCCCGATTTTCTGTTTGAGGGCAGCACGCCAAAAGGGAAAGCCGTCTTTGACACCAGAGAAGTACGAGGCGTCCTTGGGAGCGATATCCCGTTTAATGAGCCTTCCGTAGCCTCCTGGCTTAAGGAAGCGCTGGAAGAAGAAATCAACCCGATTTTTGGAGGTGTATGGATATGAAATCATTAGCGGATCTGGAAGCTATCCGCAAGAGAACGCTTGAGAACATCAACATGCGCAAGGATGAGGATGCGGCCCGCGTCGTTATCGGCATGGCAACCTGCGGCATCGCCGCCGGTGCGCGTCCCGTCATGCTGGCTTTCATGGACGAGATCAAAAAACGCAACCTGCAGCATGTGACCGTATCCCAGACCGGATGCGTGGGCATGTGCCGCTATGAGCCCATGCTGGATGTCATCCTTCCCGGACAGGAGAAGGTAACGTATATCCATGTGAAACCTGAGATGGTTCCCCGCATCGTGGCCGAGCATATCGTCAACGGCCATCCGGTTACGGAATATACCATCGGTGCTGCCGAAGACTGACGACTGACGAATCGGCCCAGGACCGTTATCCGCGGGCAGAAGCCATGCCCAGAGCGCTGTAAATGCCTTCGGGAGGCCTGCCCTGAAACGGTTTCGGGAACGAACTTAAATAGAACGAACTTAAATAGGAGGAAAACCCTATGGAGCTTTATCGTTCGCATGTGCTGGTTTGCGGTGGTACCGGCTGTTCATCCTCTGGTTCCGCAAACCTGATCGAACGCTTTGAACAGCAATTAAAGGAAAAAGGCCTTGAAAACGAAGTCAAGGTCGTCCGGACCGGTTGCTTCGGCCTCTGCGAGGCTGGCCCGGTTGTTATCGTATATCCGGAAGGCACCTTCTACAGCCGCGTAAAAGTGGACGACGTAGATGAGATCGTCTCCGAGCATCTTCTCAAGGGCCGCAAGGTCCAGCGCCTGATCTATGTGGACCACAAGACCAAAGAGAGCAGCGCCCAGAAGAGCCTTGCCGAGATCGGCTTCTACAAGCAGCAGCAGCGCGTGGCGCTTCGCAACTGCGGTGTCATCGATCCGGAAAACATTGACGAATACATCGCCTTTGACGGCTACAGGGCCCTGGCTAAGGCCCTGACCGAGATGACCCCCGAGCAGGTCATCAAGGAAGTGCTGGATTCCGGCCTCCGCGGCCGCGGCGGCGCCGGCTTCCCCACCGGCAAGAAGTGGCAGTTCGCCCGCGCCAGCAAGGCTGAGCAGAAGTATTTCGTCTGCAACGCCGACGAGGGCGACCCCGGCGCATTCATGGACAGATCCCTTCTGGAAGGCGATCCCCATGCCATCCTTGAAGCCATGGCCATCGGCGGCTATGCCATCGGTGCCAGCGAAGGCTGGATCTATGTCCGCGCCGAGTATCCCATCGCCGTCAAGCGCCTCGAGAAGGCTATCGCCCAGGCCCGCGACTATGGCCTCCTCGGCGAGAACATTTTCGACACCGGCTTCAACTTTGATATCCACATCCGTCTCGGCGCCGGCGCCTTCGTCTGCGGCGAGGAGACCGCCCTTATGGCTTCCATCGAAGGCCGCCGCGGCGAGCCGAAGCCGAAGCCCCCGTTCCCGGCGGTCAAGGGCCTTTTTGAGAGCCCGACCAACATCAACAACGTGGAGACCCTGGGCAACATCGCCCAGATCATCCTGAAGGGCGCGGACTGGTTCAAGTCCATCGGTACGCCCGCCTCCACCGGTACCAAGGTCTTCGCCCTCGGCGGCAAGATCAACAACACCGGCCTTGTGGAGATCCCCATGGGCACCCCGCTTCGCACCATCATCGAGGATATCGGCGGCGGCATCCCCAATGGCAAGAAGTTCAAGGCCGTGCAGACCGGCGGTCCCTCCGGCGGATGTATCCCGGCCAGCCTCCTGGATATTCCGGTTGAGTATGATACACTGACAAGCGTTGGCGCCATGATGGGCTCCGGCGGTATGATCGTCATGGACGAAGATAACTGTATGGTCGATATTGCCCGCTTCTTCCTGGATTTCACCGTGGATGAGAGCTGCGGCAAGTGTACGCCCTGCCGTGTCGGTACCCGCCGCATGCTGGAAATCCTGCAGAGGATCACGGAAGGCAAGGGCGAGGAAGGCGACATTGAGAAGCTGGAAGAGCTGGCGGAGAGCATCAAGAGCAGCGCGCTCTGCGGCCTTGGCCAGACGGCTCCTAACCCTGTCCTTTCCACCATCAAGTTCTTCCGCGATGAGTACGAGGCCCATATCCGCGAAAAACGCTGTCCGGCCCATCACTGCCAGGCCCTCCTGAACTATGTGATCACCGATAAGTGCCGCGGCTGCACCGCCTGCGCGCGCAAGTGCCCGGTAGGCTGCATCAGCGGCGAGCTGAAGGGCCAGCATGTCATCGATACGAGCAAGTGTATCAAGTGCGGAACCTGCATCGCAACCTGTAAGTTCGGCGCTATTATCAAGGAATAATTGCGCGAGGAGGAAACAACACATGGAAAATCTCGTAAAACTTACGATTGACGGCGTCAGTGTTGAAGTACCCGCCGGCACAACGGTTCTGGAAGCCGCCAGATCGGTTGGTATCAACATCCCCACGCTGTGTTTCTTGAAGGATCTCAATGAGATCGGCGCCTGCCGTATGTGTATCGTTGACACCGGCGCCAGGGCTTTCGGCGCGGCATGCGTGCTTCCCGTTGCCGAAGGCATGAATGTTAAGACAAATACCCCCAAGCTCCGCGCGGCCAGAAAGACCAACCTGGAGCTGTTGCTCTCTAACCACGACAAGAAGTGCCTCTCCTGCGTCCGTTCCCAGAACTGCGAGCTTCAGCAGCTCTGCAAGGACCTTGGCGTTGATGATGTGGACCACTACAAGGGCAAACAGAACGTCTATGACATCGACGAGCTCAGCCCCTCCATCGTCCGCGACAACAACAAGTGCGTGCTCTGCCGCCGCTGCGTGGCCGCCTGTAACCTGACCCAGGCTGTCGGCGTCATCGGCCCCGTAGGCCGTGGCTTCAAGACCCAGATCACCAGCCCCTGGTGGCAGTCCCTGGCCGATGTCGGCTGCATCAACTGCGGCCAGTGTATCGCGGCATGTCCCACCGGCGCCCTTCATGAGAAGGATAACACCGCCAATGTCTGGGATCTTCTGAACAACCCGGATGTCCACGTTGTCGTGCAGCCGGCTCCCGCTGTCCGCGCCGCCCTCGGCGAGGAATTCGGCATCCCGATGGGCACCTCTGTTACCGGAAAGCTCGCCGCGGCCCTCCGCCGCCTGGGCTTCGAGAAGGTGTTCGACACCGACTGGGGCGCAGACCTGACCATCATGGAAGAAGGCACCGAGTTTATCGGTCGTCTGCAGAGCGGCGGCGTCCTGCCGATGATCACCTCCTGCTCGCCGGGCTGGATCAAGTTCTGCGAAACCTATTATCCGGACTTCATCCCGAACCTGTCCTCCTGCAAGTCTCCTCACGAGATGGAGGGCGCCATGATCAAGTCCTACTGGGCGGAAAAGGAAGGCATCGACCCGAAGACGGTCCGCGTCGTTTCCGTTATGCCCTGTACGGCCAAGAAGTTCGAGGCGAAGAGGCCCGAGCTCGGCCATGACGGCATGCAGGATGTGGATGAGGTCATCACGACCCGCGAGCTTGCCCGCATGATCAAGCAGGCCGGCATCGACTTCGCCAACCTTCCGGATGAAGACTTCGACCCGGTCCTCGGCGAGAGCACCGGCGCAGCCGTCATCTTCGGCGCCACCGGCGGCGTTATGGAAGCTGCCCTTCGTACCGTATATGAGAAGGTGACCGGCGAGACGCTCGCAAGCGTTGACTTTAACGCTGTCCGCGGCATCGAAGGCGTCAAGGAAGCCACCATCAAGGTCGGCGACCTGGATGTCAACGTCGCTGTTGCCCACGGCACCGCGAACGCGGCCCGCCTCCTGGATTCCGTCCGCTCCGGCGAGAAGACCTATCACTTCATCGAAGTCATGGGATGCCCCGGCGGCTGCGTCACCGGCGGCGGCCAGCCCATCGTCTCCGCCCAGAAGCGCATGGAATGCGATCCCAAGACCCTTCGCGCCGCCGCCCTCTACAACGAGGACGCCAATAAGCCGCAGCGCAAGAGCCATGAGAATCCCTCCATCCAGGCCCTCTACGACAACTACCTCGGCGAGCCCAACAGCCACAAGGCCCATGAGCTCCTTCATACCCATTATGAGGCGAGGCCGAAGTATAAGTAAAATATAAGTTACTCCTTCCGGAGAAAAAGGAAGAAACGGGGACGGTTCTCTTTTCTTGTAATTATAAGAAAAGAGAACCGTCCCCATTTCATATCCCTGTTTCTCAGGGTAAACGCACGTTTTTCGGGGAGACCCCATCGCCCCCCTGTAGAGCATTCTGAGTTATGTTTACCTAACGGGAGGTTTCGGGTGCGCTATGCTCCCTGTTATCTTTTCTATTTTACTCTTACCTGCCGGTAGGTGCCAGGGGAGGGGGGGGCCGCTCAGAGTTGCGGGGCCCGCGTCCCCCTCCCCTGCACCCCTCCCCCCAGGGGCACGCACGCTTGCTGTTGTGAGGGACGGATACTTGGGAGTGGGAAATCCTC
>CAMNNO010000033.1 GCA_946545475.1 uncultured Blautia sp.
TGAGCGGCCCCCCCTCCCCTGCGCCTACCGCCAGGTAAGAGTAAAATAGAAAAGGTAACAGGGCGCATAGCGCACCCGAAACCTACCGCCAGGTAAGAGTGAAATAGAAAAGGTAACAAGGCGCATAGCGCACCCGAAACCTACCGCCAGGTAAGCATAACCCAGAATGGTCATCAGGGGGGGCAATGGGGTCTCCCCTATAATGCTTTCCTTTTTTTGACACTTTGGCTTTCATGTGTTATGATAGGCTCTGTTGAATTTTTATGGAGGAATGAAAAAGAAGGTGAGCCATGCTTTTTAATTCATTTTCGTTTTTGGTTTTTTTTCCTGTTGTTGTTTTTATCTATTTTATCCTGCCCAGGCAAAAGCGCCTGCGGAACCTCTGGCTTCTTTTGGCCAGCTACTTTTTTTACATGAGCTGGAACGCCCGTTATGGGCTTTTGCTTCTGTTTTGCACGGGGGTTACGTACATAGCGGCTCTCTGGATATCGCTGATCTGCTCGCGCCGGCGGAAGAAATCGCGAAGGCGGGGGCGGTTTGTGCTGACCCTGGCTCTTTGCCTGGTTTTCTGCCTTCTGTTTTACTTTAAATATACAAACTTCTTTGTTGAAAACCTCCAAAGGGTCTGCGCCCTGTTTGGCGTCAGCCTGTTTATTCCCTCTTTTGATATCGTGCTGCCGGTGGGCATTTCCTTTTTTACGTTTCAGGCAGCGGGATATCTGATCGATGTCTACCGGGGGGATACGAAGGCGGAGAAGGATTTCATCCAGTACGCCCTCTTCGTCTCCTTCTTTCCGCAGCTGGTGGCCGGGCCCATTGAGCGGAGCCGGTCCCTTCTGGCCCAGCTTGGCGAGGTGCATACTTTTGACTTCGACCGGGCCCGGGACGGGCTTTATGAGATGCTGTGGGGGTATTTCCTGAAAATGGTCATTGCCGACCGGGCGGCCATCTTTGTGGACCAGATCTACAATGAGCATCCGGGGGACGGCGGCGTCCTCATCATCCTGGCTACGGTCCTGTTCGCCTTCCAGATCTACGGCGACTTTGGCGGCTACTCCATGATCGCCAGGGGCGCGGCCAGGGTCCTCGGCATCGACCTCATGGAGAACTTTAGAAGCCCCTACCGGGCGCTTACCACCCGGGATTTCTGGCGGCGGTGGCACATTTCCCTGAATACGTGGTTTGTCGACTATGTCTACATTCCTCTCGGGGGGAACCGCAAGGGAAACCTCCGGAAGTATTTCAACACCCTTTTCGTCTTCTTCCTCAGCGGCCTCTGGCACGGGGCCCGATGGAATTTTGTCATCTGGGGGCTGCTGAACGGCCTCTACCAGATCATCGGCAGCATCCGCACGGACAGGCGCATCGCCAGGGAAGAGCGGGCCAACCGGTTCCACACCTACGCGCCCAAGGGGCCCAGGCCTTCCGGCATCGGCCAGGATGTCTATTCCTTTGACGGCACGCCCGTCACCCATGATATCTCCGCCGTCCGAAAGGAAGCCGCGCCAGAAAAGGCCGCACCCCCCATCCGCCAGAGCGCGAAGGAGGAGACTCTTCCCAGGCACTTTAAATGGTTCCACCGGCTGCTTACCTTTGTCCTTATCGACATAGCCTGGCTGTTTTTCCGTTCCAACAGCCTTGCCGACGCCTTCTTCCTCATCCGGCAGGTCTTTGCCCATCCGCTGCCGGCGTCTCCCCTTCCGGATGCGCTTTTCGGCTATGGGCTCGCCCAGGCGGACATGATCCTTCTTCTTTCGGCCATCCTTCTTTTGCTTCTTGCGGATCTTGTCCACGATAAGGGGCTATCCATCCGGAAGGGCCTGCAAAGGCTTCCCTGGCTTTTCCGGATCGTCATCTTATCCGTCATAATCCTGTTTATCCTGATCTTCGGCATCTGGGGAAATACCTACGATGCCCAAAGCTTTATCTATTTTCAGTTTTGAGGTGTCTGTATGTTATTACTAAAGATAAAACGGCTGCTCGGCACTCTCCTTGTCCTGGTCCTCGTCGGCGCCGGCGCCCAGAGGGCCAACGATCTTCTGTCCAATAAAGTGGCCGCCATCCAGTTTGGCCATTTTTTCGAGGATGAGCGCGAGTACGATGTCCTGTACTTTGGCAGCAGCCATATGCAATATGGCATTTCGCCCATGGAGATCTGGCACGATTACGGCATTACCGGCTACAACTGCGCCGGCCAGGGCACCAGCATCGCGGCCAGCTACTGGACATTTAAGAATGCCATCCGCTATCACAAGCCAAAGGTGGCCGTCCTGGACACGTTCCTGATCTACCAGAACAGCGTGAGCATGAAAACCGGGCTGGCGCACAAGACCTTTGATGCCTTCCCCCTATCCCTCACCAAGCTCCAGGCCGTTTGGGAATTATTTGACGAGCCATCCCTGCGGCTGGAAATGCTGTTCCCCTTCAGCATCTACCACGGCCAGTGGAAGGAGATCGACTGGGAAAATGCCTTCAAGCCCATTGACCTCAATAAGCGAAAAGGCAGCTACCTGGACAGCGGCGTGGTCACCGCCCTTAAGTATCCCCGCGTTTCCCCGGAGGAAAAGCTGACGGAAGAGACCGTGGCCAAGACCTATATCCGGAAATTTATTGAGGAATGCAAAAAAGAGGACATCATCCCTGTCCTCATTACTATCCCCTATCCCGCCCCGGAAGAAAAACAGATGTGGGATAATTCCGCCGCGGACATTGCCGCCGCGGAGGGCTGCCTCTATTTTAACCTGTCCTACGAAAACCTGATAGACGAGGACATCCACTTTTTTGACGAGGATTCGCACCTTAACTATGCCGGCCAGGCCCTTGTGAGCCACCGGCTGGGCGCCTTTTTGCTGGAAAACCTGCCCTTTACCGACAAGAGGGGGCAGGAAGCTTACCACGACTGGGATGTGGACTTTGTGGATTACATGGATTCGCTCTCCTACCAGTTCAAGAAGGCTTCCGGCTTCAAAAATGCCCTCACCTTCATGACCAGCCGGGAATTTTCCACGGATATCACCCTCCCGGAGGGCTATGCCCCGGACACCCAGACAGCAAAGCTTCTTCTTGCCGCCGTTCCCAACATCAACATCTCCTACGCCCCCGCGGAGGCAGGCGCTCCCCTTAAGGCCCACGTAGCCGCCTACCGGACCGAGAGCAACAAACGGATCTTTGAAAAGGACTTCCCGCTATGACCAAAATCAGCCTTCTCCCCCACCACCACACAGACGATTCCCTTTTATCCGAGATCCCGGATATCGAAGAGATCGCTGTCGTCTCGGAGGCCATGAAGCAGCTGGGCGACCCCGCCCGGCTGCAGATCTTCTGGATCCTCTGCCACTGCGAGGAGTGCGTAGCCAACCTGGCCGCCATGGTCAACATGACCTCCCCCGCCGTCTCCCACCACCTGCGCGTCCTCAAAGACCACAACCTGGTCACAGCCCAGCGCCGCGGCAAGGAAGTCTACTACCAGGCCAGCCACACCCCCCTCGTGGACTCCCTCCACCACACCATCGAAGACATAGCCAAAATCGCCTGCCCCCAAAAGCCGCCCCTGCCATGAATCGAGCAGAGGGGGGCATCCGCCCCTGCGATAAAAGCAAAAAAATCCGGTTCCGCAAACCTGAAGAGGCTTGCGGAACCGGATCTTTTTACACGACAGGAGCTTTATTTCCAGAGAATGTAATCAAACACATCAACCAGAAGCTTTCTCCAGAGAACCCAGTCATGGCCATAGGGATAGTTCATGGAAGTGAAGGGAACGCCTTCAGCAGAGAGTCCGTACATATATTCCCAGATGCTGCCTTCATACTGGCGTGCCAGGCGGACCATGTTGCCGTCGGCATCGGGATACATCTTGTACAGGGAGCGGGTCTGGACAAAGTCATAATCGCCATATCCGAAGAAGATATTCTTTTCCTTCAGCTCGGGAATGGTGAAATCCAGGTTGGTGTCGCCCATGTAGGGAGCGCTCAGGTGAATGTAGGTATCGAAGGCATCCGTGTTTTCAAACATGCAGAAGCCGACAGTCGCGCCGCCCTGGGACAGGCCGCCAAGGGCACGCCTGGCCGGGTCGTCGGAGGCGTTGTAGTTTTCGGCCACATAGGGAAGCAGGTTGTCATTCAAAAAGTCCATGATAGCCGGGCGGTTCCAGTGATAGGTGTCGTCATGGAAGTCTTCGCCGCAGGGTGTCACAACGATGGTCGGCTCTAAGCGTCCCTCAGCGATCATGTTGTCCAGGATGTTGACAAGGCCATTGGTCATCCAGCTGCCATCGTAGCCGCCGCCGCCGTGGAACAGGACAAATACCGGATACTTCTCTTCGCGTTCCGCGTCATAGCCGTAGGGAAGGTAAACTTCATAGCCGGAAGATTTTCCGTCCGGAAGGGTGGTCACCACGTATTCTACCGTGCCGTTCTCGCCATCCCTTGGCGCTTCCTCATCGCGGCGGATGGTGTTGGCCTGCTTGACCTCGTCATAGGGAACATAAACGCATGTCAGGCACTGCTCGCCGCCCAGGTTATCAAGATCCTCATCGGGGGCCAGGTAGTTGACATTGGCGGGATCCGGGATCATTTTGGCATCGGTATAGTCGTTAACAGCCGCGTCGGCAGCCCCGCCGACATAATAGCGGTATGCCCATGTGCCGTTGGGAAGCGGAATGGTGTAGGACCACACGCCGGTTTCTTCGTTCTTTTCCATGTCCGCTGTAGGCCAGCCGTTGGTCTTCCAGACGATATCGCCGTCTTCCCATTCCTCCGGAGCCTTGTTTTCGCCGGAAACGAAGGAAGCGTGCATGACATCCGAGAACTTCCATTCCCCATAGATCCGGACGCGTGAGGCATCCGCATCTTTATAGCGGAAGGTAACATAATAGCCGGTGGGCGATTCCTCATCCTTAATGACCGTCGTCTCTTCCAGAGCGGCAAATTCCTCATCGCTTAAGTTTTCGGCATATCCTGCCGCAAGGGCAGAGGATGACGCCACGACAGCTGTAAGGGCAGCGCAGACTAATGCAAGTTTCCAGTTCTTCATAAGAGTTTCCTCCTTTCTTTGTTAAGGAGAGTATAGCCTTTTGCCCGCATAAATACCATTTCCACAAGCTTGTCATAAAAAGACATTTTTTATGACAGGCTTGTGTCATTTTTTGCAAAGGCTGTACTTTTTTGCACCGGATCCGCACAAATTCCCTTTCCTTTTTCCGCCGATATGCGGTAATATATTCTTATAGCCATAAGGAGGATCCCGATATGAAACGAACCGCTGCGCTCTCATTCCTTCTCTTCGCCGTGCTCTCCCTGCTGCTGGCCCTCCTCGTTTTCGAGCCGGCCGGGAGCTTTGACAAAACGGCCCTGCGTTTTCTCTGCCTGATGCCTCCGGAGACCGAATATTACTGGGGAGCCGTGCGCTCCGGCATCGCCGAGGCCGATGCTTCCTTCGGCACCTATACCCGGATCGAAGACTACGACCGCTATGACATCTCGTCCCGCCTTCGTCTCCTCTCCCAGACAGACTACTTTCATGTGGACGGGATCATTACCATTGGAGAGCCTTCCTCGCCGGAGCTTGGCGCGGCCATAGCTTCCTGCATAGACAAAGGCATCCCCGTTGCCCTCATCGACACCGACATGCCCGGCACTGACCGGAGCTTTTACATCGGCACCGACAATCAGAAGGCCGGGGAGGCAGCGGCAGATAAGCTTCTGGAACTGACCGGAGGCACTGTCCATGCCGCTGTTATCATCACCGGCATCTCGGATGCCAACCAGAGCGAGCGCCTGAAAGGCTTCCGCCGTGTCATCGACCAGGACCCGGACAGCGATGTCCTGGTGGTATATGAGAACCGCAGCGATAAAGCGGCTCTCGCAACATTCCTGACCCGAACCCTGAAAAGCCGCCCCAGCCTTAATGCCATCTTCTGCGCCGATGCCTCGACCTCCACAACGACGGGCGTATTTATGAAGGATGCCGATATTTCCCGGCAGCTTTTCATCATCGGCTTTGACGAGGTCGCCCCCACGCCCCAGCTTGTGGCGGACGGCGTGCTTTCCGGGGTTATGATCCAGCAGGGAAAGCAGATGGGATACGAGGCTGTTCGCCTGCTTATCGATTACAAAAACGATCCCGCCCTGGAGCCGCAGGAGCTTTATACCCCTGCCATCCTTGTCGAGCAGAAAGATGCGGAGGCCTATATTTCATGAAAACCCATTCTACCAAAAGCCAGCTGACGGGCTTTTTCAGCTCCGTTGGCATCACGGCGGTCATGCTGTGCCTGTTTACGATGGTCTTCTTTCTCATCTATGCCGGCCGTTCCCAGCGGGGGGTGCGGCATCTGGCAGAGTTCAATGCCTGCTCGGACTCCCTGACATCCCTTTCCCACAGCATGAGCCTGTATGCGAGGCGCGAAACGGAAAGCTACTATCTGTCCGCCTGCGAATCTCTGTCCTTTCTGGAAAAAAGCCTGGAAGAGCTTCTTAAAGATACCGCCGAGCCCCTGATCTGCCGGGAGCTTCTGGATCTTTCGGAAATGGCTGCCCATCTTGACGCGGCTTCCCTGGCCATGCATGGGGCTGTCGATAGCTATTTAGCTTCCGGCAAGGCCGACTACGCTCCGGTGCAAAACCGCCTGGATGAGTTTCAGACTATTGCCCAGGTTATGTTTATCCGGTGCGACGACATCCGAAACCTTTATCTGGAAAGCTCCGGCAGCGGCTACCGGCAGATGCGCAGGCAGACCTGGATGTTTCTTCTGGTTTTCATATCCGGAAGCCTTCTGATCCTTGCGGTGGCCATACGCCACATCCTGAAGATTGTTTCCGACATCACCCGGCCGGCAGCTGTCCTTACCGAAAAGGCTTCGCTTATCCGCGAGGGAAAGCTCTCCGACAGCCGCGCTCTTCCCGTGCCGCCTACTTCCAACGAAGAATTTCGCATTCTTTCCCAGGTTTTTGACGATATGACCGGCCAGCTCCAGAAGCAGTTTGAGACCATGGCAGAAAATGCCCGCATGCGCCGAGAGCTGGACGAGATAAAGTTTAAAGAACTGCAAATGCAGATCAACCCGCATTTTCTTTTTAACACGCTGAACATGATCTCGGAAAAGGCTTATTTTGAATGCGCGGACGAAACAGCCGAGCTTTTGCGCTGCGCCGCCCGCATGTTCCGCTATAGCCTGGATTTTTCCGGGAAGGCGGTGCCGCTCGGCCAGGAGATCGAAGAACTGGGAAACTATGTTTTTATCCAGGAACAGCGCTTTGGCCGGCGCATCCGCTTTCAGTTCGACCTGGACGAGAGCATCCATAACGTCACTCTTCCGGCCCTGACCCTCCAGCCTTTGGTAGAAAATGCCATCGTTCACGGCGTTGGCATGATGACAGACGAACGGGCCATCCGCATATCCACCTCCCGAAAGGAAGAAAAAGGAGAGAGCTTTGCCTGTATTGTGGTGGAAGATAACGGCGCCGGCCTATCGCCCGATGCCCTGAAACGGATACGGGATATGATGGAAAATTACCAGGGTGAGAGCGTGCGCATTGGCCTTGGAAATGTTGCCATGCGGCTTCGCTATTTTTTTAAAGGCAAAGCCTCTATTTCGCTCAACAGCCGGGAAGGGGAAGGAACGCGTGTGGCGCTTCTCCTTCCGCTGGCCAAAGAGGACAGGGATGCCGTATAGGTGGATAATATGAAAAAAAAAGGAGGATATGCAGGCATGTACCAGCTGATCATTGCCGATGACGAGGAGATCGAATGCCGGGCCCTGGAGCATAAAATACGCACGGGCTTCCCGGATATCCTTTTGCTTCCCAGCGTCTATGACGGTGCCAGCCTTCTTAAGGCCGTTGAGAGCTTCTCTCCGGATATCGCCATTGTGGACATCAATATGCCGGGACTAAACGGGCTGGATGCCATCGAGATCCTGAAGATGAAAAAGCTCAGACTCAAGGTCATCATCAATACTTCCTACAGTGATTTTGCCTATACCCAGCGTGCCCTCAAGTTTGGAGCCAGCGACTATCTGCTAAAGCCCGGCTCCCGGGAGGAGCTTTATGCCGCCATCCGTAAAGTTCTGTCCGAGCTTGCGGAGGCTGACATGGAGAAAACGCGCTATCAGAAAAGCGAGGCCACGGTTGAAAACCTTTACCGCATTGCCGCCCAGAAGTGGCTTATTTCCCTTCTTTTCGGGGAAGAGGATGCGTCATGTGCCGCTCTTTTAATGGAAAAAACGCCGGAGCTTTCCCGGGGAGGATATTTTACTGTCTGGCAGCCGCGGTTTTCTTCACCGGAAGAAGAGGGCTATGCGGCTGCCGGGCAAAAGGATGAGCGCCGGGAAAGCGAGATCCTCAGGCTCATGCAGGAATACTGCACCTGTATCGGCTGTTCCTACCGTGCTGCCTATTACCTGCTTCTTCTTAAGCCGGACGGCAATGCCGATAAGGCCGGCCAGGAGGCCATTCACAGTCTCCTTCAGCATGTGCTCCATAAGCTTGGCCGGGATTACTCTGTTGGCTGCAGCCGGTATAAGGGGGATATGTCACAGTATGCCGACGGCGTCCGGGAAGCCCAGGCCGCCCTCCGGGGACTTAAGCGCAGGGGCATCGCATTTTTCCAGTTTGGAAAGGAGGAACGTGAAGACAGCGCCTCCTTTTACAGCTTCGCACCGGAGGCGGCCAGCTTTCTTCTCCTTGGCCGGACTGAGGAATGCCTCCGCGAGACAGATATCCGGATAAGCGCTATGAAAGTCCCCGCATCAGGAAATCTTTATGCTCTCCGCACGCAGTATGCCCTTTTCCTTGTGGATGTCGTAAGCCTTCTTGACCGGCACCTCTGCGCTGAGGGGAAGGCATTCCTGCGGCCGCTGCCCTGGCGTAGCTTTGGCAATGCCGGCACCTCCTCCGCCCTTGCTTCCTGGGTGAGCGAAAGCCTTCAGGAATGCGCCCGTGAGCTCTCCGGTAAAGTCCGGGAAGCAAACATCTACGTTGAGAAAGCGATCCTCTATATCCGGGAAAATTACCAGATGGACATTTCCCTTGAGGATGTGGCCGAAAGGCTCGGCATCAGTTCTTTTTACTTAAGCCGCCTGTTTACCCAGTGCCGTGACTTTTCCTTTGTGGAGTTTCTCACGGATATGCGCCTTCGGAAAGCGCTCACGCTTCTTCGGGATAACCGCCTGAACAACAAGGAAATCTGCGATCTGGCCGGCTACACCAGCACGGCTTACTTTTACCGCGTGTTTAAAAAATATATGGGAATGACCGTCGGGGAAATGAGGGAATCCCTGCAACCAGAATGAACGACAGAAAGGATGAATTTCTTAATGGCAAAACTATATTTCCGCTACGGAGCCATGGGCTCCTCTAAAACAGCTAACGCGATCATGGTACAGTATAATTATCAGGAGCGCGGCCAGTGCGCCCTCCTTGTCAAACCCAAGCTGGACACCCGGGACGGCGAGCGTATCGTAGCCTCCCGCTCCGGCCTTTTCTCCCCCTGTGTCTTTATGGAAGAGCTGACCCTCGAGGAAGCGAAGAAATACAACTGCATCATCGTCGATGAGGCCCAGTTCCTCTCCAAAACCCAGGTTGAAATGCTAGTCAGGATCGTGGACGATCTTGGCATTCCCGTCGTGGCCTACGGCCTCCGGGCAGACTTCCAGGGGAACCTGTTTGAAGGCTCCCACTGGCTTCTTGCCTGGGCGGACAGCATTGAAGAAATAAAAACCGTCTGCTGGTGCGGCCGGAAGGCCACCTATAACGCCCGCATCATGGCCGGCCGGGTCGTAAAGGAAGGCGAGCAGGTCCTGCTTGGCGGGAACGAAAGCTACACGGCCCTCTGCCGCAAGCACTGGAAGGAAGGCCGCCTTAATCCGGAACCGGCTCCTTGCGCGCAATGAATTTTGCCAGGGTATCAAACATCCACTCCGGCTCGATAGGCTTTGACAGGTGGGCGTTCATGCCGGCCTGGAGGGAGAGGGCAACGTCCTCATCAAAGACATTGGCCGTCATGGCTATGATCGGGATCGTTTTGGCGTCGGGATGGGACAGGGCGCGGATGGCCCGGGTGGCGGACAGGCCGTCAAGCACGGGCATGCGCACGTCCATGAGGATGGCGTCATAATAGCCCGCCGGGCTTTCTTCAAACATCTTTACGGCAATCTCGCCGTTTTTGGCCCACTCGGAAATGATATCCTCCAGCTCTAAAAGATCCTGCAGGATCTCGGCGTTCTGCTCCACATCCTCCGCCATGAGGATACGACAGCCGGAAAGGCTCTGCTTTATCTTGTCCTCTTCCTCTTTCTCTGCCTTGCGGATGACAAAGCCATCCTTCCGGGCAAGGACCACCTGAAGCTCTCGCACCAGGCTGTCCGAAAAGACCGGCTTGTCCAGAATGCCGTCTATGCCGCTTTCCTTTGCCTCCGCTTCGAGAAAATCGTGGCTATAGCCGGTCAGCATGATGATCGCCGTTCTCCCATCGTCAAAGGCGCGGACCGCCCCTGCCGCCTCCATGCCGTTCATCACGGGCATTTTATAATCCGTAAGGAAGAACGCATAAGGCTCCTCCTGTCCCAAAGCTTCCCGGATACGCCGGATGGCCTCATGGGGATCGGTTGTGATATCGGCTTCAATGCCGATGGCGCGCATGACGACCTGGGTATGCTCGCAGGCGATCACATCGTCGTCCAGGATCATGGCCCGGAGCCCCTCCGGCAGGCCAAAGCTGGCATGACCGCTCTGGGTGGAAGCCTTCAAAGTGACCGTGACGATAAACGTAGAGCCCTTGCCTTTTTCGCTTTCCACCTGGATATCGCCGTTCATCATCTCCACGTAGTTGCGGGTGATCGCCATGCCGAGCCCGCTTCCGCCATAGCTGTTCGTGGCCGTATCGTCCTCCTGGGAGAAGGCTTCAAAAAGCTTGGGAATAAAGTCTTTGTCCATGCCGATGCCGGTATCCGTCATCGTAAAGCGGAGCGTGCATCTTCCTTCAAATTCCGCGATCTGCTCCACCGTCAGGGTGACAGTCCCCGGCGCCTCGGTAAATTTGACCGAATTTCCCAGAATATTGATGAGCACCTGCTTAAGCTTCATGTCGTCGCCGCAGTAATAATCGCTGACACGGCCGACGATCTGGCATTCGTATTGAAGGCCCTTATCGGAGCACTGCCCATTGATGATAACGTTGATCTGTTCTAAAAATTCCCGGAAGGCAAATTCCTCGCTCTTAAGGACCATCCGGCCGGACTCTATGCGGCTCATGTCCAGAATATCATTGATGAGGCTGAGGAGGTGCCTCGCGCTCAGGCCTATCTTTTCCAGCTGCTCCCGCGTCCTTGGCGGAAGGTCCGGGTCCCGGAGGGCGATATTGTCAAGGCCGATGATCGCGTTCATGGGCGTGCGGATCTCGTGGCTCATGTTGGACAAAAAGCTTGTCTTGGCCCGGCTGCTCTCCTCGGCCAGGGCCTTTTCCACTTCTATCTGCTTTTCCCTCTTTTGCATTAACGAATAAATGTCCAGAAGGATCAGCATAGCCATAACGATCAGCAGGATCTGGATCACGCTGCCCAGGTTCAGCGAGCGGCCGATACCCCTTAGTATCTCCCTGGGATAAGACTCTGATGTGAGAGCGCTCCCATCATCCCCCGGGGTGCCCAGCAGCTCTTCATAATAGCTCTGGATGGGCGCGGCGGACTTTTCAACGGATGAGGCGGCCATCTGGCGCATCCAGACGTTGGAGGTAAATATGATAAGGCCAAGGAGCACGACCCAGGCCACGATGGACCTTCCCATGCGCCGTTCCTTATCCCTGCCGAGCAGGCAGCGAAAAACGACAAAGCCCAGTATCCCCCAGGCTGCCAGGATCAGATAGGATTCTGTGGAGAGGGTATCTACCGATAACATGTTGGGGATCAAAAACTCAAGGGCAAAGAGCACGGATATGATAAGTCCCAGGAAGCCCGTCGCCATATAGCCCGCATTTTTATTCTCCCGCGCCTTCTTCCAGGCCGATGCCGCCGTAAAGGCATAGGCGATGGTCGCCCCGACGGTGGTCACGTCCACGATCCAGCTGATGGCGGTGCGCCCCAGGAAGGGAAGCCATATGGAAATGCCGAGGATGCACAATATGGCGTTCTGCGGCACCTGGTTCTGATTTCTTTTCCCGATCCAGGGCGAAAGTATCCCATCGTCCGACAGGGCGCAGAGAAGGCGGCTGAGGGCGATATAATTGCCGATCAGGCCGGTGAATATCGCGCACAGGGAGGCCAGCCCCAGAAGGAAGGTTCCGGCATTTCCCAGGGAAGCATGCGCCGCAAAAAAGGTGGGCTGCGAAGAGAGCCCCTGATACCTTCCCAGGTTTCCTATGTATTCCGGCCACGATGCACACCCTTCCGGCAAGGCGAAGACAGCCAGGAGGGCCAGAGCGATATAGGCAGCCGCCCCGGCCGCTATCGCAATGGCCATGATGCCAAAGGACCGTTTTAACGGAAAGCGGGCTTCGGCGGCCGAGTGGGAGATCGATTCGAACCCCACAAAGGCCCACGGAGCCAGGGCAAAGACGGTGAAAACGCCCCCAATAGCATTATGTTCCGGCGCAAAGGCGGGAGAGAGGCTTTGCATGTCTCCTCCCTGCTTTGCCATGGCCCCGAGAAGGCAGCACGCGACCCCAAAAAGAAGCAGGAGGGCCATCGCGATCTGCGTGCGCTGTGACCGCTCGGGTTTCAGGCACACAAAGGCCGAAATGACAAGGGCACAGGCAGCCAGGAGTATCTCGCCCATATAGACGTGGTAGCCCGCGATCTCATAGTCAAAGCCGAACTGGAAAGTCCGGCCCAAAACTGTCCGCGCGATCAGGGGCAGCGCCGAGGCGTTTGCCCACAAGATGGCTATATAGGTCAGGATCAGGAACCATGCGCTCAAAAAGCCGTGGTCATAGCCATAACTGATCTTGGTGTAGGCATAGCTCCCGCCATTGTCTGGATATTGGTTGATCAGGTAATGATAGTTTACGCCGATGATCAGCATGGCCGCCCCGCCGGCAGCGATGCCGAGCAATGTCCCTATAGGGCCTGCCAGCGGCAGGAAGGTGGTTCCGGGCATGACAAACGCCCCCCAGCCCACGCTGCACCCGAACGCCAGCGCCCAGGCCCCCAGAGAAGTCAGATATTTTGATGATGCCTGATTATTTGTCTCTTGTTCACCAGCCGCCATAAATAATACTGCTCCTTTCCCGCCAGTCTGCACAAAGTATTGATCTATACGGGGTATGTTTTTGCTGTTATCGTAGAATAATATATACAGGATATACCTATTCTTTTGTAAAGTCAATTATCTTTCTTTCACTCTTCTCTCCTAAATCGAGCAGGAGGGGAAACTTCCCCTCCTGCTCGCCCGCGGGGCGGCGTTCGCCGCAAGGCGATAATAAAAAAAAGCGGAAGAAGAGAAGTCTCTCTTCTTCCCATAAAAAACAGCGGAAGAAGAGAAGTCTCTCTTCTTCCGCTGGGGATAAAACTGTATATCAGGCCAGATGGATTACTGGGCCAGCTTGATGGGGTTCAGCTTGACGCCGGGGCCCATGGTGGGGGTGATGACGACGCTCTTGAGGAACTGACCCTTGACAGCGCTGGGCCTGGCCTTGTTGATAGCGCTCATAAGAGCCTGGAAGTTTTCGGAAAGCTTCTCTTCCGTGAAGGAAGCCTTGCCGATCGGAACATGGATAATATTGGTCTTGTCAAGACGATATTCGACTTTACCGGCTTTAATCTCCTGGATAGCCCTGGTGACATCCGGGGTAACGGTACCGGCCTTGGGGTTGGGCATTAAGCCCTTCGGGCCAAGGACACGGCCGAGGCGGCCAACGACACCCATCATATCCGGGGTAGCGACCACAACGTCGAAATCCAGCCAGCCTTCATTCTGGATCCTGGGGATAAGCTCCTCAGCGCCGACATAATCGGCACCGGCAGCCCTGGCTTCATCGGCCTTGGCATCTTTGGCGAAAACCAGAACGCGGACGGTCTTGCCCGTTCCGTTGGGAAGGACAACAGCGCCACGGATCTGCTGATCGGCATGACGGCCATCGCAGCCTGTACGGATGTGAACTTCGATGGTCTCATCAAATTTGGCAACAGCCAGCTTCTTTACGAGGCCAATGGCCTCATCGGTATCATATAAGGTGTTGCGGCTGACGCTCTTGGCCGCTTCTAAGTATTTCTTTCCTCGTTTCATAGCGATAACCTCCTGTGGTAATTGCGGGAAAAACCCTCCCACTTATACTCGCGAATGCAATAAAATAGCACTTTGTATTCTGTGCCGCGGTATATGTATATTTGCTCTCATCAGTCAACGACTTCGATTCCCATGCTTCTGGCTGTGCCAGCGATCATGCTCATGGCAGCTTCCAGGGAGGCCGCGTTGAGATCCTTCATCTTGGTCTCGGCGATCTCCTGAACCTGGGCGCGGGTCACCTTGGCGACCTTGGTCTTGTTCGGAGTACCAGAAGCATGCTCGATGTTGGCAGCCTTCTTCAGAAGGACAGCCGCCGGCGGAGTCTTGGTTATGAAGCTGAAACTCTTGTCCGCATAGACAGTGATGACCACGGGGATGATAAGACCTACCTGGTCGGCTGTCCTGGCGTTAAATTCCTTGGTGAACTGCACAATGTTCACACCATGCTGACCAAGCGCGGGACCTACAGGGGGAGCAGGAGTCGCCTTGCCGCCCGGGATCTGTAATTTGATATAACCTGTAACTTTTTTTGCCATTGTCGGCACCTCCTATGTGGTGATGGCGGGAGTTAAATCCCTCCCACTTTTCAGGGGAACCTGAGACTTATCAGGCTCTCTCTCGTTTCTGTTTTTTACGGAAAGCGGAGATATCTTTTCGCTTTCCGCGCCGGTTCCCTGCCGCTCTGGCGGCATCATCCGGCTGAAAATACTGGTCAGGCATCGGCCTTCGCGATCTCTTTAAAGTCGATCTCCACCGGCGTTTCGCGGCCGAAAAGTTCGACGTTGATGGTCACGGTCTGTTTGACCATGTCGATGGCATTCACTACGCCCCGGTAATCCTTCCAGACACCGGCGGTCACCAGGACCGGATCGCCCACGGCAACATCAACAGTAACCTCCTGGGGCTTGTCCGCGTAGATGATCATATCCTCGTCCGGTACCGGCACCGGCTTGGAGCCAGGGCCGACAAAGCCGGTCACGCCGCGCGTATTGCGGACAACATACCAGGTATCGTCGTTCATAACCATGTTGAGGAAAACGTAGCCGGGAAAACGCTTCTTTTCAACGATCTTGCTGACACCGTTTTTGATCTCGACAGCGCTCTCAAGGGGAACTCTCACCTCGAGGATCTCATCCTCAAGATGACGGTTCTCTATGGTCTTTTCAATATTCGCCTTGACCTTGTTCTCGTATCCGGAATAAGTATGGACAGCATACCACTTTGCTTCAGACATATAATCCCCCTGGATTTATCGTGCTTATCATTTAACGACCAAGCTGATAGCCCGGATAAGAGCCGCATCCATAATGCTGATGATGATGCAGAGGATGATGGTCACAGCCACGACAACGATCGTCTGCTTGACCAGCGTGCTCTTGTCTGTCCAGATGATTTTTTTAAATTCCGCCTTTACTCCCTCAAACCAGCTTTTCTTCTGGCTCTTGGCGGCTGCGTCATTTGCCATAGCATTCTACCTCATATGCAGACATTTATGCCGGGTAGGCATAAGTAAAAACTGCCTAGCTGATACTGTTCTCTAATTATCTGGTCTATTATTTAGTCTCTTATTTAGTCTCTTTGTGCAGAGTATGTGTGCGGCAGAATCTGCAATACTTCTTGGTCTCAAGACGTTCCGGATGGTTCTTCTTTTCCTTGGTCATATTGTAGTTACGCTGCTTGCATTCCGTACATGCCAATGTTATCTTAACGCGCAAAACTTCCACCTCCCGTAAATTTCTTATGATATGCGCACGGATTTCCACTGGAATAGTGCCGCTAAAGCGGCGAAGATCCGGCGCAAGAAACGAATCAAAACGTAACCCGTTTTATTCGTTTCTTAATTAAGTGGTAATGACATTAAGTGGTAATGACATTAAGTGGTAATGACATTAAGTGGTAATGACATTAAGTGGTGATGACAGGGGGCCTTCGCCGAAAACAGTGAGGACGGCGTCCCGCCCAGCCGGAAGTCCGGCATTTTCAGGCATAAAAAAAAGACCTTTTCCATGTCACCCCGATATAATACCACAGGCATCAAAGCCCGTCAAGTGCCGAGAGAGCCAAAAACACAATTTCCTTTGAGAAATTTCGTGGGCAATTTGCCCCATCTCCCTTTCTCCCCCGCAGCCCGCGCGCGTTGCTGTTGTTTTGCCGCCGGTTTTATGCTAAACTATAGGTCATAAAAGTTCTGTTCTTATTCTTTCTATCCGTATTCCATCCAGGAGGTCTTTATGAGCGAAGGATATAAAACCGTACTGACCGGCGGCACCGGGGAGATCGTGGAAAAAAAGTCCCGGTTCATAGCCACCGTGCGCCCGGTAAAAACCGAGGCGGACATCCTCACTTTTCTTGAAGAAACCAAAAAGAAATACTGGGACGCCAGGCACAACTGCTCCGCCTATACCCTGGGCCTTAACCGGGAGCTCACCCGCTGCAGCGACGACGGCGAGCCCTCCGGCACGGCCGGACGGCCCATGCTGGATGTCCTCCTTGGCGCCGGCCTTTATAACACGGCCGTTATCGTCACCCGCTACTTTGGCGGCGTGCTCCTTGGCACCGGCGGCCTGGTCCGCGCCTATTCCGATGCTGTCCGGGCCGGCCTTGCTGCCTCTGTCATTGCCGAAAAGATAAGGGGCATCTCCCTCAAAGTCACCACCGACTATACCGGCATCGGGAAGCTCCAATACCTGGCCGGGGAGAGGGATATCCCCATCCTGGATACCCAGTACACCGACAAGGTCGTCGCCTTTCTCCTGGTCTCCCATTCGCAGGAGGGAGAATTAAAGAAGGCCCTCACGGAAAAGTTTAACGGCAGGATCCTCATGGAAAAAGAAAAAGACCTTTATTTTGCCCTGGTAAACGGCAAGCCAAAGGTCTTTGAGGATTAAAAAAACCTGTTACTTCTCCTGGATCACCATGCGGGCGGCGCCGAAGATGCCGGCGTCGTTGCCAAGGGCTGCTATGGAAATGGGGGTCTCCCGGCAGGTGGGGAAAGCATATTTTTCGTAATATTTTCTGATGCAGTCAATGAGGGGCTGTCCGGCGCGGGAAACGCCGCCGCCGATGACAAAGGCTTCCGGGTCGACAACAGCGGCGAAGATGGCCATCGCGCCGCCCAGCCTATCGCCGACGCTCTCCATGATCCGGATGGCTACCTCGTCCCCGGCCTTAAAGGCGTCAAGGACAGCCTTGGCGGTCAGGGTGCTGTTCCTCAGTATGCTCTCGTCCTTTGTCCGCGCCAGTTCCTGGCTGGCGATGCGGACAATGCCGGTGGCGGAGGCGTACTGCTCCAGGCACCCGTGGTTGCCGCAGTTGCACACGGCAGTCTCCGCATGGTTGATGCAGGCATGGCCGACTTCGCCGCCGGCGCCGTGGGCGCCATGGACGATCTTTCCATCTATGATAATGCCGCCGCCGACACCGGTTCCCAGTGTCAGGAGGACGATATTTTTTGCACCTTCCGCCGCGCCCTTCCAGGCTTCGCCCAGTGCTGCCACGTTGGCATCGTTGCCGGCTTTGGCATGGAGGCCTGTCAGCTCCTCAAGCTCCTTTGCCAGATGCTTGAAGCCCCAGAACAGGTTGACAGCCACAAGCACATCCCCGCTCTCGGTGACAGGGCCGGGAACGCCGATACCGACACCGTCGACATCCGCCTTGTCGATGCCCTTCTCTTCGATCTTGTCCAGTATGGTCTTTGCCACATCCGGCACAATGGCTTCCCCGTGGTTTTCCGTGCGGGTCTTTATCTCCCACTTTTCCACCAGTGTTCCATCCGTGTGAAACAGGCCGCACTTAACCGTCGTTCCGCCCACATCGATGCCAAAACAATAATTTCCCATAGCTGTTTTTCCTTTCTCCTGCAAAAGACGGGGCTGCAGGGCCCTTTGTTCTATACTATAGGAAGCGAATAAAACGTTTGCGTTTTGATCCGTTTCCTGCGCCGGATCTTCGCCGCTTTAGCGGCATACTCCCGCTGAAAATCCGTGCGCATATGTAGCGTCAGTCCTCATCGTCGGTGCCTTCCAGGCGATGCCTGGTGAAATTGGCCTGGACGCGCTTTAAGAGTTCCTGGGTGGCATTATAACCCATCTTTTTCTGGCGGTGGTTGATGGCCGCCGATTCCACGATGATGGCCAGGTTGCGGCCAGGGCGGATGGGGATGGAGTGGCAGACGATCTTGTTGCCCAGGTATTCGGTGTATTCGTCATTAAGCCCCATGCGGTCGTATTCCTTATCCCGGTCCCACTCTTCCAGCTTGATGACCAGGTCGACGGACTGGGTATCCTTAACGCTCTCCACGCCGAAAAGCATTTTGACATCGATGATGCCAATGCCTCTGAGCTCGATAAAGTGCTTGGTCACATCCGGGGCGCTCCCGACCAGGGTGACATCGCTGACCTTCTTAAGCTCCACAACGTCGTCGCTGACCAGGCGGTGGCCTCTTTTGATCAGCTCCAGGGCGGCTTCGCTCTTGCCGATGCCGCTCTCGCCGGTTATCAGGACGCCTTCGCCGAAAACATCCACCAGGACGCCGTGAATGGAGATCGTCGGGGCCAGCTGGACGCCCAACCAGCGGATGAGCTCCGCCATGAAGGCCGATGTCGTCTTTTCTGTTTTAAAGGTGGGAACGCGGTATTTCAGAGCCAGCTCGATCATCTCCGGCGTCGGCTTTGTCAGGGTGCTGAAAACCACGCAGGGGATGCGGCTGGAAATGAAGCGCTCGTATTTGAAGCGCCTTTCGTTGTCATCCAGCTGCATGAGATAAGTATATTCGACAAATCCGATGATCTGGACGCGCTCATTGGCAAAATGTTCCAGGTAGCCGGTCAGCTGCAGGGCCGGGCGGTTGATCTCGGCTGTCTTTATGCGGATATCGGAGAAATCGATCTCCGGAGTGATGTTGACGAGATTCATCTCGTGTACCATCTCGGTCAGTTTTACGCCTCTCATGGGGGGCTCCTTCCGTTTTTATAGTATGCGCACGGATCTTCACCAGAAATTTTTCCTCTAAAACGGCAAAAAACCGGCGCAGGGAACAAATGAAAACACAAGCGTTTTATTCATTTCCTGTATTATAGCACAATATTATCGACAGGTTCAATCTTAAATCCATCATTTTCTAAAAGTGTTGCTCTGCCGGCGGGCAGGGCAGGCGCCCCTTACTCTTCCTGTGCCGGGTGGAAATAGGCGTAGACAGCCTTCGCGGCCGGAAGGTTCATGGCCGGAAGCTCCGAAAGCTCCTCGATGCCGGCCTCCCTCAGGGCTTCTATGGACTTATAGTGGCGCATCAGGGCCTTCCGGCGCGCCTCGCCGATGCCGGGGATATCCTCCAGGATCGAGTGCGTCTGCTCCTTGCTGCGGAGCGACCGGTGAAACTCTATGGCAAAGCGGTGGGCCTCGTCCTGGATGCGGGTCACCAGGCGGAAGCCTTCACTGCTGGTATCGATGGGGATCTCGACATTATTATAATAAACGCCCCTTGTCCTGTGGCGGTCGTCCTTGACCATGCCGCAGACGGGGATATCGATCCCCAAGTCTCCCAGAACCTTAAGCGCGATGTTTACCTGGCCCCGCCCGCCATCCATAAGGATAAGGTCCGGCAGGCGGTCAAAGCTGTCAAAGTCGCCCTGGCTCTTGTGGGTAAAGCGGCGGGTCAGCACCTCCTCCATGGAGGCGTAGTCGTTCGGCCCCTGGACGGTTTTTATCTTGAACTTGCGGTAATCACTGCGCTTTGGCTTTCCCTTTTCATATACCACCATGGAGCCCACCGACTCGAAGCCGCTGATGTTGGAGATATCGTAGGCCTCCATCCGGACAAGGCCGGAAAGGCCAAGCCATCCTTCCACCTCCTTTACCGCGCCGATGGTGCGGCCTTCTTCCCGCACGATGCGCTCCCTGTCCTTGGAGAGGACCATGGCGGCGTTTTCCCTGGCCAGCGCGACCAGCTTTTCCTTGCTGCCCTTCTGGGGCACATGGATGTGGACCTTCTGCCCGCGCCGGGCGGAAAGCCATTCCTCCAAAAGCTCCATCTCCTCGATCTCCTTTTCCAGGATGATCTCGTGGGGAATGAAGGGCGTGCCGGCGTAATACTGCTTCATGAAGCTTAAGAGGACCTGGCTCTTTTTATCTCCGCGGCCGACCCGCATGAAAAAATGCTCCCGCCCGATCATGCGGCCGTCCCGGATGAAGAATACCTGGACCACGGCGTCCTGCTCTTCCATGTGCTCGCCGTCGTCCATGGCGGCGGCGATAACGTCCCTGTCCTCCTCGCCGTAGCTGGTGATCTTCTGGCGCTCTCCGATGCGGCGGATGCTTTCAATAAGGTCCCGCAGCTCTATGGCTTCCTCGTATCTCATGTCCTGGGAGGCCGCTTCCATCCGGGCTTTAAGGTCCGCCACCACATCGTCGAAGTCGCCGCTAAGGAATCTTACCGCCCGGTCGATGTTGGCCTGGTACTCCGCCTCGGGGACATTGCCGGTGCAGGGGGCCAGGCACTGGCCCATGTGATGGTAGAGGCAGGGGCGGTCACGGCCAAAATCCCGGGGGAAGACGCGGCTGCAGGAGCGCACCTTAAACAGGCGCCGCACCAGCTCGATGACATCGTTGACCGCCCCGCCGCTGGTATAGGGGCCAAAGTAGCGGCACTTGTCCTTTTTCATCTGGCGCGAGAACAGGACCCTGGGGTAAGTCTCGTTCAGGGTTACTTTGATGAAGGGATAGCTCTTGTCGTCCTTGAGCATGGTGTTGTATTTCGGGCGGTTTTCCTTGATCAGGTTGCTTTCCAGTACCAGGGCTTCCAGCTCGGAATCGGTGACGATGTACTCGAAACGGGTGATGTGGGTCACCATCTGCTCGATCTTCGGACCTTTGTTGCGGCTGCTCTGGAAATACTGGCGGACGCGGTTTTTCAGGCTGATCGCTTTGCCGACGTAAATGATCTCGTCTTTTTCCCCGTGCATGATGTAGACGCCGGGGTGGGAGGGGAGCTTCTTTAATTCTTCTTCTATCTGGAACATAGTTTTTGTTATAGGGGGAGCCTATTGGACCCTGTTTTCTTTCTTTAGTTTAGTGTTACCTGGCGGTGGGGGATGGGGTGCGGTATGTTTCTTTATTGCTTTCTATTTTTCTCTTACCTGCCGGTAGGCGCAGGGGAGGGGGGGCCGCTCAGAGTTGCGAAGCCC
>CAMNNO010000034.1 GCA_946545475.1 uncultured Blautia sp.
AGAGCCGTCAGGCTCTCAGAAGCCACAGACCTTTATGGTCTGTGGTAGTTCACCCATGTATTTTCCTAAAGAAACATTGACGGAAGCGCCTTTTGTGTTGTATATTACATCCAAAGAAGGCTGAAAATTACGTTATTTTTGCCAACATGCATATTGGGAAATTAATATTGGGAGGTCAAATTATGGCACAGCTTAACTATGAAGTTCTGAAAAAATCCGGCTACGATGGGTTCGTCCTGGAAAAGGGCGTTGAAAAGGTCATGCAGTTTGGCGAGGGAAATTTCCTGCGCGCCTTCGTCGATGATTTCATCGACATCGCCAACGAGAAGACCGGCTACAACGGAAAGGTCGTCCTGGTCCAGCCGATCGCTGCCGGCCTGGCTAATCTCATCAACCAGCAGGAAGGCCTTTACACCCTGTACCTCCGCGGCAGCGAAAAGGGCGTCAAGGTGGACGACAAGCGCGTCATCTCCTGCGTCAGCCGCTGCCTGAATCCCTACGAGGAGTGGGACAAGGTCCTCGATTTTGCCCGCAGCGACGATCTTGAGATCATCGTTTCCAACACCACCGAGGCCGGCATTGTCCACGAGAGCGAGAGCCGCTTTGACCAGGTTCCTCCCATAAGCTTCCCGGCCAAGCTGACAAAGGTCCTGCACGAGCGCTACAGCGCCGGCAAGAAGGGCGTCGTCATTTTAAGCTGTGAGCTCATCGACAACAACGGCAAGGAGCTCCTTAACTGCGTGAACCAGTATATCGCCGACTGGGGCCTTGACGAGGGCTTCCGCCGCTGGGTCAATGAGAAGAATATCTTCTGCTCCACCCTGGTGGACCGCATTGTTCCCGGCCGCATCCGCGACCAGGCCGAGGTTGCCGCCCTGGATGCCAAGAACGGCTATGAGGATCCCCTGACCGATGTCGGCGAAGTGTTCGGCATCTGGGTCATTGAAGGACCGGAAGGCCTGGAGGACCGCCTTCCCTTCAAGGCTGCCGGCGTTCCCGTCATCGTGGTGCCGGATGTCACCCCGTACAAGAAGCGCAAGGTCCGCATCCTGAACGGCGCCCATACGGGCTTCGTCCTTGGCGCTTATCTTGCCGGCTTTGACATTGTCCGCGACTGCATGCACGACGAGACCGTCCTCGGCTTTATGAACAAGATGCTCTACGACGAAGTCATCCCCACCCTGCCGCTTGACAAGAAGGACCTCAGCGACTTTGCCGCTGCGGTTCAGGACCGCTTTAACAATCCCTTTGTCAACCATGAGCTGATGAGCATCTCCCTCAACTCCACCTCCAAGTGGCGTGCCAGGAACCTGCCCTCCTTCAAGGATTATGTCGACAAGTGCGGCACCCTTCCCAAGTGCCTCACCGCCAGCTTTGCCGCCTACATGGCCTTCTATTCCTGCGATATCCAGGGCCTCGACGACAAGGGCCTGACCTGCCGCCGCCCGAAGGGGAACGACTATGTCGTCTCCGATGACCGCTTTGTCCTTGAGTTCTATTTCGCCCACAAGGACGATTCTCCCGAGGCTCTTGCCCACGCCGTCATGACCAATACCGACATGTGGGGCGAGGACCTGACCGCCATCCCCGGCTTCGAAGCCGAAGCCGCCCGCATCCTCGGCCTCATCCGCGAAAAAGGCGCTCTTGCGGCCTACAAAGAATGCCTGTAATATACTGAAAAAAAGAAGAAAAGGGGAGGGTTCTGTTTTCAACAAGAAAACAGAACCCTCCCCTTTTCTTCTCATGCTATAGTATATCTCACGGCTTTCCGTAGTAGGTAGCCGTCTGCCCCTGCTCCGGGAGACGCTTCTGTATGTTCCGCTGCGCCCTCGCATCTTCCAGAGAATGATAATACTGGTACCAGCCGCTGTACAGGACGCTCTCGGCGTGGGAGCCCTCGGGGGCGATCAGGACAGCGTTGCAGTTTGTGAAGATGTTCAGGTCAAATTCTTCCAGGCTGACCGGCAGCACCAGGAAGAATCTCTCCGCGGTGTAGGCGCTTCCCAAGCCGCGGAAGGCGAGATTGCCGATGCTCTTTACGCTGCCCGGCAGGATGATGGCATTTTCCTGTGCTCCGTCGTGCAGCATGGTACAGCCGTCGAAGGCGTTAGCGCCGATCCGCTCGATGCCATAGGGAAGGGTCACCTTCAGAAGATTTGTCCGGCCGGAGAATACGCCTGAGTCTATGGCATAGATGTCACAGCCTGCGGGGATGGAGACTGCTCCTTGCGTCCCCTCGAACTGCTCCAGCACCAGGCGGTTTTCGCTGCCCGAATCGGTGCTGTATGTCCTGTAGCGGTACAATAGGCCGTCGGTTTCATGCCCCTTTAGGGCAAAGCGGTACGAGCCGCCGTGATTGTAGGTGTCTATGCCGGAGAGCTGCAGGGCGGTGCTGGTGCCGGGGGAGGCGGCCAGGCGCCCCTTGTTTATGTCGGTAAAGGCCCCCCAGCCGGAATCCACATTGGTGGAGATACTCGTCATGTCGTCCGGGAGGATATAATAGTGGAGGCTGGGCGCATTCTTGCCGCACTGCTCGAAGGCGTGGTTTTCCAGCACCTTCAGCGTAGACGGGAAGGTGATGTCCGTCAGATTGACCGCGCCCATAAAGGCACTGTCCCAAATAACCTCGGTCCCTTCGGGAATGACCACCTTTGTGACCGTCTGGTTGCCGTAGAAGCCGTTTCCGTAGAAGGTGTGCCAGTTCGAGTCCGTGGTATTCGAGTCGAAACGCCGGACGCCGTAAATCCCAGCCGGAATGTTGACCGTTGATGCGTTTCTCACATACCCGACCAGCCACAGCCGGCGGATGGTCTCGCCGTTCACGGTTTCCGCCATGTAGCGGTAGCGGAAATCCTCTTCCCCTTCCACCGTGTAAACATAGTTGCGGTCTGTCAGCAGGGCGGCCGTCGCCGACTCTTTTCCGGTCACCAGAACCGCGTTGCAGTCCCCAAAGGTATTGGCCCCGCCGTTTCTGCCCCACAGGTCCTCCATGTAGTCAGGAAGGGTAAGGTAGAAGTCCCCTTCCGCGTCCCGGCCGCAGCGGACAAACACGCTGTGGTCCATGGTCCTTAAGGAGCTCGGGAGAGTGATATCCGTCAGATTATAGCAGTTGGTAAACGCATTCCCATTGATCCGGGTCACGCCCTCGGGGATGACCACCTTTGTGATATTCTCCATTCCCAGGAAGGCGCCAGAGCGGACCTGGATATCGTGGTTCCCATCCTGAACGTAAGCTTCGGCCTGCGGGATGATGACCTCATGGCCGCTGCCCGCGTATCCCATAATATACAGCACATTATCGATTATGCGGTAGCGCACCCCTTCGTGGCCGGGGAAGGTAAAGTTGAGCCCTGCCCGTGACAGGCCTTCCGCCGTATCGGACAGCTGGGCGCAGATAAGCTCCAGGTCCGGCTTCTGCCCGAAGCGTTCCCCGGACACATTGGCGCAGTCATCCGGCAGGCGCACGGAAGAGGCGCTGCCCACATAGTCATACAGGCCCCAGCCCCAGACATGGTTGAAGTATTCGTACTTATAGCGGAAATCCGTCTCATCCGCCCGGTCGGCGCGGACGAAGGAGTAGCCGCGGTGCGATATGGTGGAAGCGGTTACAGAGGCCTTGTCGCAGACCAGGATAGCGGGGCTGTTAGCAAAAGTATTGGAGTCGACAGCGGTAATATCCCACGGAAGAGCCAGAGTAAAGCTTCCCGCGCTGCTCCCGCACCCGTTGAAGGCGTTGCCCCGGATCTCTGTCAGCGAACCCGGCAGGGCAATGTTGGTCAGATTTACGCAGTCCCTGAAGGCATCGGCGTTGATCTGGGTCACGGTGTCCGGAATGACAACGCGCGTCACCTCGGCATGATCCCGGAACGCGTTGTCATCGATCAGCCAGACGTAAGATGGGATCGATACCGCGGCCTTTCCGCTTCCCGCATACTGCACAAGCCTCTCCAGGCCCTTGTCGCTGTCGTAGCGGTAGCGGAAATCGGTCTCGCCGTAATGGGTGTAGCTCCCGCTGTAGGCATCGCCGCGCACCAGCTCCTCCGTGCTGCTGCCGCGCCGCACGCAGAGCACCGCGCCGCACTCGCTGAACGGCGTCCAGTCAAACCTGTCAATGTTATCCGGCAGGCTGTAGTAATGGGTTCCCGCTGCCGTGCAGGCATAGTCGAAGGCGTCCGCCCCGATCGCGGCCAGATCATCCGGGAAGGCGATGTCCACAAGGGAGGCGCAGCTGTGGAAGGCCCTGGCTTCGATCGTGAGCACGGATTCGGCCATCGAAACACTCGCCAGGGCCGGGCAGTTTTCAAAGGCAGAGCGGTCGATCTTCGTCACGCCATCCGGGATAACAACGCCGGTGATCTGCGCATGGCCTTTGAACGCATTCTCGCCGATTACAGCCGGCCCCGCGGGGATCGACACATTTCCGCCCGCGCCGGCATAGCCGGTCAGGTACAGGGTATAGGCACCGCTGACCTCCTTATACTGGTAGCGGTAGTCCGTCCGGTCATAGTAGGTCAGGGTGTTTCCGCTCTCTAAGAGCTGGCTCTCCAGGGCGCCGTCGCGGGATACGCACAGCGCCGCGCCGCAATTGTAAAAAGCGTACTGGCCCAGGGCTTCCAGGCTGCCGGGCAGGGAGTAGACGGGATAGCCAGGCTGGTTTCTGCAGGCATTGTCAAAGGCGTTCCGGCCAATGCTTGACAGGCCGGAGGGGAAGTTGATATCCGTAAGGCTGCTGCAGCCGGCGAAGCTGTAGGCGCCAATGCTTGTCACCCCCTCCGGGAGCTGAACGCGGGCAAGGCTGCTGCAGCCGTAGAACAGCTCATCGGCCAGAGATGTGATGGCCGGCGGGATCGTCGCCTGCGTCAGGGCGCGGTTATAGCCGAAGGCCTTGTAGCCGATCTCGGTGACGCCGGACGGGATATTCAAATCCGATAGCGTATAGCAGTCATAAAATGCCTTTTCGCCAATGCTGGCCAGTCCCCCGGGGAGGCTAAGCCGCGTCAGGGACGTGCAGCCCTCGAAGGCGCTGTTTCCGATCACCGTGACCGTCGACGGGATCGTCACCTGCGACAGCGTGCTTTTTCCTCTGAACACATTGCTGCCGATGGCCGTCACGGGCTTTCCCTCTATGGCAGCGGGGATCACGGCCGCCTGTATGGCCGCGGAACCGGAAAGGCCGGTGATGGTAACACGGTTTTCCTGGATGGTGTACGTGAAATAGGGGAGTTCGCGACCGTCAATATAAATCGCGGCCCGGCAGCCCGCAAAAGCTCCGTCCCCGACAGTTATTCCGTCCGGAATGCAGTAATAGCGCAGCGGCATGGAGGCATCGCCGCAGTTCTGGAACGCCCCTTCCTTGATCTCCGTTACGGTGGCGGGAAGGCGGATCTCGGAAAAACCGCCCCCGGCAAATGCGCGGGCCCCGACCGATACCGTTCCCTCCGGGACCACCGCCTTCTCGGCGCCTGTAACTCCGTAAAAAGCTTCCTCCTCAATGACCGTAAGCCCTGCGGGCAGGGTCAGTATCCTTTCGCTCTCCGCCGGCACAGATGCCGGCAGCAGCGCTATCAGGCAGCATAGCGCACCGGCTGTCCAAAACCTCTTCATCGCCATAACCCTCCTTTTCTTCTGACATTCTATTCGATTACATTTTAAATCAACAACAAATTTTTATCGTGCATTTCTGTTTTCTTTCAAAGATAAGTTTAAGGGTGTGGTCTGTAAAAGGCAAGTAAAAGCCGCAGAAAGAGAGGGGTAGTTTTGGGGTAGGAGGGGGGTTACAGGTCAAAGGAGGGCCGCGCGGGCAGGCCCTGGCGGCGGTGCAGGCTCATGAGAAAAGCTATTGAGGAAGCATCGTTTTCCCGGCGGTACAGGGAAAGGGCCTCTTCGAAGTGTTCATTCAGGTACTTGCGATACATGTCGCCGCAGCTCTCTGAAAGGGCTGCCGGGTAGCGCAGGCGCAGGACGCAGAGACGGACCAGGAAGGAAACGCTCTCCTGCCCAAGGGCGTTGGCAAAGCGGCCGTCATACTCGGGGAAGTTCAGGCAGCGGTGGACAAAGGCGTTGCGGTAGAGCATGCCGCTGCCGTGGGTATGGTGTTCAATGATCCTCGCGGGCGTATTTTCGACCCCTTCCTCAAAGTATTCGGGAAAAATAAGGCGGGCCTCCTCATGCCTTCCCCAAAGGTGCACGGTTATCTCCTCCGGCACCTCCATCAGCACATCCCGGAGCCCGGAAGGGGCGCCAATGCTCTCTTCGCCAAAGTCAACCGTAATATCGGAAAGCCGGTGGCAGCCCGTAAACGCCCCGGCCCCGAAATCCATCAGCCCGGCCGGGATCTTAAGGCTTTCCAGCTGGCGGCAGTTGTAAAAGGCATATCTCCCGACACGCCCGACCGTCTCCGGAATCGAGAGCTGCTTTAAGCCTCTTTCGGCAAAGGCGTAAGAGCCGATCTCCGTTACCGGGCAGCCCTCCTCGCCGGATGGCACATCCACGCTTTCCAGTGTCCCTTCGTATCGGACCAGAAGGCGTTCTCCTTTTCGCTTTTCTTCAAAAATAAACATCCTGTCATTCCTCCCCTGCGATAATATAGCCAGCCCCTTTTGCAAAAAGCCAAACCGTGATATAATCAAACAGTATATAACTATATCCTATTTCTTTCATTTGTCAAATTCCGGGAGGTTCACCTATCAAAAACCAAGATTGATGGCTATGAGTTTATAAGGCTCCTCCCACCGCCCAAGGGCAGTGGGTTTCCGCTTACAATAACCGAAAGGAGTATATTTATGAAGAGACACAGCTTTTTTTCCGCCAGCACAAATAGGGTAGAGGGAGGCGTATCCTCCCTCTACCCCCCGGCGGGCCGCCCGTCACCGTCAGGTGACAAATTTCTTATGGGCGGCTCTGCCATAATAAAAAAGGCGGCTGTTTTCGCCGCCTCTGCCTTCCTTTGCGTGTCATTATCCCCCTGCCAGCCGGACGCCGCACAGGCGGACATTCCCGCCGCCTCTGAAGAGGGGGCTCCCACGGAAGATGCTTCCGGCGAAGAGCCCAGCTACGACGAGGTGGACATCGACCTGACCGTCATGTCCAAAACCATGGTCTACGCGGAAGTGACCAATATTCTCCTGAAACCGGAGAAATATATCGGCAAGACCATAAAAATGAAAGGGCCCGTGGTCACATATAAGACCAAAAACACCGATGGCAGCCCCCGCTATGATTTTGCGGTCATCATTGAGGACGCCACCGCCTGCTGCCAGAAGGGCATGGAGTTCGAGCTTTATGGCGTCACCCGGGAGCCGGATAACTATCCGGAGGATGATACCAGGATCACCGTTGCCGGAACCTTCGAGTCCTATGATGCGGGCAGGTATGTCTATTACCATGTCGCAAATGCGCAGATCCTGTCCTAATCTTCCGTCTCCTCCTCACGCACAGGCGAGGCGCTGTGGACGCGGATGCCGTTGACTTCCACGCCGTCGTCCATGGGAATGACCAGGCAGCGGCGGCCGTTGACCATCTGGGGAGTCAGGATGTCGGCCCGCTCGGGGGCGATGTGGATAACGACCTCATTTGTCTTTATCTCCATCCGTTTGGCGTTGGTCAGGTTGCTGGCGGTAAGGCTCTGGTCCTCCCCTGCCGTTGTGCTGTAGGTTTCGTCAAAGGCGGCCATCTTATCGTCCGGGGCACCGCTCTCCTCTAAGAGGCGCCGGACCTCGCTGCGGGTCAGCACCACGGGGTCCGGCTCGTCCTTCTGGGCCTCGATCCACTCGTTTAATTTCTCATGGATATTGACGACCGTGTCGTAGCTGCAGTCCTCCTGAAGCGTCTCCTCCACAAGGGCGTTAAAGGAATCCTTCTGGTTTCCTGGCGACATGGGCGGCTCACAGCCGAACATCTGATCGATAAAGTCCGTGTGCATCTGCTCCGGTTTTTTCGCATAATAGAGGAGGCCGTGGACATCCGCGCTGCGGTCGCGGAAGAGCGGGAAGAGGAAGCCCACCTCCGGCATCTCCACCACCCAGTCCCTTGTGCGGTTTTGAATGGTCTGTGTCTCCTCGCTGTAGCAGAGGGCAGCCTTGGAGAGCGTGACCGGGCAGATGCAGCACAGGATGTGCTCGTAGACTTCGTCGGAGGCGTCGAACATGTCCAGATTATCGCTCCCCCTGCCGGGAACGTCATAGACGCCGTGGATCAGGATGATATAGTAGCATTCATCGCTGTCGTAGAACTCGATCACCTTGTCGTAAAAGCTTTCCAGAAGCTCGTCGTCGGTGAGGCCGCTCCTCTTAAGGTTCATGAGGAACTCCTGGGTCCCCCCTTCGCCCTCGGCCTCTACGGGAAATTCCATGGGCATCAGGGTCCGGCCGATGGTGCCGGAGAGGGATTTTTTAAAGATATCAAAGTATTTGAACATCTCTTCCTCGGGGAGGGAGAGAAAGGCTTCTTTCACTTCTGCTTTTTTCTGCTTCTCGCCGTCCACAAAGCACCCGCAGATGCGGGTGATCGCGCAATTATCCTGGGTGAACTGGCGTTTGATCTCGGCAATTTCTTTCTTATTCATATTGCTTTCTTTCTCATTTATAGTAAACGAGCAATACGCTTGCGTTTTGATTCGTTTACTGCGCCGAATTTTCGCCGCTTTAGCGGCCTGATTCCGCTGAAAATTCGTGCGCATACTACATACCTTTTTGCAGGTTCCCCCCATAACAACAAATAGGGTAGAAGGAAGCGTTCTGCCCGGATTCCGGGAGATTATCGCCAGTCTTCTGCCCTCTGTAAAGATATGGGAAACGAATATTCCCACGCCGGACCTTCGCCGCCTTGGCGGCACATTTCCATGGAAAGCCCGTGCACATATTATGCTTCTTTGTGCCCCGGCACGCCTCATGCGTCCGGGTTTCATGCCTTACCGGTTTTCTTATTGCGCAGCGGTCTCGGCAGCTTCGGCAACAGCTTCGGTAGCAGCGTCGGCCGTCTCGGCAGCAGCTTCGGCGGTTTCGGTTGCGGCACCTTCTACGGCTTCGGCTGTCTCAGCAACAGCTTCTGCAGCGGCATCGGCAGCGCCTTCTACGGCTTCCTTAGCTTCCTCGGCAGCGCCTTCTACAGCTTCTTTAGCTTCGGCGGCAGCGCCTTCCGCGGCTTCCTTAGCTTCGGCGGCAGCGCCTTCCGCGGCTTCCTTAGCTTCGGCGGCAGCGCCTTCCGCGGCTTCCTTAACTTCTTCAGCCTTCTCTTCAACGGCTTCCTTGGCTTCTTCGGCCTTCTCTTCAACAGCTTCCTTTACTTCCGTGGCCTTTTCTTCAACTTTTTGGCCGCCGCAGGAAGCCATGGCGAGAACCATACCGGCTACGACAAGTACACTAACAAGCTTTTTCATGATGAGTTTACCTCCTTAAATGGTTTACTTTTTTGTTCCGAAGGCTATTATAGGACTTTTTTTTCTTATTGTCAAACAATCTACAGATTTTTAACAGATTTTTCACAGAAAAGACAACAATTCACAGCCGGAAAGTGTCTTTACGCCCAGACCTCTCCATGCGAAGGAGCCGGCCCCCGCTGGGAATCCGGCTCCTCCTGCCCGGTCAATCCGGGTTACTATTCACGGCTCAGCCGCAAGCGGCTGAGCCTGCTCCCTCATCGCTTGATGTCGTAGTTCATGTTCATCAGGTTGCGGATGCTGTCCACATCGTCGGTGATGTTGCCGTCGCCGTGGATGGTGTGCTTGATGACGCTGGCGGCCACGGCGAAATTTACCATGTCGATGGCCTTATAGTTGTGCATCTTGGCGTAGATGAGGCCGCTGGCGAAGGCGTCGCCGCCGCCCACGCGGTCCAGGACGTTGAAGGTAAACAGGCGGCTCTCGAAGGTGTGGCCCTCGTACCACATGAAGGCCATCAGGCTGTTCTCGCTCCCGGAGTGGGCGTAGCGCACATGGCGGGCGATGCACTTGATGTTGGGATAGCGGTCCACGAAGGCCTGGAAGACCTCGTCCTGGGCTTCATAATCCGGGTGAAGGGAAAGGCCGTCCTTCACATCCCCCTTGCTGTGGTCGTTTTCGTCCTTCCACAGGTGATAGGGCTCGATGCCGAAAAGCACGTCCACATAGGGCAGGCACTTTGTACAGTAGTCCCGGGCTTCCTCCCAGGTCCACAGAAGGCTCCTGAAGTTCCCGTCAAAGCTGACGGTAAGCCCCTTTTCCTTGGCGCTTTCCATAAGGCGGAGCGTAAAGTCGGCGCAGCTCTGGCTCAGGGCCGGCGTGATGCCGCTGAGGTGCAGCCAGGTGTAGCCGTCCAAAAGCTTATCCGTATCAATGCTGGAAAAGTCGTACTCGGAGATGGCGCTGTGCTTGCGGTCATACGTGACCTTGCTGGGGCGGATGCCGTAGCCGGTTTCCAGGTAGTAGGTGCCCAGGCGGTTGGTCGGCGTCTCCTCCGGTGTGGAATAGATGACCGGCGTGCAGTGGACATCGTTGCTGCGCAGCATCCTCACGGCGCTCTTGCCCAGGGAATTGTTGGGGACGACACTGAAAAAGCTGCTGTCCACGTTAAGGTTTGCCAGGGACAGGGCAATATTGGCCTCGCTTCCGCCGTAGCTGGCTTCAAAGGAGTTGGCCACCCGGATCTTGCCATAGTTGGGAGGCGTAAGCCTCAGCATGATCTCGCCAAATGTAATGAATTTCTGTTCCGTTCCCATATTGTTTTCCTCTTATTTCGCGGCAGATCCTTATTTCAGGCTGAAATATCTCTCAGCGTTGGTGTAGCTGATGCCTTCCACGATCTTCTTGAGAGAAGCCTCGTTGTTGGGATACTCGCCGTTCTCCACCCAGTTGCCGATGAGGTTGCACATAATGCGGCGGAAGTAGTCATGGCGGGCATAGGACAGGAAGGAGCGGGAGTCGGTCAGCATGCCGATGAAGTTCCCGAGGAGCCCAAGGTTAGCCAGGGAGCGCATCTGGTCCTCCATGCCGCTCTTGGTGTCGTTGAACCACCAGGCGCTGCCGTGCTGGATCTTGCCCGGAACCTCGGAGGTCTGGAAGCAGCCAAGGATGGTGCCCAGCTGCTCGTTGTCGGCCGGATTCAGGGAGTAGAGGATGGTCTTGGGGCAGTCGCCGGTCTTTTCGAGCTCGGAAAGATAGGCCGCGATGTTGCCGCCGCAGGTGTTCTGGGCGATCATGTCAAAGCCGGTGTCCGGGCCGAGGAGGCGGTACATCTTCTCGTTGACGTTACGGAGGCAGGAATAGTGATGCTGCATGGCAATGTCCATGTCGTGATAGGCCTTGCCGAGAGCCATGAGGACAGCTGTCTGGTAAACCTCGGCCTCCTCGATCGGAACGGCCTCGCCCTTCATGGCCTTATGGAAGGCCGCGTCGGCCTGCTCGGCCGTGCCCGGGCGGAAGGGGATATAGTCCAGGCCGTGGTCGCTGGCGCGGCAGCCCATCTCCTTGAAGAAGCGCAGGCGCTCGATCAGGGCGTCGATGACCTCGGCCGTGCTGCCAAGGGTCTCCTTGCCGACGCTCTTAGCCAGCTTCGCGATATAGGCGGCAAAGCCTTCCTTGTGGACGTTGATGGCCTTGTCCGGGCGGTAGGAGGGGCATACCTTGAAGGTGATGGAAGGATCGCCGGCGATCTTCTTGTGCCATTCCAGGGAATCGACCGGGTCGTCGGTGGTGCCGATGAAGGCGACGTTCGACTGGCGGATCAGGCCGCGAACGGTGAGGTTCGGGTCATGCTGCAGCTTATCGTTGACCTTGTCCCAGATCTCCTTCGCGTTTTCCATGGTCAGGGCCTCTTCGATGCCGAAGAATTTGTGGAGCTCCAAGTTGCACCAGTGGTACATCGGGTTGCCGATAGCCATCTCAAGGGCTGCCACGAATTTCAGGAAGCGCTCATAGTCCGGCTTGTCCCCGGTAATGTATTCCTCGGGAGTTCCGTTGGAGCGCATGACGCGCCATTTGTAATGGTCGCCAAAGTAGGTGCCGTCCGGGTTCCTGCCGCCCAGCCAGACTTCGCAGATGTTATTGAAGCGGCGGTCTTCGTAGATCTCCTGGGGAGAGATGTGGCAGTGATAGTCAACTAACGGCATCTTGTCCGAATAATCATGGAAAAGATGTTTGGCTGTCTCGGTCTCAAGAAGAAAATCCTTGTCCATAAATGCTTTCATAATTCAAAATCCTCCCAATCTATGCCGCTGCCGCAAGCGCCGCTTCTGCTTTTTACAGCACACAGGCCCGCCCGGGCAGCCGGCATTGGATTACCTTTAAGCAGACGTTTTTAGCCTCTGACCCTGTCAACGATCTCGCGGGTCTTCTTGCAGAGGTCAAGGATGACATCCCACTTGCCGTTTTCGATATCGTCGGCCTTTACCATGTAGGAGCCGCCGCAGGCCGCGATGACCGGGCAGGAGAGGTATTCTTCCAGGTTCTTGAGGGAGATGCCGCCGGTGGGCATAACCTTGAACATCGGGAAGGGAGCGCTCATGGCCTTGATCTTGGCCAGGCCGCCGGACTGCTCGGCCGGGAAGAACTTGACAACTTCATAGCCGTAGGGAAGAGCCATCTGATATTCGGTGGGGGTGGTCACGCCGGGATAGTAGGGCAGGTTCATTTCCTTGCACTTGTCGGCGACAACATAGGAAAAGCCCGGGGAGACGATGAACTGTGCGCCAGCGGCGGCGGCAGCTTCCACCTGCTCGGCGGTGAGAACAGTGCCCGCGCCCACGATCATGTCCGGGCAGGCTTCCTTCATGAGCTTGATGGCCTTGTCGGCGCCGGCGGCGCGGAAGGTCACTTCGGCGACGGGAAGGCCGCCCTCGCAGAGCGTCTTGGCAAGCGGGGCCGCATCCCTTTCAGGATTGTTCAGCTTGATGACCGGGACAACACCGATTTTTGCGATAGCTTCGTTTAATGCGTTCATAATAATATCCTCCTAATATTAATAAAATATATCAAAACGTTTTTTACAGCACAACGCCGTCTTTGAAGATGGAGATCTCGCGGAAGCCCTTCTTTTCGGCGCAGGTCTGGCGGCCGCTGGCTACTTCGCGGACGAGGTTGAAGAGGCCTTCGGCGGCTTCGTCCAGGGTTTTGTCGCCGTCGGCGACGGCGCCGGCGTTGTAGTCGATCCAGGTGGTCTTCTTTTTCGCCAGGGGGGTGTTGGTGGCGATCTTGAGGGTGGGGGCGGGGGCGCCAAACGGCGTGCCGCGGCCGGTCGTGAAGAGGATCATGTGGGCGCCGGCGGCGGTGAGGGCCGTGGCGGATACCAGGTCGTTTCCGGGGCCGTAGAGGAGGTTTAAGCCTTTCACCTTCACGCTCTCGCCGTAGTCGATGACATCGACGATGGGAGCCGTGCCGCCCTTCTGGACGCAGCCGCAGGACTTGTCCTCAAGCGTTGTGATGCCGCCCTGCTTGTTGCCGGGGCTGGGGTTATCGTAAACCACCTCGTTGTGGGAGATGAAGTAGTCCTTAAAGCCGTTCAGCATATGGGAGGCCTTCTCGAACACGGCCTGGCTCTCGCAGCGGTTGATGAGGAAGTTCTCCGCGCCGAACATCTCCGGCACCTCGGTCAGGATGGTGGTGCCGCCCATGGCGGTCAGCTTGTCGGAGAAGCGTCCCACGGTGGGGTTGGCGGTAATGCCCGACAAGCCGTCGGAGCCGCCGCACTTCATGCCGATCACCAGCTCGCTCATGGGGATCTCTTCCCTCTTGAAGGTTGAGGCAAAGGCCGCGCACTCGGCAAGGATCTGACTTCCGGCTTCCAGCTCGTCGTCCACCATCTGGCAGGTCAGGAACTTGACCCGGTCGGGATCGTAGTCGCCGAGCTCCTTCACGAACTGCTCGTGCGTCAGGTTCTCGCATCCCAGGCTCAGCACCAGGACAGCTCCGGCGTTCGGATGGCGGACAAGGGCGGCAAGAAGCTTTCTTGTCTGCGCGTGGTCATGGCCGGTCTGGGAACAGCCGAAGGGATGGGTAAACGTATAAAGGCCGTCGATGGAGCCCGTGACCAGGTGCTGGTTATCGCGCACCAGGGCCTTGGCGACATCGTTCACGCAGCCGACGGTGGGCACGATCCAGATCTCGTTCCGGATGGCCGCGCGGCCGTCTTTCCTGCGGTAGCCCATGAAGGTGGGCGCTTCAAGGCGCGTCGGACAGACGACCTTGGGGGCGTAGTTGTATTCCACTTCCCCCGAAAGGTTAGTAGCCATGTTGTGCGTGTGGACCCACTGTCCGGCCGTGATGTCCTTTGTGGCGTGGCCGATGGGAAGACCGTATTTCATGACCATCTCGTTCTCCGCGATCGGCTTGAGGGCCATTTTATGTCCCTGGGGGATGGGCTCTGCTGCCGCAACGCCGTTAAAGACCTCGCCGGCCTCGATGGGACGCAGGGCGACCGCCACGTTATCCCCCTCATTGATCTTGATAAAACTGTTCATCTCAAAACACCTCGTTTGCGCCGTACAGGCCTCTCATAAGGCAATAGCGGAGAAGGCCAATCTCTGCCGTCCTCCGCCATTGTCATTATTCTCGCAGGGGCGGCGTAAGGAAATATCCCGGCTTACGCCGAGCGCTGCCCATTATTATAAAAATTATACTCGGCTTTGTCAATCGCTATGCCTTACGGCTGTTTGCCAATATACGCCAGGATGCCGCCGTCAACGTACAGGATGTGACCATTGACGAAGTTGGAGGCGTCGGAGGCGAGGAAGACGGCGGGACCCTGGAGGTCTTCAGGGGTTCCCCATCTTGCGGCGGGGGTCTTGGCTACGATGAACTGGTCGAAGGGATGACGGCTGCCGTCGGGCTGGCGCTCCCTAAGAGGAGCGGTCTGGGGCGTGGCGATGTAGCCGGGCCCTATGCCGTTGCACTGGATGTTATAGGCGCCGTACTCGGAGCAGATGTTCTTCGTCAGCATCTTAAGGCCGCCCTTGGCTGCCGCGTAAGCGGAAACGGTCTCGCGGCCCAGCTCGCTCATCATGGAGCAGATGTTGATGATCTTGCCGTGTCCCTTGGCGATCATGCCGGGGATGACGGCCTTGGCTACGATGAAGGGGGCGTTGAGGTCAACGTCCACGACCTGGCGGAACTGCTCCGCGCTCATCTCGGTCATGGGGATCCTCTTGATGATGCCGGCGTTGTTGACCAGGATGTCGATGGTGCCCAGGTCCTTCTCGATCTTGGCGACCAGCTCCGTAACCTCGTCTTCCTTGGTCACGTCAGCGATATAGCCCTTGACATCAATGCCCTTGTCGGCATAGTTCTTAAGACCTGTTTCCAGGCTTTCCTGGTTCAGGCAGTTAAAAGCGATCTTTGCGCCTGCTGCCGCAAAGGCTTCGGCGATAGCAAATCCGATACCATAAATGCCGCCGGTGATCAGGGCGACCTTGCCGTCAAGACGGAAGCTGTTCATATCCATAGTATATACCTCTCTAACTTTACCTCAGTTCGTTTGTCTTTAAGTTGTCCATATCGTCGAAGGCCTGGTTCTCGCCGCACATCGCCCAGATAAAGGTATAGTTGGATGTGCCGCAGCCGCTGTGGATGGACCAGGAGGGAGAGATGACCGCGTCAAAGTTCTGCATGACGATGTGGCGGGTCTCATGAGGCTGTCCCATAAAGTGCATGACCGCCTCGTCTCCGGGGATCTCAAAATAGGTATAGACTTCCATGCGGCGCTCGTGGGTATGGCTGGGCATGGTGTTCCAGACATTTCCCGGCGCCAGCTGGGTAAGGCCCATGGTCAGCTGGCAGGTTTCCAGGACATCCGGATGAATGAACTGGTTGATGACGCGCTTGTTGGCGGTCTCCTGCTCGCCGCAGGGGCGGTGGTTGGCGTTCTCAAAGGAGAGGAAGGTCGTCTTACAGGGCTTGTGGGCCGGGGAGGAGGCCAGGTAGAACTTGGCCGGGTTCTCCGGGTCGATGCTGCCGAAGACAATGCTCTTCGTTCCCATGGTGATGTACAGGCAGTCCTCATATCCCAGGTCGTAGCGCGTGCCGTCGGCTACGATATAGCCCTTGCCGCCCAGGTTGAAAACGCCCGCCTCGCGGCGCTCAAGGAAAAAGTTGGTGCCAAAGTTTGCCCAGACATCAATGCCCTTGTCCACCGGCACCTCTTCCTTTACCGGCATGATGCCCATGATGACCATGCGGTCCACATGGGAGTAGGTCGCCTTGACCGTATCCGGCACATAGAGGTCTGTGATGAGGAACTCTCTTCTAAGCTCCTCGGTCGTATATCTTTTTACGTCATTGGGACTTGCTGAATAGCGGATATCCATATAAAATAATGCTCCTTTAATTATTTACTGATGACCTTCTCGGTCTCGCCGTCGAAGAGGTAAATATCCTTGACCGGGATGGAGAAGGCGATCTCGGTATCCATCTCGGGCGTGTCATGCGGGTCGACCTTGAGGATGGCCTTGTCCTCGCCCGCCGCAATGTAAACGTTGGTGTTGTCGCCCAGCATCTCGGTCAGCTCGACCATGGCATTCACGACAACGGACTCCGGCTGGCTGCCAAGCTCGATAGCTTCGGGACGGAAGCCGAAAACGATCTCCTTCCCCTCGTACTGGGAAGCCTTGCTGCCCAGAAGATCGGCGATGGGAAGCTTATTGGCGCCAAAGCTGATCGCTCCGCCGTTCACGGTCCCGCGGACAAAGTTCATGGGCGGCTCGCCGATGAACCCGGCGACAAAGACGTTGACCGGATCATGGTACAGCTCGTAGGGCGTGCCGACCTGCTGGACATAGCCGTCCTTCATGACGACGATGCGGTCCGCCAGCGTCATGGCCTCGGTCTGGTCGTGGGTAACATAGATGGTCGTAGCCCCCGTGCTCTGGTGGATCTGGGCGATCTCGGACCTCATGGTCACGCGCTGCTTGGCATCCAGGTTGGAGAGCGGCTCATCCATGAGGAAGATGCCGACCTTGCGGATGATGGCGCGGCCGATGGCTACCCTCTGCCTCTGGCCGCCGGAAAGCGCCCGGGGAAGACGGTCCAGATAATCGGTAAGGCCCAGGATCCCCGCGGTATGCTTAACCTTCTCTTCGATCACATCCTCGTCCACGCCCTGGAGCGTTAAGCCGAAGGCGATATTGTCAAAGACCGTCATCTGGGGATAAAGGGCATAGCTCTGGAAAACCATGGCAACTTCCCTTTCCCGGGGTCCCATCTCGTTGGCCCGCTTGCCGTTTATCATAAACTCTCCGTTAGAGATATCCTCAAGGCCCGCGATCATCCGAAGAGTCGTCGACTTGCCGCATCCGGAGGGACCTACAAAGACGATAAATTCTCCCTTTTCGATATCCAGGTTAAAATCATGGACCGCATGGTATCCGTTGGGATAGATTTTATTGATGTTTTTCAGGGTTATATATGCCATTGCTATGCCTCCTTGCGTTTCGCTGGCCATCAAAGGATAAACTTGGTTTCATCTGAATCCTTAAAAGGCGGGTCCAGATTGTCGGGCGTGTAATTTTTGGGCGACACACCGTATTTCTTTTTAAACAGCCGTGAAAAGTACAGCGGTTCTGAAAATCCGCTAAGCCTGGCGATCTCGGAGATATTGGCTCCGGAACCGAAAATGTTGAGGCTCCTGGCCGCGTTTTCCAGCCGCTTGTCGGTCAGATACTGGCGCGGGGTCATACCCATCTCGCTCTTGAACATCTTGCGCAGGTATTCCGGATTAAAGGGAATGCTCTGCAGATAGGCATTCAGGTCATAGTTCACATCCGGATAATTTTTCAGGATGTGGTTGGCGATCTGCTGGACCACATCGCTTGGCATGTCCCGGGCTGCCATGGCCTGAACCGTGGCGGTCAGGAGCTGCCCGTATATCGGGAGAACGGTCGACCGGAAAATGTCACTGTTGGAATAGTAATAGTAAGCCGCGGAAAACGCGTGGCGCAGATGCCCGTCCTTTCCCGCCTGCAGCACCAGGGGTTCTTTATAGGGCAGCGTGCTGTCCACCATATTGACGTGGATGTTGGTAAAGCCGCCCTCGCTCTCGTTCCTGTGGGGAGTCATGGGCGGAATGACCGCAACGCTGTCTTCGCCGTAAGGCATAACGCTGTCCTCAAATTTGAGGACGCCGCTTCCCCCGGTGCAGTAGATCATCTCCCAGCTCTCATGAAAGTGGTTGATGACCGACATGGTCAGGGCATGCCTGCCGACATATATGATATCATTCATCCTGTGCAGCCCCCTGCTGCATGACCTCCGTATAGGCCAGAATAAATGGTGCGGAACCCTTGGCGTCGTTTTCCACCACAGGCTCCGAAATATAATACTCGAAAGAACCGTCCCGCCGGCGGTTGTCCTCCGGGCCAAGCCCTGCCACCAGGCAGATGCCGCCAAGATTCAGGCCGCTCTCGGTAAAGGAAAGATATTTGTCCATGATGCCCTGGAATGCCTTCATGCCACAGGAGCGAAACTCCTCCGGCAGAACGCCAAGGCGCGCGCCCTTCTGCATGGCATAGGCCATCATGGCGCTGCCGCTGGTCTCCAGGTAATTGCCTTCCCGGCCGCCCTGGTCCGCCACCTGGTAGTAAAGGCCGCTCTCCGGATCCTGGTACTTTTTGATGCTGGCCATGAGATCCGCGAAAATGGGGCGTATCTCCTCGCGCTCGCTCCCGTCCAGGATCTCGCACAGGTCCGCGAGAGCCACGGAGAACCAGCCAAGGGCCCGCAGCCAGAAGTTTTTTGAGCACCCCGTCACCGGGTCCGCCCAGAAGGCCTTCCGGGAGGCATCGTAGCCGTGATAGTAGAGGCCGTTCTCGGCCGAGCGCATTTTGTCATGGACATTCCTGATCTGGTCCAGGGTATCGCGGCAGGAGCCGTCCCCAAAGTGCTTTTCGTACAGCGCGTAGAACGGCTGCGCCATATAGATGCCGTCCAGCCAGACCTGGTTGGGGTAAATGGCCTTGTGCCAGAAGTTCCCCTCAACAGTCCTTGGCTGCTCCTTGAGGGCCGCATAAAGGTTGTCCGCGGCCAGGCGGTACTTTTCCTTGCCCGTCTTATCGTACAGGTCAAAGAGGATGCGCCCTTCATTGATATCGTCCAGGCTGTGCTTGTCCCGGTTAAAGGTCTTTATGCTGCCGTCGGCCTGCACAAAGTAATCCGCGACCTGCTCGACAAAGTCAAAGTAGAGGCTCTTTCCGGTCAGGCTGCACATCTTCATGAGGGCCGTCAGCATGCAGCCGTCAATGTAGTTCCAGTCGTTTTCCTTACCCTGGCGAATCTTTTCTAAGTTCCAGGCCGTGTGTGCCGGTGTGGAATTTTGGATCAGGCTGACAATATAGTCGTCGATCCTTTTATAATCTGCCATGCCTTATTTAGCCCTCCTTCCAGGCTTATCTCATGGGCCCGCCTCCCTTTTCCGGGGAGGCCGCCCGCATATAGGTATGGGAAACGAATAAAACGCTTGCGTTTTCATTCGTTTCCTGCGCCAAATTTTCGCCGCGCAAGCGGCATGATTCCGCTGAAAATTTGTGCGCATATATAATCTTATCCGAGCGCCTTGCCGTCCCGCAGGAGCGTCCGGTAATGGTCCGCCACCACTTCGCTGCCCTCCTGTCCTTTGAGGGTCACGCGGTTCAGCTCGATCTCCTCCACGTTGTCCAGGTAGAGGCCCAGGCGGCTGCGCTTTTTCGCGAAGTTCTGCATAGCGGGGACGCCCTCCCGGCATTCGTCGGCGAAGGTGATGGAAATGTCCTCCATGACCACCCGCTTGATGGGGCTTTCCGGCAGGCCGTCGATATAGCAGGCTGCGACCTCGGTGCCGGTGCAGACCATGTTGCGGAAGGCAAATTCGCCGAGATGCGGGGTCCGGTCGTCCACGGGAAGCTTTTCCCGGGACCAGACGTATTCCGACTCCCTGTCCGGATCGCAGCAGTTGTACCACAGGTTGATGACGATCGGCGTCAGCACGTTCTCCATGCGGATGTTGTTGAAGGACACATTTGTGATCAGGCTCTCTTTTCCGCGCCCGCGGCGGCTCTTGATGCGAAGCCCCCTGTCCGTCCCCTTGAAATAGCAGTGGGAGACGGTCAGGTTTTTGATGCCGGCGGAGAGCTCGCTTCCCAGCGTCACGGCCCCGTGTCCGTCGTCCATCAGGCAGTTGCGGATCGTGTGATGGTCCGCGCTCACCTTATAGCGCCTGGCCATCTCGATCTTTCCGGACTTGACGGCTATGCAGTCGTCGCCCACGGAAAAGCGGCAGCCGATGATCCTCACGCCGTCACAGCTCTCAGGGTCGATGGCGTCCGTGTTGGGGCTCACCTTCGGGGCCTTTATGAACAGGTCGAGAAGGGAAACGTCCCTGGAAAAGAAGGGGTGGATGTGCCAGGTCGGGCCGTTCTGGACCGTCAGGCCGCAGAGCGCGACCTTCTTGCAGCGGTTTAAGAAAATGACCCTCGGCCTGGCTGCCGGAAACTCGTGGAAGCCCTTCCACCAGTCCCCGTTCTGGCCGTTGCCGTCGATGGTGCCCTGTCCGATCAGGGTGATATCCTCGGCGTAGGCGGCGTGGATGATGGATTCGTAGGCATCGACCTCGTTCCCCTCAAAGCTGGCAAGCGGCAGGTCCTCTCCTCCGGTGAGGGAGGCGGCCCTGGCCTTTATGATGGGATAGCGCTCCCTCTGTGTGCTGGCCAGGATGGTGGCTCCCTTTGCGATCTCCAGGGTGATATGGCTCTTAAGAGCCAGCGGGAGGGTGAGGTAGGTTCCTTCCGGGAAGTAGATCCTTCCTCCCTCAGGGATGAAATTGATGGCGGCCTGGATGGCGCCTGTATCCTCATGAATGCCGTCCCCATAGGCACCAAAATCCCTGACGCTGACACAGCAGGTTTCCTCTGCGGTTTTAAAAGCAATGGTCTCTTCCCCTCCGGGGTAATGGATGACAGCCTTATATTCGGTATTGGGGTTCAAGTCAAAGATAGTGAAAACGTTTGTATTGCCCTGTGCCTTTACCTGGCCGTCTATGGTGACCGTATAGGACTCCGGTGCAAAGTAGGGACTATCATTGGTAAGCTCGATACAGGCGCAGGTGCCTGCGGTAAAAATAATTTCTGCCATAATTTTTTATTTTATATGTATTTCTGTATGTATTTCTATACTTATACTCGCGAACGAATTTAGCTGCCGATTGCAATTCTGTGCCGCGGTATATGCAGTTACACTAGAATAGTTGCCTTCGGCAACTATTAAGTG
>CAMNNO010000035.1 GCA_946545475.1 uncultured Blautia sp.
AGGGGAGGGGGACGCGGGCTTCGCAACTCTGAGCGGCCCCCCCTCCCCTGCGCCTTCCGGCAGGTAAGAAAAAAATAGAAAAGTCATAAGAAGCATGGCGCACCCACCCCCTACCGGCAGATAAGAGAAAAATAGAAAAAATCATAAGAAGCATAGCGTACCCACCCCCTACCGGCAGATAAGAGAAAAATAGAAAAGATCATAAGAAGCATATCGCACCTCCCCCCTTACCGGCAGATAAGAGAAAAATAGAAAAGATCATAAGAAACATAGCGCACCCACCCCCTTACCGGCAGGTAAGCATAAAATAGAAAACTTAAAAGAGCCATGGCGCCCCATCAAAAAAAAATGTAATTTGGGGGTTGCGGTTAAAGTTAGTTCGTGCTAATATATGTCTTGCAGTTAGATTCCCCTAACTAAATAAAACAGCGTTCCGCACTCTTATACTCGCGAACGTATTTAACTACCGTTTTAAAATTCGTGCCGCGGTATATGCCGTATAAGTGCCCTGCTGAAGATGAGAAAGGAAGTGCCGGCATGCAAAAGATGCGTTTATCCCTGCTGCATGTTCTATGTATCCTGGCAGTAACTCTGTCTTTTATGTCCCCTGCTATACGCGTCCTGGCGGGAGAGGAGGTCTCCACGCGGTGGGCCGATGCCTCGGATGAGATCGACAAGTACCTGGACGCCGCCTTTGAAGCCTACCTGGACGGGGACGCCCAGACCGCCTACAACAACGTCAGCGATGCCTATTTCCGGGTATATGAGACGACCGGCTTTGAGCGGCAGACCATGAGCTACATATCCGGGAACCGGAAAAATGCGGTCGAGATGCAGTTTTCCGCCTGCAAAGCGGCGGTCAAAAAAGAAAACGAGACCCTGGACACCAAGATTTCCGTCCGCTCGGCCCTTGCCAAGTTAAAGGCCATGATCCGCGAGGATGGCAACAAGCTGGCGGCCATGCAGGGCGGAGCCTTAAGCGAGACAAAATACTATTTAAGGGGCGAGATGGTTTCCCAGGACCCCTACACCGACTTTTCCGCGGACCCCAATGCCGCTGCCCGGTACGCAAACTGGTATGAAGCGGCGACGTTAGTTAAAGAGCTTCTGGACACCGCCTACATGGCCTATGTGGATAAGGATTTCACAGCCGCCTCCGATAACCTGGAGACCGCCTACTACGGCGTCTATGAGGAATCCGGCCTTAACCACAAGATCTATACGGACCTCTCCCTGGCCGAGCGGCAGAACATGGACAAGATCTTCACCAACCTGCAATCCCTGGTATCCACCGCCGAGGAAAAGTACCAGAAGAACAAATACCGCACAACCACGGATTCCGGCAAGAACACGATCCTGAAATATGCCAGATCCCTTGACGACAAAGCGGAAGAGGAAAAGGCAGCCGCAGCGGCGGCCCAGGCCGAAGCCCTCTCTGAAAGCGAAGAAGAGACCCGTTCCTCCGACCCCAGGCTCCTGACCTTTCTCGGAGCCTTCGGCATCATCGTGCGCGAGGGCCTGGAGGCCATCCTGGTCATCGCGGCCATTATCGCCTACCTGATGAAGAGCGGCAATGGCAAGAGCCTGAAAAACGTTTACCTGGGAGCCATATTCGGCATAGCCGCCAGCTTTGCGGCGGCCGCGGCCCTTGGCGCCCTCAAGGCGGCCTGGACGGGAGCCGGGCAGAGCCAGGAGGTCATTGAAGGCATCACAGCTCTCATTGCCGTATGCGTCCTCTTCTATGTCAGCAACTGGATGATCTCCAAGGCAGAAGCCGCCTCCTGGAGCCGCTATATCGACGGCAAGGTGCAGAGCTCGGTGGAGCAGGGGAGCGCCTTCGCCCTGGCCTTTACCGCTTTCTTAAGCGTCTTCCGCGAAGGCGCCGAGGTGGTGCTGTTCTACCAGCCCATGCTGAGCGAGGGAAATCCCGGCATGGTACTGGCCGGCTTCGGGGCCGGATGCCTTGTCCTGGTATTTGTCTACCTGGCCATCACCAAGCTTTCCATCCGCCTGCCCATCAAGATATTCTTTACGGCGACCTCCATCCTTATGGCGATCATGTGCGTCTCCTTCCTGGGGAGCGGCATCAAGGAGCTGGCGGAGGGCAACCTCTTTGACCTGTCGCTCCGGGTGCCGGGCATCCCGGAAAACGATGTCATCCAGATATTCGGCGTCTATCCGTATCTGGAAACCCTGATCCCGCAGCTTATCCTGGCCATCATCCTTCTTGTCACCTTCCTGATGGCCCACTACCGCGGCAAGCTCGACGCTCTGAAAGCGCAGTACGCAAAAGCCGGCGCCTGATTCTAGTGTAACTGCATATACCGCGGCATAAAACTGCAATCGGCAGTTATACTAGTTACACTTAATAATTGCCGCAGGCAATTATTTTAGTGTAACTGCATATACCGCGGCGTAAAACTGCAATTGGCAGTTAAATTCGTTCGCGAGTATAAGTTCGATCACGAGTATAAAAACGGTATCCCTTGCCGCACTAGCCCCGCGCAGGGCGGCATTGGCTATAAATGTTATTATTCATACTCATTAAGGAGGATATGAAATGAAGAAATTATTTGCTCTTATGCTTGCAGCCAGCATGGTCCTTGGCACAGCTTCCATCGCTTTCGCCGGAGAAGAAGCCGGATTTGATGAATATGAGCTGGGCGTTGAAGGCGAACAGGAAGTCGGCTTTATGACCATGAGCATGGTCTATTTCCAGCCGGTCGACATGGCTCCCGTTGAGAATGCCACCCCGAAGGAAGGCTCCGACCTCCACATCGAGGTTGACCTGACCGCTAACGAAAATCCGTATTCCTTCCCGGTTGACGGCTGGGTTCCCTATCTCAGCATCGACTTTGTCATCAAGGACCTGGACGGCAAGGAAGTCTATTCCGGTTCCATGATGCCCATGGCCGCTTCCGATGGCCCCCATTACGGAAACAACATTCCGCTGGCCGAAGGCGAATATACCATCACCCTTTACATCAAGAGCCCGGCCGAGAACGGCTACCTCCTGCATGTAGATTCCGAGACCGGCGTTGAAGCCGACAGCTTCTGGGATGAGCCCCTTGAAGCTACCTGGACCGGCTGGAAGTTTGTCAAGGAATGGTAATAAACCGGCTGTTTTTAGCCGTAAAAGGCAGGTATACTAGTTACACTTAACAATTGCCGGAGGCAATTATTCCAGCGTAACTGCATATACCGCGACGAAAAATTGCAGTCGGCAATTACATTTGCTCGCGAGTATAAATATGCAGGCAGGCCATCCGCGGGGGATGGCCTGCCTGCATACGTGCGTTATCGCAAAGCCGTGAATAGTAACGAAAATGATGCCTGCGAACAGGAGGATAAAAATTGTGCTGAAGTATGTATGGATGGTTACCCAGGACCTGTTCCTGACAGTGACCTTTGCATCCCTGATGTACCGGATGCTTTGCCGCGTCTGCGGCAAAACCGGGCAGAGGATCGATGGCGCGTTCCTCGCCCTGGGATGTGTTTCCTCGGTTATTCTGGCAGCCGTCAAATATAACACCAATAAGATCATTTCCAGCCATTGGAATCATTACATTTACGCCGCTCTGATCATTTCGGCCCTTTTATTTTTCGTATTTACCCTTATAGGCGGCAGGAAGGAAGCCATCGTTTCCCTGCCTGGCCGGGGGGCGCCTTCTCCGAAGGAGAAGAAGATATCGCCCATCCAGCTCCTGCTCTGCGTATCCGGCGGGGCTTTTTCGGCTATACAGATCTTTTACACCCTTCCGGGCGTTCTTCTGTATCCTTTCAGCTTCAACACGATGGGAAACGGCTATCTGTCCCAGTATTATATGGTCCGCCTTTCCGGCTGGCTCCTGGGATTCCTCATCCTGCTTGTCTATTCGCTGCTGCTCAGCCGGTGCGCCCGGGATATCCGGCCCTATGCCATCGTCCCCCTGTGCCTGAATACTGGCATCCTCTGCCACGGCATTTACTGCTTCGGCCGCTTTTTTGTGCCATGGGTCAACCGCGCGAAATGGCTGAAATGGCCGATAAAATATGATGATGCCGCCTATGGCTGGATCGGCAGCCTTATGATGTTCACCGCCAAAAACGCCATGCTGTTTATCTGGATCGTGGCTGTCCTGGCCGCGCTGTTCTGCGTGATCTTTTTTGCTCAGAGCCTTCACATCAAGGAGCCTTACAGCAATTCTGCCCAAAAGCGAAAGCTCATGGCCAGGAACCGGTCACGCCGCCGGATATCCTCCGCGGCCCTTTCCTGCGTTGCCCTGTGCGTGGTCATCATGACCGCCGTCAAGGCTTACGACACAAGGGTCATTGAGCTGTCGGCCCCGGAGACCTATACCGTGGAGGGGGAGAGCATCCTGATCCCCGTGGAAAACGTCAGCGACGGACATCTTCACCGCTTTGAGTACCGGACGGAAAAGAATGTGGATGTGCGCTGGATCGTCGTGAAAAAACCGGGCTCCGCCAGCTTCGGCGTGGGGCTGGACGCCTGCGAGGTCTGCGGCAACGCCGGGTACTTCGAGCGCAACGGCCAGGTCATCTGCAAGCGGTGCGATGTCGTCATGAACATCAATACCATCGGCTTCAAGGGCGGATGCAACCCCATCCCCCTTCCCTATTCCGTGAGCGAGGGAAACCTTGTTTTTGCCCTCTCGGATATCCTGGCCGGTGAAAAAGAATTTCGGTAAAACCGTTCTGACAAAAAGGAGAAAAAAATGCTTTTTCGCATGATACGCGGCGTGCTTTTCCATCAGCGGGGAAAGATGCTGCTCATCGCTTTTACCATCGCCCTGGGAGCTTCCCTGGCTACGGCCATGCTGAATGTTATGTGGGACGTGGGCGACAAGGTCAATAAGGAATTGAAAAACTACGGGGCCAATATCACCGTAAAGCCCAAGGATTCCTCGCTCCTTTCCGATATTTACGATGTGGGCGGAGAGGAGGAGCTGAATACGGCCTACCTCCGGGAAGATGAGCTCGGGAAGCTTAAGACGATCTTCTGGGCCTTTAACATTGTGGATTTTACGCCGTTTCTGGATGCCCGCGTTACGCTCCCGGACAACAGCACAGTTAAGATCAACGGAACATGGTTCGGCCACCACCTCGACCTGCCGACGGGCGAAAGCCTGGATGCCGGCATCACCGGCATGCGCTCCTGGTGGGATATTGTGGACGGAAAGTGGCTGGATGAAAAGGAAGAAGGGGCCGAGAGAGAGGTTATGGCCGGGACCCTTCTGGCCCAGAGCATGGGCTGGCAGGTGGGCGACACGGTGTTGCTTTCGGGCAGCCATGGGACCAGGGAAGTGACGATCGCCGGGATCTTTGACGCCGGCGGGGACGAGGATGAACAGCTCTACGCCCCCTTAGACCTTGTCCAGGAGCTGACGGACCGGGAAAACAAGGTATCGTCCATAGAGGTTTCCGCCCTGACGACCCCGGATAACGAGCTGGCCCGCCGGGCGGCCAGGAATCCGGCAGCGCTCAGCAGCCGGGATTATGAGACCTGGTACTGCACAGCCTATGTCAGCGCCATCTGCTACCAGATCCAGGAGGTCATCACGGGGTCCGTGGCCAGCGCTGTCCGCCAGGTGGCGGAGAGTGAGGGAAACATCCTGGATAAGACCCAGCTCCTGATGGTCCTTATCACTATCCTGAGCCTGATCGGCTCGGCCCTTGGCATCTCCAACCTGGTGACCGCCTCAATTATGGAGCGCTCCCAGGAGATCGGCCTTTTAAAAGCCATCGGGGCCAGGGATTATTCCATTACCGGCGTTGTGATGGCGCAGATCCTGATCACGGCCCTGGCGGGCTTTGCCGTGGGCTATATTATGGGCTTCGGCTTTGCCCAGCTTATCGGGCACAGTGTCTTTGGGTCCGCCATTGAGATGAAGGCGCGGGTCGTTCCCATCGTGGCAGGCCTTATCGCCCTGGTCACGCTGGCCGGAAGCCTTCCCGCCATCCGCATGGTGCTTCGCCTGCGCCCGGCGGAAGTTCTTCATGGAGGGCGCTGACATGGCAAACAGAAGCACACAAAAGCATACCATGACAAAACGGAAAATGTTTCTCAGGATGATCACCTCATCGCTCCTTCGGCGCCGCTCCCGAATGATCATCGCCCTTTTCTCCATCGGCATCGGCGCGACCATACTGGCCGGGCTTGTGACGATATATATCGACGTGCCCAGGCAGATGGGCGCCCAGTTCCGCTCCTATGGCGCCAATGTCCTTATTTTGCCCAAGGACGGCCAGACGCTGACCACGAAGGCGCTTAATGAATCGCTGTCTTCTGTGCCGCCGGAGGAGATCGTGGGGAGCGCCCCCTACCGGTATGTCCGCCTGGACATGATGACCCGCCAGCAGTCCTTTACGGCGGCGGGAACGGACTTTAACCAGATCATCCGGACAAGCCCCTACTTTAGCGTGGAGGGTTCCTACCCGGCAAGCATCCGGGAGATACTTGTGGGCAAGGAGATCGCCGAGACCATAGGCCTTAAGACGGGTTCCTCCATAGAGCTGACCTATCAGCCGCCCATCCGCGAGGAAACGGATGAAGACGCGGCAGCCTCCGGAGACTTTTTGAGCGGCAGCGCCGAAGGCTTTAACGGAGCCCTGGTTTATGTGACGGCAGCCATTGACGATCAGGCGAAGATCACGTCCATCGCCATCGACGCGACGACCCAGACGCCGCAGTACGGCGGCCAGGTCATGGAGAATGAGGATTTTGAGGCCCAGTTTATCGGGAAATCCGTTCCCCTCACCCTCGGCGAGGATGTGGATGCCCTGACGGGAGCCACGATCACCTCGACCGCCGTCGTTACGGCTTTAAACCAGGCCAGGCGCACCAGCGTCCCCACCCAGCCCAGGAGCGTGACCTATACGGTGACGGGTATCCTGACGACCGGCGGAGAGGAAGAGGGTTATGTGTTTATGTCCCTCGACGATATGATCGCCATTACCGGCGAGAATAAGATCGACGTGGCGGAGCTCAGCATATCAGCCAGCGCGGATAAGCTCTCGTCCTATGTGGAACAGATAGAAGAGAACAGCCCGGTTGCAAAGGCCCGTTTGGTCAAGAGGGTGGCGCGCTCGGAGGCCGCTGTCCTCTCAAAGCTCCAGGCCCTGGTCTTTCTGGTGACAGCGGTCGTGCTGCTGCTGACCATGATCTGCGTCTCGACGACCATGATGGCGGTCGTCTCGGAGCGCCGCAGGGAGATAGGCCTTCGGAAAGCCCTTGGCGCCTCCGATGAGTCCATACGGGCGGAGTTTATGGGAGAAGCCCTGTTTCTCGGGCTCCTTGGCGGCATCATGGGCGCCATCCTCGGGTTCGCCTTTGCCCAGGTCGTCAGCGTCAACGTGTTCGGATCTTCGATTTCCTTCCAGCCGCTCCTTTTGCCGGCGGCCATCCTTGTTTCCATGGCGGTGGCGGCCGCAAGCTGCCTGCTGCCCATCAAGCGGGCGATCGCCATTGATCCTGCCCTGGTTCTCAAAGGAGAGTAGATTCGAAAGAATAAATTCGAGAGGAGAGTAATTTTCAATGAGTCTTTTGGAGCTGAAAAGCGTTTCGAAGATCTATGGCGATCTGAAAGCCCTGGATAATGTGAGCCTGCATGTGGATGAGGGCGAATGGGTAGCCATCATGGGGCCTTCCGGCAGCGGCAAGTCGACGATGATGAACATCATCGGCTGCATGGATAAGCCGACAAAGGGCGAGGTGCTGCTGGACGGCGTCGATATTTCCAAGGAGAGCAGCCGCCATCTGACGGACATCCGGCGGGACAAGATCGGCCTTATCTTCCAGCAGTTCCACATGGTCCCGCATCTGACGGCAGTGGAAAACATCATGGTTTCCCAGTATTACCATTCCCTGCCGGATGAGGAGGAAGCCCTTGAAGCCCTTGGGCGGGTAGGCTTACGTGACCGGGCCCGCCATCTTCCCAGCCAGCTTTCCGGCGGCGAGCAGCAGCGCGTCTGCGTGGCCCGTGCCCTTATCAACCATCCGGAGCTCATCCTGGCGGACGAGCCCACCGGAAACCTGGACGAAGCCAATGAAAACATTGTCCTCGACCTGTTTGCCCAGCTGCATAAGGAAGGCACCACCCTCATCGTGGTCACCCACGACCAGGAGGTGGCCGCTGCCGCCCAGCGCACCATCGTCCTGGAGCACGGCCGCGTCGCCAGGGAAGTCATCAACGAGGATTTCGGGAAAACATTATGAAAATGCGACCTTCAATACCGGCTCTTGTCACTTTCGCTTTTTCGCTGATCCTGTCCATCGGCAGCCGCACGTTTTTAAGCCCCTGCGTGCACTAGGAGAGAACCTAAAGATCTATGACCAGAGCTGCCATGTGGCCGCACGGCTGGCGCCCACCGGAACGGGGCTCGATACGGCGGTCTACTGCACGCTGGACACCATGGATATCCTTCTGGCCGCGGCAGAAGAGAAGGGCATCAGCCACAAGCTCACCTCTGAGGACAGCGGGGAAACCATATCCGCGGTCTATGTCAAGGTCAGGGACGGGTACGATGTCGGCCTGGTCAACAATAAGCTGAACGGCCATGTCCGGAAGGCCACGGCGATTCGAACCAAAAACATGCTGACACAGGTTTCCGACAGCCTGCATGGCATTTCGCACACCGTGGGCATTCTGATCGGCGCTGTCTGGGTGATGGCTTTTCTCATCCTGCTCATTGTCTTTGCCATGATGATCCGGGAGCGCCGGAGGGAATTTGCGGTCCTTAGACTCCTTGGGATGTCCAGAAGGAAGCTGTGCGCCATGGTCCTGGCCGAAACGGCCCTGTCCAGCCTTTTTGGGGGAATTGCCGGCATCGGCCTTGCCTCACTGGCTGTCTTTCCGTTTACCACCCTGATCGAGCAGCGCCTCGCCCTGCCCTATTTAAGCCTTTCCCCTCTGGCCAATGTCTGCCTTGCCGCGCTATCCCTTGCGCTTACCGTCATGGCCGGCATGGCTTCCAGCTATTTTGCCGCATGGGCCCTGTGCCGGACAGACCCGGGAACAACGCTAAGAGAGGGGGCGTAAGATCATGCTCAAGGCAGAAAACATAAAAAAGCGCTATTTCCAGAACAGAGGAGAAGCCAACTATTTTGAGGCCGTCAAAGAACTGTCCCTGACTCTGGCCCCCGGGACCGTCAGTGTGCTGATGGGCCGCTCCGGCAGCGGGAAGACGACGCTTCTTCATATGCTTTCCGGCCTCCTTGCCCCGACAGAAGGCCGGGTCCTTCTGGACGGGACGGATATCTATGCCCTGCCGGATAAGGAGCTATCCGAAAAACGCAACCGCTTTCTGGCGGTCGTTCCCCAGGCCAGGAGCCTCCTGGATACGCTGACCGTCATGGAAAACATCCTCCTGCCCGCCAGGCTCTATGGCCGCGTCGGGAGCGAAGAGGCAGCCAGGACCTTCATGCAGGCCCTGGGCATAGGGCACCTTAAGGATGCTTTTCCAAGGGGCCTATCCGGCGGAGAGCTCCGCCGCGCCGCCATAGCCCGCTCACTCTGCCAGGACACGCCCATACTCCTCTGCGACGAGCCGACCGGCGACCTGGACGACGAAAACACGGCCATTGTCTTAGATATCCTCCTTAAGGCGGCTAAAGAACAGGGAAAGGCCGTTTTTCTGGCTACGCACGAAAGTGAAGCTTTAAAGATTGCTGACGCGGCCTACAAAATGGATGGGGGAAGGATCGAAGATATCCTTATAAATTGATCAGGAAGAAAGGGGAGCGGTTCTCTTTGAGAACCGCTCCCCTTTCTTCTGTTGCTTGACTATTTGGACTCCTGGCCTTACAATAGGGCTTACGATAGCTATACTAGAAGTACTAGTATAAAAAGTGTTATTTTATTGTGTTCGCGAGTATAGGGGAGGCGGAAACATGGGGACATATGTCAATCCTGGCAATCAGGCATTCCGGCGGATATCAGGTCCGGATTACGTCGATATGACAGGATTAATCAGGCTGGTCAACGACAGGGTCGGAGGAGCACAGAGCCTCCTCTGCATCAGCAGGCCGCGCCGTTTCGGAAAATCCTATGCTGCAAAGATGCTGACAGCCTATTATGATCGTTCCTGCGATTCACATACCCTGTTTGATAAGAAGACCATATCCAGAACAAAAGCTTATGAGGAGCATCTGAACAAGTATAATGTTATCTGCCTGGATATGACGAGTTTTTTATCTGAGGCGAAAGTTTGTCACAGGCCTTTGGGCGAAGTGCCGCAAATGATCATAGAGGCTCTGCGTGAAGACCTCATGAGAGAGTATCCGAACCTGCCGGCACGAAAAACGCTAAATGAGGAACTGCTATGTGCAGCTGAAAAACCAGATGGAAAGCCGTTTATCTTTATCATTGATGAATGGGATGCCATGATCCGCGAGGCGAAGGATGATGAAGCCGCTCAAACAGCATATTTGAATCTGCTGAGAGGCTGGTTCAAGAATACAAGCTTTACCCCCAAGGCGGTGGCGGCGGCTTACATGACAGGCATTCTGCCGATCAAGAAAGACGGGTCACAGTCGGCGATCTCGGATTTCGAGGAGTATTCGATGCTCTATCCGGGGGAGTTTGCCAGGTTTACCGGCTTTTCCGAAACGCAGGTGAAGCGTCTCTGCAAAAAGAACCAAATAGATTTTGATATGGTAAAAGCCTGGTACGACGGATACGAGCTGGCCGGGGAGCACGCGGTTTACAATCCCTATTCGGTGATGAGCGCATGCCGTGAGAAGGCCTGCCGGTCATTCTGGAATACAACCTCGGCCGCGGAAGCCATGACAGACTACATTAATATGGACTTCGATGGCCTGCAGGAGACGGTCGCGCAGCTTATAGGCGGAGCAGAAATCGAGATCAGCACTTCTCGCTTTCAGAATGACTTTGAGCGGTTCCGGACAAGGGATGATGTGTTGACGCTTCTGGTCCACCTGGGCTATCTGACATACGATGCCGCAAAGAAAGCCGCGCATATCCCTAACGAGGAGGTCAGGGATGAATTTCGGCATTTCCTGTGCAACGATCAGGTTGGAGAGAGCTGGAAAAAACTGCTGAGCCGTTCCCGAAAGCTCATGGCGGATACCGTCCGGGGTGACGGGGAAGCTGTGGCGGCAGCGCTGGAAGAGATCAGAGGAGAAAACTATGCTCCGCAGTTCTATAATAATGAGCAGGCCCTGCGCGCGGTGGTTAAGTACGCCTATATTTCCGCAATTGGACAGTATATGCAGGTGGAGGAGATGCCATCCGGAAAAGGGATAGCTGATGTGGCTTTTCTTCCCACCCCGCTGTCCAGACTGCCCGCAATGGTTGTTGAACTGAAATGGAACAAAACAGCGGGAGGTGCCATTTCACAGATAAGAGAGAAGCAATACACGGCGAAACTGAAACCCTATGCCGGAAATATCCTCCTTGTCGGGATCAGCTATGATGAGAGGACTGGCAGGCACACCTGCCTGATCGAAAAGGCATGAGGGATTGACGTGACAGAGAAATCAACGCATGCACGGACTTTGTCTCCGCGCCCACCAGCGCCATTATCCTGCTATCTATCGGCTACGACCTGGTCCTTGGCGACATCCCCTGGCGTGAGACGGGACGTCAGAAAAAATCTGATGTTCACTATAAGCCTCCGGCAGATGCGCACGGATTTGCATAGGAAATATGCCGCTTACAGCGGCGCAAATCCGGCGCAGGAAACGACAAAAGTAAAGTTACTTTTGTCGTTTACTATAAATTTGTTCGCGAGTATAAAATATGAGGAGGTGCGCCATGATCTGGTTCGGGCGTTTTTATCTGGATAAAGAAAAGGATATCATCGTCGATCTTTATAAAGAAGGGGAAGAGCTCAGCTATATCCTCCGGACCCCTAACCATCACACCGGGAACCTGATCACCAACCTGTCCAGGGTCTGCGGCCTGCCGGTGTCCTTTGACGAGAGCGGCCTTAAGGTCATCTGCGGGAAGGTGCCATGCTATATTGACAGGTATAACAAACCCGTCTACATTTTCCGGCTCGGCGGCACAAAGACGGCTAACATCTACCCGGACGGCACGATGGAGATGAAGGCCTATATCCCGGCCATCTCCAAAACGCTCATGAGCCAGACCAAGGATTACCGGATAGACGAGAGGGAGACGATCGTCAAGACCTATATCCGAAGCGAATGCAAGTTCCGGACGGACCTGCACACCCACATGAACGCCAACCTGCGCCCGGATATCCTGATCGCGCTCGGCATCGCCCATGAGCTCCGCTACCCCTTATATTATATCAAAAAGCTTGGCCTCCGCCTTACCCCCGAGCAGGAGGAGAAGGTGGGAAGGCGCCGGATGGCGGCCGAGGAAAAGTACCGCGCCCTTCCCCTGACCGGCAAATACATGACCCGCAAGATCGACGACAATACCTTCCTGAATTTTGCCGACCTGATACTCAAGAACCCCGCCGATGCTGCGGAAAACATTGCCCGCATCCGCAGCTCCCTGGCGATCATGAAGGATGGACAGGCCGTTTTCACGAACCTTGAGAAGGTTTACCTGTACCGCTACGTGCTGACGAAGGGCGTCAGCGACGACGAGCGGATCGGGGTGAAGGACGACAGGGGAAAAATGGCGGCCTTTCACCTGATGGAGGCCGTCCGGAACATTCCCGACAGCGACATCCGCGCCCTGGTGCTGCAGATGCTGAAAGACAGGGAAAACCCGGCCTACCGCCACAACACCCTTTTCCAGGATAAGCTCCTGTGGATCGCCCGCAGCTACGCCGAGCAGGGGATCACCTATGTGGAGATCTCGGATACGGGCCTGGTCAAAAAAGACGCCGCGCCCGCCCTGCTGTCCCAGATCCACGAGTGCATGGACGCTATATACCGGGAAACCGGCGTGATGATACGCTTCCTGGCCGGGATCCGCCGGATACCCCTGACCATCATCCGGCACAAGACCATGAGCGCGGATTACTTTAAGGAAAACCTGGAGGTGCTCTCCGCCGTGGCCGGGGACCCTTATGTGGCCGGAAGCGACATTATCGGGGAGGAGATCAACCCCATCACGGACCTTGCCCCGGTGATCCGGGAGATCGTCCGGATAGCCGGGCGCTATCCCGGCTTTACGGTGCGCATCCATGCGGGGGAAAATGACAGCCTCCGGGACAATGTGGAAGCGAGCATACGCCTTGTCAAGGAATCCCTGTCCGAGGGGCAGGCGATGCCGCATATCCGCCTGGGGCACGGCCTTTATACGCCGCCGCTTCGGACATCAAAGGGAAAAGCCCTCATCCGCGCCCTTAAGGAGTCGGGCGCCGTGCTGGAATTCCAGATCACATCCAATGTGCGGCTCAATAACCTGAGCCAGATGGATAACCATCCCCTGCGCCAGTATTTAAAGGCCGGCGTCCGGTGCGTCCAGGGCACGGACGGCGGGGCCCTTTACGGCACGGATTCCATCGACGAGCAGCTGTCGCTGGAAAAGATGCTCGGCCTATCCTTTGAGGACCAGCTTTTTATGCGCTCCTGCGAGGAGGAGGTGCGCCTAGCCGGCATGGCGGACGTTGCCGAGAAGAGCTACCAGTACAAAAAAGAGCTGGAGCTTATGAACTGGAAGGGGACCGTCGAGGCCTTTTATCAGAAAAAGATCGAGGAGAGCTCCCGCGCCGGGATTGAGATGAACAGCCGGGATAACCGGAAAAATGTCGCTGCCGCCCTCGCGGATCGGATCTTTGAACTTCCGGAAGACAAGTATCCCGTGGTGGTCTGCGGGGGAAGCTTTAATAACGACAGCCGCACGACAGCGCTGAGGGAAGAGGGCATGAATATCATCGACCGCCTCCTCTCCCTTGGCGACCCGGAAAAGATGTTTTTTGTTGTCGGCCACAGGATCAGCGGATATGAGAAATACCTGATCGAGCAGAACAGGGGGCGCTTTGGCGTATATGCCTTTGTCCCGGCCCTGCTTGGCAGCTCCGGCATCAAAAAGCTGCAGGAGAGCGGCGCGCTGATCCGGGTATCCATCGAATCGGAAGCCATGGGTATTTATAAGAGCATCGCCTATGAAGTGTTTAAGCGCAGAAACTCCCTTCTCCTGGCCTTCGACGGCAACAGCGCCGGCGAGAACCTGATCCAGGAAGCCAAAAATGCCAAGTACAAGTGCCGCATACTGATCAGCCGCCATTCCCGGACGCTCAGGAAGAAAGCCGAGTTCCTTGGCGGGTATGTCGGCGCGCTGAACGAGGAGGAGGTCCTTAAGGTCATCACGGACTGGGAGAACGCTTTTTAAACGAAAATAGCAAAAAAGTAAAGACAAATTTTCCAAAGCCTGATATACTAGAAGTACTGGAAGAATGCCATCGGCATTCTTCTTATAGCAATATTCAAAAATGATAATAAAGCCCGGGTAAGTGTATCATTCCGAAGAATATCCGGCGCAGGAAACGAATGAAAATGTAATAGTTTTGTCCGTTAAGATTAAGGGATGAAAAGATCATGCAGGGACAATCACAGAAATTATCAAAAAATCTATCTTCCACAGGGGCTTTTTCTTTTGCCTTGGGAACCAGCCTTGGCTGGGGCTCCCTGGTTGTGACCACCAACACCTACCTGGCAAACTCCGGCCCTGCCGGGAGCGTTTTGGGCATCCTGGCCGCTTCCGTGATCATGCTGGCCATCAGCAGGAGCTACGCTTATCTGATGGAGAGCTACCCGGACGCGGGCGGCGCCTTTACCTATGTCAAGGAAGCCTTCGGCTGGGATCACGGTTTCCTGGCGGCCTGGTTCCTCGCCCTGACATATATGGCCGTATTCTGGGCCAACGCCACATCCCTGCCCCTTTTTGCCCGCTACTTTCTGGGCGGGATCTTCCGGGTGGGAAAACTCTATACGCTGCTTGGCTATGATGTCTATGTCGGGGAGATCCTGCTCTCCTCCGCTGCCGTTATCCTGACGGCCATTCTCTGTGCACGGCATAAGAAGGCTTCTTTCCGGCTCATGGCCGCCCTGGTCTTTTTGTTTGCCGCCGGGATCACCATCGTCTTTATCGGGGCGCTTTTCTGCCATCAGACGCCCATGTCGCCGGCTTTTGTCCCGGATAAGGCGGTTCTCGGGCAGATCGTAAAAATAGCTGTGATCTCGCCCTGGGCCTTCATCGGCTTTGAAAATATCTCCCATGTGACGGAGGAGTATCGGTTCAGGCCCAAAAAAGGCTTATCTATCCTGGTATGGGCCGTCATTGTCACCGCCCTCCTCTACATATTCATCATCCTTCTTTCTGTGACGGCCTACCCGCCGCAGTACGACAGCTGGCTTTCCTATATCCGGGACCTCGATAGCCTCAGCGGCCTGGAAGCCCTCCCGCCCTTTTACGCGGCCTACGCCCATATGGGGAATGCCGGTGTGTCCATCCTTATCCTTTCCCTGCTGGCCCTTATCCTGACCAGCCTTGTCGGCAACCTGACCGCGCTGAGCCGCCTGATATATGCTCTTGGCCGGGAGCACATCCTTCCGGAGAGGCTTGGAAAGCTGAATGACAAAAATATCCCGGCCAACGCCATCATGCTGATAGCGGCGATATCCGCCTTCATCCCCCTGCTCGGCCGGACGCCCATCGGCTGGATCGTGGATGTGACGACGCTTGGGGCTACCCTTACCTACGGCTATGTGTCCGCCTCCGCCCGGAAGCTTGCCATCGCCCGCGGGGACCGGAAGGAGGCGTTCGCCGGAACGGCCGGCCTTGTCATCATGACCGCCTTTCTGCTATACACGCTTCTGCCCGACCTGGTCCATGCCGGGTCCATGGCAACGGAAACCTATTTTCTGTTTGTTGTGTGGAGCGTTCTTGGCTTCCTGTTTTTCCGGCTCATCCTCCGTATGGATGAAAAGAAGCGCTTCGGGCAATCCATCATTGTCTGGATAGCCCTCCTGGCCCTGGTTTTATTTATCTCGCTGATCTGGATGCGCCAGTCCATGATCGATTCCAACAACCGGATGATCAGCAACATCCAGTCTTATTATGCCGAAACAGCCGATGGCTCGGAAAGGCGACAGGCCGACGAGGCCTTTATTGAAGAGCAGATCCGGACGCTGGAGGAATCGGATTCGCGCACCATCCTGATGGCGACGGCCATGTTCGCCTTTGCCCTGTTTATCATCGTAGCCAATTATTCCTACATGCGCAGCCGGACCAAGGAGAGCGAGGCCATCGCCAACCGGGATGCCATGACCGGCGTTAAGAGCAAGTACGCGCATATCAATAAAGAGAAGGAGATAGACCAGCAGATCAGCGAAGGCACCATGAAGGCGTTTGCGGTTGTCGTCTGCGATGTCAATGGCCTGAAATATATCAACGATACCTACGGCCACAAAGCGGGAGATGACTATATCCGCCAGGCCTGCGCCATGATCTGCGAGGAGTTCGCCCACAGCCCGGTCTTCCGGGTCGGCGGGGATGAGTTTGTCGCCATCACGATCGGCCGCGATTACGAAAGCCGCGACGAGCTCATGGCCGATTTCCATAAAAAAGTGGAGGCCAACCTCGGCACCGATAACGCCATCGTAGCCGCCGGCATATCCGACTACATCCCAGGAACCGACACCAGCTACCACGCCGTCTTCGCCCGCGCCGACGAAAAAATGTACCAGAGAAAACAGGCCCTCAAAGACATGGGCGCCAAAAGCGGGCGCTAAGGATAAGATAAGGGAGTTAAAGGGGGCTTGACTTTTCCCCTTTTTGCTAGTACTATGATGTGGTAACGTGATGTATCGTAAATGCGTTACAGAATTTTATTTATGGAGGTTCTACTCATGAAAAAAAGATTCTTCGCGGCAGCCCTTGCCGGCATGATGGCTCTTTCCATGACCAGCTTCTCCGCCAGCGCGGCTGAAAACCTGGTCTTCGCCTCCGGCGGCACCACAGGCACCTACTACGCGATTGGCGGCGTTCTGGCTACCGTCCTCAGCCCCCTGATGGAGGACGCCAATATCACGGTGACATCCACCGGCGCTTCCAAGGCCAACATCCAGATCATTGATGACGGCGATGCCGCCCTCGGCATTGTCCAGAACGATGTCATGTACTATGCCTACACCGGCACCGACCTCTTTGACGACGAGGAACCCTATGACACCTTCGCCGCGGTCCTCGGCCTCTATGACGAGACCGTGCAGATCATCACCTGCGACGACTCCATAAAGAGCGTCGCCGACCTCAAGGGCAAAGCCGTTTCCGTCGGCGATGCCGGCTCCGGCGTCGAGTTTAACGCCAAGCAGATCCTGGAAGCCTACGGCCTTTCTTTTGACGATATCAAAGTCACCAACGCTTCCTTCGGCGACTCCGCCGACAACCTGAAAGACGGCAAGATCGATGCCGCCTTCATCGTAGCCGGCGCGCCCACCACGGCTGTTGTCGACCTGGCGACCGTAAAGGATGTCCACCTTGTCGAGCTGGATGACGAGCATATCGGTCTTCTCCAGGATAATTACGGCTTCTACACCAAGACCGTCATTCCCGCCGGCACCTACAAGGGCGTAGATGAGGACGCGACCACCGTTTCCGTCCGGGCCACGATCATCGCCTCCACGGATGTGGAAGACGACATCATCTACAATTTCGTCAAAGCCATGTTTGACAACAAGGAAAGCCTTGTCGCCGGCCATGCCAAATTTGAGTTCCTGAACCTTGAGGATGCGGTTAAGGGCATCAGCGTTCCCTTCCATCCGGGCGCAGTCAGGTACTATGAAGAGCAGAATATCACAGTCGAATAACTTAAAGCATTCCTGCTCCCTTGCGGCAGCCAGCATACTGGTAATCTTATGTCTGGCTGCCGCTTTTTTCTGTTGTCCGAAGGCAGCTGGGCGCCTTATCCTTACCGATCCCCGTACAGAGGAGGAATACGCCTCCTTTCCGGTAAAGAAGGGCGATATTTTCAGTATCGGTTTCATCCACTCTGTCAACAAAAGCCCGGTGACGGATTTTTACGAGATCCGGGATGACGGCATTTATGTTGTCAAGACCATATATTATGGGTTCGGCGCCGGCGTGCAGACGGAGCTTGAGGGGGATGAGACCCTGTCCTACGGCGATGACGGGAGCATGATCATCACCGGCTTTGACCGGAAGATAGAGCCGCTGACCTATTTTGTGGGAACCGTTTCGGACCACATCCTGACGCTTCCCACGGGAGAGGAGATAAGCCTTCGGGACCTCTGCGGCAAAAGTGCCATGGTGACTTTTTCTTTTCGTGACTTTTTCTTTTTAGATGGAGGCATGATATTATGGCTGATTTAAATAAAACAACACCTCAAAGCACAGTCCCGCTCCAGGAGGCAAAGGCCAAAGCTTCGGATGTGGCCGGCTCCATGGCCGACGTGGACGAGATCATGAAGAAATACGACCGCGAGTCCAACACGCGCCCCTGGGAGGGCGTTCCGGCCGTGGTGCTAAAACTCCTCCTGGCCGCCTTCTCGCTCTTCATGATCTACATGAACCTGTTTGTGGTCTGGGACGAGCGCATCCGCCGGCCCCTTTTCCTGGGCATGGTCATCATCTTTGTGTTCCTCATCTTTCCGGCGAAAAAAAGCGGCCGGAAGCCCCAGAGAGTTAATTATGTCCCGTTCTATGACATCCTCCTGATGGCGGCCGGGGCAGGAAGTTTCTTTTATTTTGTCATCAACAACAAGGCCATCATCAAGCACGCGACCCGCATCAGCCAGGTGGAGGTCTGGCTTGGCGTTGTCGGCATCATCATCCTGGCGGAATGCTGCCGCAGGGTGACGGGCATTCCCATCCTCGTGGTGGCCTCCTGCTTTGTCATCTATGCTTTTGTCAGCAGCGGCGGCGTGACCTATAAGATCCTCAGAAAAGTCATCTACAACCTTTTCTATACCACAAACGGCATCATCGGTACGCCGATCGGCGTGTGCAGCACATATATCGTGCTGTTCATCATTTTCGGCGCCTTCCTTGAGGCCACGGGGATCGCGGATTTCTTTATCCAGTGCGCCAACTGCGTTGCCGGGTCGGCTTCCGGCGGTCCGGCCAAGGTCGCCGTTATTTCGTCGGCCCTGTGCGGCATGGTATCCGGCTCTTCTGTCGGCAACACCGTGACCACAGGCTCCGTCACCATCCCTATGATGAAAAAGACGGGCTATCCCGGCGAGTTTGCGGGAGCCGTCGAGGCCGCCGCATCCACGGGCGGGCAGATCATGCCGCCCATCATGGGGGCTGCCGCCTTCCTGATGGCCGAGATGGTCGGCGTGCCCTACAAGGATATCGTGGTCCGGGCCATCCTTCCGGCCGTCCTCTACTTTGTCGGCATCTTCCTCATGGTGCACCTGCGGGCAAGGCGGCTTGACCTTAAGGGCATTCCCAGGGAAGAGCTTCCGAAGGTGTCAAAGATCCTGCCTAAAGTCTATCTGCTCACGCCCCTTGTCGTGCTGGTCTACCTGATCATTGCGGGCTATACCATGAGCCGCGCCGCCATTATCGCGACGCTCCTCTGCATTGTGGTGAGCCTGTTTGACAAGGAGCACCGCATGAGCCCGAAGAAATTCCTGGCGGCCCTTGAGACCGGCGCCCGCAATACGCTCAGCATTGCCGTGGCGTGCGGCATTGCCGGCATCATTGCCGGTGTCGTCACCATGACCGGCCTTGGGCAGGTGTTCATTTCCGCCATTGTCAGCGTCTCCCACGGGCAGCTGATGATCGCCCTTGTGCTGACCATGCTCTGCTGTATCGTCCTGGGCATGGGCGTGCCCACGACCGCCACCTACATCATCATGGCTACGACATGCGCGCCTATCCTGACCACGGGCATGGGGCTCAATACCATCTGCGCCAGCATGTTTGTGTTTTACTTCGGCATCGTGGCGGACATCACGCCCCCGGTCGCCCTGGCGGCCTACGCCGGCAGCGCCATCGCCAAGGCCGACCCCATGCGGACGGCTTTAAACGCCTCAAAGCTGGCTATCGCGGCTTTCCTTATCCCGTACATGTTCTGCCTTAACCCGGCCATGCTGCTGATCGACACCAACGCCGCCGAGTTTGTGATCATCATTATCACCAGCCTCGTCGGCATGTATGCCATCGCGGCGGGCCTGGAAGGGTACATGCTGTCAAGCCTCAGCCCGATCCTTCGCATTATCCTTATCGCGGCCGGCCTTATGCTGATCTATCCCGGGTCCCTTACGGATATCCTGGGAACGGCGATCACGGCTGCCGTGTTCCTCATAGAGATCCTTCACAAAAAGGCAAAGAAGGCAGGCGCTGCCTCCTGATCCCGCGTTCGGGCAGGAGAAAGGGGTTGTCCTTTCGCATCAGAAGAGCTTTGTTTTCGATAAAACAGGAGCCTGGCGGGAACTTCCCGGCTTTTGCCGTTCCCGTCAGGCTCCGGATAGGAGAGCAATATGAATAAAGAAAACATGCCGGTCATCACCATCAGCCGTGAATACGGCGCAGGCGGGCGGAGCGTAGCCAGGCTCCTCTCGGAGAAGCTGGGCGTTGAGTTTTATGACATTGACTTTGTCAAGCTCACTTCACGCATCAGCGGCTACTCGGAGGAGGATATCCTCCGCGAGGGCGAGGATCTGAGCGGCGGCTCCAGCATCATCAACCGCTTTTTCAGCACGACAGCGTCCTATAATTCCTACGACGCTATTTACCAGGCCCAGCGCCTGGCCGTGCTGGAGCTGGCAAAAAAGCCCTGCATCATTGTGGGGCGCTGCTCCAATATCATCCTCCGGGATGAGGGCATCCCCTCCTTCGATGTCTTTCTGTATGCTGATAAGGCCCACCGCCTTAAAAGGGCCGCGGAGCTCAATGAGAATGGGAGCATGGACCTGGAACGCTACTTGGAGCGGCGCGACCGGAACCGGAGAAATTATTATAAGACTTATACGCTTCACGAGATTGGGGATTATAAGGATTATCATATTTGCCTCGATACTGGTCGTATCGGGTATGAGGCGTGTGCGCAGATTCTGGCGGATATCATTACAGAGGTTAAATAGGGGGGAGATTTAGGGGGCTATGGCTCCCTCTGACCCTTGTATTTTATGTTTACCTGGCGGTAGGCGCAGGGGAGGGGGGGCCGCTCGGAGTTGCGGGGCCCGCGTCCCCCTC
>CAMNNO010000036.1 GCA_946545475.1 uncultured Blautia sp.
ATAGGGTAGAGGGAGACTTGTCTCGCCTCTACCCCCGGCGGGCCGCCCGTCACCGCCAGGTGACTATTTCCGATTGGCGGCCCTGCCATAAATCGAGTAGGAGGGAGCACCCCTCCTGCTCGCCCGCGGGACAGCGTTCGCCGCAAGGCGATAGTTTCCTTACGCTGCCCCTGCGATAATAAAAAATCGAGCAGGAGGGGAGACTCCCCTCCTGCTCGCCCGCGGTGCGAGCTTTAAAACGGCATCGCGAATATAGAAATTTAGATGCAGAATGCGGCATAGAGAGGAACCGTCTTTTTCCCGTCCTCAAAACCAAAGTTCTTGGCCGAGAGCTTGATCGCATAGTCGGGCTTATAGGTTTCCATATAGATCTTTAAGCTCTTGGCTCTGGTGTTGTCTGCAGATTTGACCTCAATGGGTATCAGTTTGCCTTCACGCTGAATGACAAAATCAATCTCAGCGCCACGTTCAGACTCCCAATAATAGGTTTGATAGCCGCTTATGGTTAGCTGCACATTGACATAATTCTCCGCCATTCCGCCCTTAAAGTCGTTCAGCTCCTCCACCATATAGAGGACATCGTTAGCGGCCAGATTCTTCTTGGCGGCAAGCAAGCCCAAATCCGAAATATAGATTTTGAAAGCGTCAATGTCACGGTAGTTTTCAAGCGGCTTTTTAATCTGTTCTACTTTATACACCTGCGATGCGATGCCCGACAGACATAGCCACTCAATAGCGTTCTCAAACTCCGAAGAGCGGCCGCCTTTCTTGATGAGCTTATACTGAAAACGAGTATTCTTCTTAGAGAGCTGAACGGTGATGTTGTCATAAGTAAGCCTTGTTTTCTTGATCTCATTCAAATTATTGTACTTGCTCATATCGTTCAGGTAACTGGCCAGAATGGTGTCCTGCGTGTGGCGGACAAGGATATAATCCTTCGTTTCGGCAAACTGCATCACGCACTCCGGCATACCGCCTACCACAAGATATTGTCGGTAAAGCTGCATTGCCGCATCATGTAAAGCGGATGGCAAGGGCGTATCGTTCTGGAAGCTCTTTTTGATCTGCTCTAGCAGATCGTCCTCGCCTAAAGCTGCCATAAATTCCTCCATATCCATAGGATAGAGGGTCTTCATATCCACCTTTCCCACGGGAAAAGAGAACTTTGCCCTATTGACCGCAACACCGAGTAAGCTGCCTGCCGCGATAATATGGTAGTCGGGAGCGTCCTCGCAAAAATATTTCAGACAGGTCAACGCTCTTTCGCAGAGCTGCACCTCGTCAAAGACTATCAGCGTCTTTTCCCGAACAATGGTCTGCCCGGCAATATGGGACAAGATCGGTATCAGATAGCCGGGACTGATGTTCTCCTCAAAGGTTTCATTCAGCTTGGGATTGGTTTCAAAATTAAAATACGCCACATTTTCATAGTGTGTGCGCCCGAACTCCAGAATGGAATAGGTCTTGCCGACCTGCCTTGCTCCTTGCAAGATCAGGGGTTTGCGGTATTCGCTTTCTTTCCACGCTTCTAAATAGCGCATGATCTTCCGATACATAAGTGTCCCTCCTTAAACGATGTTATCCATAGCGTAGCATATCATCATGTAAAAATCAACGAATTTTTTATGATTTTTAGCATTAAACCGCACGATAATTTCCACTATCTTTGCAATAACAAGCGTAAAACATCGCAGCCCGCCTGCTTACTTCCTTCAAAGCAAAAAATAAGCGTATCACTATTTCTATGCTAGTGATACGCTTATCTTTTCTATTCGTTACAGAAGTTGCTCTCTATCTAATCGAGTAGGAGGGGGAAACTTCCCCTCCTACTCGCCCGCGGGGCGGCGCTCGGCGTAAGCCGAGATACTTCCTTACGCCGCCCCTGCGATAATAATATGCCGCCCACTTTCCTCTCGGTAAGCGGCCGCCTTTTGAAGGAAAGCGGACATTCAAAGGAAAGAGAACTCTTACTTAGCCTGGCTGATGGCAGCCTGAGCGGCGGCAAGGCGGGCGATCGGTACGCGGAAGGGCGAGCAGGATACGTAGTTGAGGCCGATCTTGTTGCAGAATTCAACAGAGGTCGGATCTCCGCCGTGCTCACCGCAGATGCCGAAGTGAAGCTTCGGGTTGGCGGACTTGCCGAGGGCAATAGCCATCTCCATAAGCTTGCCTACGCCGACCTGGTCGAGCTTGGCAAACGGATCGTTTTCAAGGATCTTGGCGTCATAGTAGGCGTTCAGGAACTTGCCGGAGTCGTCGCGGGAGAAGCCGTAGGTCATCTGGGTCAGGTCGTTGGTGCCGAAGCAGAAGAAATCCGCTTCCTTGGCGATCGCGTCGGCGGTAAGGGCCGCTCTCGGGATCTCGATCATGGTGCCGACCTCGTACTTGATGTCGCTGCCCGCGGCAGTGATCTCGGCATCGGCGGTCTCAACGACGGTCTTCTTGACATACTTAAGCTCTTTGACTTCGCCAACGAGCGGGATCATGATCTCGGGGCACAGATCCCAGTCCGGATGAGCCTTCTTCACGTTGATAGCCGCGCGGATGACAGCCTTGGTCTGCATAGCGGCGATCTCGGGATAGGTGACGGCCAGACGGCAGCCACGATGGCCCATCATCGGGTTGAACTCATGCAGGGAGTCAATGATGACCTTGATCTGCTCAACCGTCTTGCCCTGGGCATCGGCCAGCTTCTTGATCTCTTCCTCAGTGGTGGGAACAAACTCATGAAGAGGCGGATCCAGGAAACGGATGGTGACAGGATTGCCTTCCATGGCCTCATAGAGGGCCTCGAAGTCAGCCTGCTGCTCCGGAAGGATCTTGGCAAGGGCAGCTTCTCTCTCTTCCACGGTCTCAGAGCAGATCATCTCGCGGAAAGCGTCGATGCGGTTGCCGCTGAAGAACATATGCTCGGTACGGCAGAGGCCAATGCCCTCGGCGCCCAGCTCGCGGGCCTTCCTGGCATCCTCGGGAGTATCGGCGTTGGTGCGGACCTTCATGGTGCGGTACTTGTCAGCCCAGCCCATGATGCGGCCAAATTCGCCGGCGATGGTGGCATCGACGGTCGGGATGATGCCGTCGTAGATATTGCCGGTGGTGCCGTCCAGGGAGATGAAGTCGCCTTCATGGAATTCCTTGCCGGCCAGGGTGAAGCGCTTGTTCTCTTCATCCATGGCAATGTCGCCGCAGCCGGAAACGCAGCACTCGCCCATACCACGGGCAACAACGGCCGCGTGGCTGGTCATACCGCCGCGGACGGTCAGGATGCCCTGAGCGGACTTCATGCCGGTGATATCCTCGGGAGAGGTCTCAAGACGGACAAGGACGACCTTCTCGCCCCTGGCAGCCCAGGCAACGGCATCCTCAGCGGAGAACACGATCTTGCCGCAGGCAGCGCCGGGAGAAGCGCCAAGGCCCTTGCCCATGGGCGTGGCAGCCTTGAGGGCCTTCGGGTCGAACTGCGGATGAAGAAGGGTATCCAGGTTACGCGGATCGATCATGGCGACAGCTTCTTCCTCTGTGCGCATGCCTTCGTCCACGAGGTCGCAGGCGATCTTAAGGGCGGCCTGAGCGGTCCTCTTGCCGTTACGGGTCTGCAGCATGTAAAGCTTGCCGGCCTCAACGGTAAATTCCATATCCTGCATATCCCTGTAGTGGGTCTCCAGGGTCTGGCAGACCTGCTTGAACTGCTCGAAGGCAGCCGGGAACTTCTGCTCCATCTCGGTGATGTGCATGGGGGTACGAACGCCGGCCACAACGTCTTCGCCCTGAGCGTTGGTCAGGAACTCGCCGAACAGGCCCTTTTCGCCGGTAGCCGGGTCACGGGTAAAGGCAACGCCGGTACCGCAGTCGTCGCCCATGTTGCCGAAGGCCATCATCTGTACGTTGACAGCGGTGCCCCAGGAATAGGGGATATCGTTATCGCGGCGATAAACGTTGGCGCGGGGGTTGTCCCAGGAGCGGAAAACGGCCTTGATGGCGCCTACCAGCTGCTCCTTCGGGTCGGACGGGAAGTCGTTGCCGATCTTGTCTTTATATTCAGCCTTGAACTGGGTAGCCAGCTCCTTAAGGTCGTCAGCCGTCAGCTCAACATCCAGCTTAACGCCTTTTTTGGCCTTCATCTGGTCGATGAGCTCTTCGAAATACTTCTTGCCGACTTCCATAACAACATCGGAATACATCTGGATAAAGCGGCGATAGCAGTCCCAGGCCCAGCGGGGATTGCCGGATTTGGCGGAGAGGACTTCAACCACGTCCTCATTGAGGCCGAGGTTAAGGATGGTGTCCATCATGCCGGGCATGGATGCCCTGGCGCCGGAACGGACGGATACCAGGAGGGGATTCTCCTTGTCGCCAAATTTCTTGCCGGTGATGCCTTCAAGCTTGCCGATGGCTTCGAGGACCTGGCCCATGATCTCATCGTTGATCTGCCTGCCGTCCTCATAGTACTGGGTGCAGGCTTCTGTAGTGATGGTAAAGCCCTGGGGTACAGGAAGGCCCAGATTTGTCATTTCAGCAAGGTTGGCGCCCTTGCCGCCCAGAAGGTTCCTCATATCGGCTTTGCCTTCTGTAAACATGTAAACCCATTTTGCCATCTTCTTTTTTCCTCCTAATATTGGTTTGTTAAATTTGCATCACAAAACAGATTTTTTTGGATACACGCACATGCTTATTTTATAGATTTTCGGGGAGTTCGTCAAGGTTTATATTTTAAAATACAGGGATTGATGATATATTATTTTTAGAAGTGAATATTTTGGCACCTGCCGGTGGGGGAAATGGGTGCGGTATGTTTCTTTTATTTTTTTCTCGGTTCATTCTTACCTGCCGGCAGGGAGGGGGCGCCATGCTGCTTTTATCTTTTCTATTTTACTCTTACCTGCCGGAAGGCGCAGGGGAGGGGGGGGCCGCTCAGAGTTGCGAAGCCCGCGTCCCCCTCCCCTGCACCCCTCCCCCCAGGGGCACGCCAATTGGTTGTGAGAGTGGGGAATTTGTAGTGGAAAATTTATGTTTTGTTTGCTGTAATTTTTTGGGGGTCCTGCGCGAATCGAGTAGAGGGAGAGTTGCCTCGCCTCTATTCCTGGCGAGCCGCCCCTGCGATAATAAAAAAGAACCGTTTTTTGTCCTTGTTATCGGACAGGAAACGGTTCTTTTTTTATCGGGCAGAGAAGGGGATGCCTTTTGCCCGGCTCATAATGTTTTAGTTAAATTCGAGGTCGCTCTTGTTGCGGCGGCGGCTGCGGGTGGCTTTGGTCGCGACAAGGTGGCGGGGAAGGCCGTTGACCATGATGGGCTGATAGTGGCCCTGGATCAGGGGACGGATGTAGTCGATGAACTCCTCGGTGACATAGGTCGCATCCTTGTTCATCCATTCCCTCGGAACCAGCTTCTCTTCGTTGGCGATGCGGTGTACATCGTAGATGCCGGTAGCGGACATGTAGGGATCGTCGGAGATACGGTCGATGACGACCATCTTGCCGGTGTCGCCCTCGTCAGCAGCCTTGACGGCGGCGCCGCCTACCATAAAGGCCTCGTCGATATCGACGCGGGAAGCCATGTGGGAAGCGCTTCTCTGGAGGGTGGAGAGCTCCACAGCCCTGGTCTTGCAGCCAGTCTTGGCGGCCAGGAAGTTGGCCAGGTACGTGGCGGTACCCTGGAGCTGCTTGTGGCCAAAGGCGTCGACAAAGTCGGCAACGGAGCCGAGCTCGCAGACATAGCGGCCATCGGCCAGGCGGATGCCTTCCGAAACGGCTACGACAACGGAATCCTTCTTCTCAAGGAGAGCTTCAACCTTGGCCAGGAAGTGATCCTGATCGAAGGGAACCTCGGGGAGATAGATGAGGTCCGGACCATCGCAGTCCTCCTGGCGGGCAAGGGCGGTAGCGCCTGTCAGCCAGCCGGCGTTGCGGCCCATGATCTCCATGATGGTGACCATTTTCTTCTTATAGGTAAGGCCTTCCGCGTCGCGGATGATCTCCTTGGTGGAGGTGCCGATGTATTTGGCAGCGCTGCCAAAGCCGGGCGTATGGTCGGTAAGAGCAAGGTCATTATCGATGGTCTTGGGAACGCCAAGGAACTTCTGGGTCTGGCCGGTGATGATGGCATAGTCGGACAGCTTCTTGATGGTATCCATGGAATCGTTGCCGCCGATGTAGATGAAAGCTTCGATCTCCAGCTTATTGAGGATGGCAAAGATCTTCTCATAAAGTTCCTTGTCCGAATGGATATCCGGCAGTTTATAACGGCAGGAACCCAGGAATGCGGAGGGCGTTCTCTTCAGAAGTTCGATATCCAGTTCGGAATGGATCTGGGTACCAAGGTCTATATACTGCTCGTCCAGAAGACCCTGGATGCCGTGAAGCATACCATACACTTTGTCAAATCCACGCTCCATGGCATTCTTGTATACGCCTGCCAGACTGGAGTTGATAACTGCTGTGGGGCCGCCGGACTGACCAACAATAATGTTTCTCTTTTTCGCCATAATGATTTTTCCTCCTGTTTAGGTAACGGCTTACACTCCCGGTCACAAAATAACGTCGTTTTTATATTAGTTACACTTAATAATTGCCGGAGGCAATTATTCTGGTGTAACGGCATATACCGCGGCGGAAAATTGCAGTCGGCAATTAAATTCGCTCGCGAGTATAATCATATCACGTTTTATTTTGTGCCACGGTATATACAGACATATCAGGAAAATATCGGTGATATCCTTTTCGATATATCTGTCATGTCTCCGTGAATTTTAGCAACAGAACAGAAGAAAGTCAAGCCTAAAGCGATGAATAATTAAGAGATTATTATCTTTTTCGCACGAAATTTTTTGGTGCTATTTTCAAGTCTTATTCCGTATGATATAATACATGTATTTCCAGGAAGAGCCTTTATCGGATAACGGCTTTTTTCAGATAACGGCTTTTCTCAGATAACGAAAGGAAATCTTATCATGAAACAATATCTTGAAAGCGAAAGACTGAAAATAACTGTTGACAGCCATGGCGGCGAGCTTTGCAGCCTTTATGACAAGGCCAGGGACAAAGAGCTCTTGTGGCAGGCTGACCCGGCCTACTGGAAGAGGCACGCGCCCATTCTTTTCCCGAATGTCGGGCGGCATTTCGGCGATTCCTACCGGATCGGGGAAAAATCCTATCCCTCCCATCAGCACGGCTTCGCCCGGGACATGGAATTTCTGCCCTCCCCTTCCCCCCAGGGAGCCATCGGCTTTTACCTGGATTCTACGCCCGAAACCCGCAAGGATTACCCGTTTGACTTCCGCCTCATCACGCTTTATAAGCTGGAGAAAAACGTGCTGACCATAACCTGGCGCGTGGACAACACCGGGACGGAGGAGCTGCCTTTTACCATCGGCGGGCATCCGGCTTTTAACCTTCCGGAGCGAAAAGAAGGGACGGATATCCTCTGCAAGCTTAGCTTTCCGGAAAGCGACGGCCTTTCCTATCACCTGCTCGACAAGGCTTCGGGAACGGTTATCCTGGATAAGGTTTATATGATGCCGCTTGAGGATCATAAAACGGATATCCATAAAGACCAGTTCGATAACGATGCCCTGGTATTCGATGGCGGGCAGATCACATCGGTGCAGCTGCTCTCCGCCGAGGGCGAGCCGGTCCTCGGCATGAAAGCCGAGGGCTTCCCCAACTTCGGGATCTGGTCTGTCCCGGGGGCGCCGTTTATCTGCCTGGAACCGTGGGAAGGACGGACGGATAACTATGGGTATAACGGGGACCTTCGCGATAAGAAGGGGATTACGGTTCTCTCGCCCGGGAGGTCGTTCGAGAAGAGTTATAGTATCGAAGTTTTTGATTGATAAGTAAAAGGGGAAAGAAATGGGGACGTTTCTCTTTTCTTGTGATTCGTAAGAAAAGAGAAACGTCCCCATTTCTTTCATTTTTTTTCCAAATTAGAAGGTGAACTTGTCAGCAAAGTAGGCGTCCAGTTCATCGATTTTTACGCGGACCTGCTCCATGGAGTCGCGTTCGCGGATGGTTACGCAGCCGTCGGTTTCGGAGTCGAAGTCGTAGGTGATGCAGAACGGGGTGCCGATCTCGTCCTGGCGGCGGTATCTCTTGCCGATGTTGCCGCGGTCGTCGAACTCGCAGTTGTACTTTTTGGACAGGGACTGGTAGATCTTCTCGGCGCCCTCGGAGAGCTTGCGGGAAAGGGGAAGGATGCCGATCTTAACGGGGGCGATGGCCGGGTGGAAGCGGAGCACGGTGCGGACATCGTTCTTTTCTTCGTCAAGGACTTCCTCATCGTAAGCGCTGCACAGGAAAGCCAGGACCATACGGTCGGCGCCAAGGGACGGCTCGATGACGTAGGGGATGTATTTCTCCTTTTTCTCGTCGTCAAAATAGCTCATATCCTGGCCGGAAACGTTCTGGTGCTGGGTCAGGTCGTAGTCGGTGCGGTCCGCAATGCCCCACAGCTCGCCCCAGCCAAACGGGAACAGAAACTCCACGTCCGTGGTGGCCTTGCTGTAGAAGGAAAGCTCCTCCTTCTCGTGGTCGCGGTAGCGGACTTCCTCTTTCTTAAGGCCAAGAGAGGACAGCCAGTCAAGGCAGAACTGCTTCCAGTAGGCAAACCACTCAAGGTCCGTATCCGGCTCGCAGAAGAACTCAAGCTCCATCTGCTCAAACTCGCGGGTACGGAAGGTAAAGTTGCCGGGCGTGATCTCGTTGCGGAAGGATTTGCCGATCTGGGCGATGCCGAACGGGATCTTCTTGCGGGATGTTCTCTGGACATTCTTGAAGTTGACGAAGATGCCCTGGGCGGTTTCCGGACGGAGGTAGACCGTGTTTTTGGCATCCTCGGTAACGCCCTGGAAAGTCTTGAACATCAGGTTGAACTGGCGGATATCGGTAAAGTTATGCTTGCCGCAGGAGGGGCAGGGCACGTTATGCTCGTGGATAAACGCCATCATTTTTTCCTGGGACCAGGCATCCACGGAGCTGTCAAGAGTAATGCCATGCTCCTGACTGTAATCCTCGATCAGCTTGTCGGCGCGGAAACGCTCGTGGCACTCGCGGCAGTCCATGAGGGGATCTGAAAAGCCGCCAAGATGGCCGGAGGCGACCCAGGTCTGGGGATTCATGAGGATCGCGCAGTCAACGCCTACGTTGTAGGGGGATTCCTGCACAAATTTCTGCCACCAGGCGCGCTTGACATTGTTTTTCAGCTCCACGCCCAGGTTGCCGTAATCCCAGGTATTGGCCAGGCCGCCGTAGATCTCGCTGCCCGGGTAGACAAAGCCGCGGGCCTTTGAAAGTGCCACAATCTTTTCCATCGTTTTTTCCATACTGCTTTTCTCCTTATTTTGGATCCGTTCTTATCCCGGATCGGTTCCTGTTCTTTCCGGAAACGTATTATAACCGTTTAAAGAATACTTTTCAACTATTAAAAAAATGAATCAAACATTTGCGTTTTCATTCGTTTCCTGCGCCGAATTTTCGCCGCGCAGGCGAACAGACTTCTGCTGAAAATTCGTGCGCATACTATAAATCATGGCGACATGCTTTCCAGTATGGCCAGTGAGCGGAATTTTTTGTCGGTGTTGGCGGCGGTGTAGGCGAAGACGTGGGACATGACTTCGCGGAGCACCGGCTCTGTGAGGGTAAATGTGTACAGGCGTTTCAGGGGGGATGCGGCCATATGGCACAGGGCCAGGTAGGCGGCGTGCGAGAGGGGGCGGTCGCCGTCCGCGGCTCTTTTGCAGCGGCTGCAGATGAGGCCGTGCTCGCGGATGGAAAAGAAGAGGCTTTCGTCCTTTTCCATATCCTCCGGCGTGCGGTGGCAGACTGTGCAGCCGGACAGCTCTGGCATAAGGCCCTGAATGGCCATCGTGCGCATCTCGTAGCAGCAGCGGATGAGGCGCACGTCCAGGCTGCCCAGGAGAAGCGCCTTTGCGGTCAGGTACAGAAGGTTCATGCTCTCCCGGGCGTCGATCCCTTCCCGCCCGAAGTAATCCGCCAGTTCCAGGAAGTAGTAGCCGTAATAGATCCCGGGATAGCACCCCGCCAGCTCGATAAACTGATGGGTGATCTCCACCTGGTTCACATTGTAGCTGCTGCGCCCCTCGTACAGTGTAAACCGTCCAAACACAAACGGATTCACCGCCGCCATAAAGGGGCTCCCCGGCTTCCGGGCTCCCCGGGCAAAGGCGGATATCTTGCCCCGCTCGGCCGTCAGGAGCACAATGCGGCGGTCATATTCCCCGATGGGGAGCGAGGAAAGCACCACGCCCTGCACGGTGACAAGATCCGACATAGCTTAAATTTCCTTCTTGTCGTAGCCAAAGTTTTTGATGAGAAAATCACTGTCCCGCCAGTCCTTCTTCACCTTCACCCAGAGCTTCAGGTTGACCTTCATCTCCAGCATTTTTTCCAGTTCAAAGCGGGCGTTTGTCCCGATCTTTTTCAGCATCGCCCCGCCTTTTCCGATGATAATGCCCTTGTGCGAATCCTTTTCGCAGATGATGGTGGCGTCGATATCGCAGACATCCTGGCCGCGCCGCTCCTTCATCTGGTCAATGGCGACGGCTATGCCGTGGGGCACCTCCTCATCCAGCGCGTGAAGGGCCTTCTCCCTTATGATCTCGGCCGCGATCTGGCGCTGGGGCTGGTCGGTGATGGTATCCGGGTCATAAAACATGGGGCCATAGGGCAGATATTTAAAGATGCAGGGAATGATATCCTCCGTATTCTGGGCGCGCAGCGCCGAGCACGGAATGATCTCGTCAAAGGGGCAGAGGCCCTTGTAGGTGTCAATGGCCTTTGCCACATCCTCGCGGGATACCGTATCGATCTTGTTGATGATAAGGATAAGCGGAACGCCGATGCCGGCCAGCTCCTCGGCAATATGCCGCTCGCCGGCGCCCACAAACGTGGTGGGCTCCACCAGCCAGAGGATGACATCCACCTCTTTTAGCGCCCGCTCCGCCACGGCCACCATATATTCGCCCAGCTTGTTTTTGGCCTTGTGGATGCCGGGCGTGTCCAGAAAGACGATCTGTCCCGTATCATCGGTATAGACCGTCTGGATGCGGGTCCGGGTGGTCTGGGGCTTCTTGGAGGTGATGGCTATCTTCTGCCCGATCAGGTGGTTCATCAGGGTGGATTTTCCCACATTCGGCCTTCCGATAATGGCCGCAAATCCCGATTTTGTTTCCATGAAACCTGTATTCCTTTCTCAGAAACCTGTATTCCTTTCTCAGAAACCTGTATTTCTTTCTCAGAAACCCACATTTCTTTCTCAGAAACCTATATTTCTTTCTCAGAAACCTGTGCTTCTTTTTTTATTGAGGTCGATCAGCCATGTACCATCGGGAGGACAATATCCAGCGCGTCTTTATCCTTTTCGATGCCGGTCTCGCTGCCCACCACACAGATCTGTCCATTTTTCAGGACCGACTCGACAAGGGGGGCAAGGGCGCGGATGTCCTCGGCCGTCGCGTCAAGGATCTGGTCGCGCTCCTTCTGGCGCTCCTCGTCGGTGCGGCCCTCCATATAGACGATCTTGGAAATATTGCCCTGCATTTTGGGCGTGCGGGGCACGTCGCGGTTGCTGATGGTGCCGATGATGTACTTGGTCATCTCCCGCTCGTCCGCGTCAAAGGCGCGGATATAGTCCGGCGTTTTGGCGAAAACATCCAGCGTCCTCTTGAGATGGGGATCCCGGTAGGAGGAGAAATACCCCTCGCCGTTCCGCTTGAAGGCGCTGCTGCACCCGTAGGCGCCGCCCTTGACGCGGATGTTCATCCACAGGTAGTCATAGCTTAAGATCGTCCGAAGGATGTCGAGCGCGCCCGTGTAGGCAAAGCCCTGGCGGATATAGTCGCCGGTCTGTCCCACATACTGGACCTGGCCGGAGGTGGTAAAGCCTTCGTTTTTCTTTTCGCAGACAAGAGTATCCGTCCGCTCCGGCACCGGCTCATCTGAGAGAGCGGCGGCAAAGGCCCCAAAAAGCGCCCTCTCTTCCGGCATGGATTCCCTCTCGCCGGTATAGCTGCCTATGAGGGCGTCCTTGCGGAGGAGGCGGGAAAGGAGCTTCTTCATGCCGGCGATCACATTGTCGATCTTCTCGTCAAAGTTCTTGTCCAGATCCTCGATGAACATGTAGTAGCCAAGGCCGGACAGCTCGTCCTGGAAGACCGATTCCTTGGACGCATAGGAGGAAGCGCGCATGACGGCCGTGGCATGGCCCGCGCTCAGCAGCGCCGTCTGGGTCCTGGATTTCTGCTCGGACACGATCTCCTTAAGCCTGGTTTTGTCGTCCAGCTTCGAGGCAAACAGGATCTCCTTTACCATGTCATAGACAAAGGCGGCCTGATGGTAGAGGGCCTTGGCGCGCACGCCAAAGAAGACCTGGTAGCCGCCCTCGGCCTTTTTGTTTTCAAACACCTCGGTTCCGAAAATGATCCCGCCCGAGTTGGCGTTGATCCGGTTAAAGAGGGCGCCGTACTCGTAGTTTTCCGTGTCGATATAGCCCAGGGTACTCTTAAGCATGGCCAGATAGTGGATATCATCCGGCGTAAAATCCTTAAATTCCATCAGGAGATCGAGATAACCGATGCCGCTCGACCTGACCGGATGGTAGAGGAACAGGTTTCCGTTTTCCTCTATCGGCTCATTGGAAACCGGCGCGCATTCCCGCTTGATATCGCTCCTCTTGAGAAGCGGGATCAGGGAAAGGACCTCCGGGGAATCCTCTTCCTCCTGGTAGGCGGCAAGGGCCTCGGTCTTCTGCACCATGGCCTCCCGCTCCGCAAGGGTCATGGCCGAGAGCTTCTTTTGAAGCTCATCTGCGAGGGCCTTGTCCCTCTCGACAGCCAGGCCGGTTTTGGGCACCAGGGTCAGAACGCTGCCGTGGGGGTTGTTAAGAAGGTATTTGCGGATCAGCTCTTCAAAATAGCCCTTATCCGCCACGCTCTTGAGATATTCAAACTGCGGGAGCTGCTTGACCTGGGCAAAGGGGTTATCGTCGCTGTAGAGCCAGCTGCCAAGGATGGCCAGCCCCAGGATCAGGCCCTTGGGCATGGAGCCGAAGTCGGCTTCCCGGTAGCGGAACTCATAATAGTTGATGCCCGCCAGGATGGCCGCCTTGTCGATCCCCTTTTCGGCGATATCCGAGAGGGTGCTGCGGATGATGGAGAGGAACTCCTCCTTCTGGGAGGCATTAGCGCCCTTGGAGATAACGCTGAAATAGGGTTGAAGGATGCCGTCGTCGTAGCTTCCGTAAATGTCCTTGCCGATGCCGGCGGACAGAAGCGCCATCTTGAGCGGGGCGCCCGGAGCCGACATAAGGGCATAGTCCAGGATCTCAAAGGCTGTGCAGAGCAGGGGATCGTTGGCGGTTTCGCAGACCATGTTATAGGACAGATAGGTGTTGTCCTCCTCGCCCTCGTCCTCGCTCACGGGATATGCCTTCTCGATATCGCGGAGCTCCTTGAAGGGCTGCTGCAGGCCGATCTCAGAATCCACTTTTAAATTGTCAAAGGCCGACAGGTAATGCTCGTCAATGAAGGCGAGCTTTTCCTCCATGTCCATATTTCCGTACAGGTATATGTAGCTGTTGGAGGGGTGATAGTATGTCCGGTGGAAGTCCAGGAAGGCTTCGTATGTCAGCTGAGGGATGACGGCCGGGTCGCCTCCGGATTCCAGGCCGTAGGTGGTATCCGGGAAGAGGGAGTTCATGATCTCCCTCTCCAGCACCTCATCGGAGGAGGAGAAGGCGCCCTTCATCTCGTTGTAGACAACGCCGTTGTAGGCGAGGGGGCCGTCCGGGGATTCCAGATGATAGTGCCAGCCCTCCTGGCGGAAGATCTCTTCTCTTTTATAGACGTTGGGATAGAAGACCGCGTCCAGGTAAACGTGCATCAGGTTCTGGAAATCCTGGTCGTTGCAGCTGGCTACGGGGTAGCAGGTCTTGTCCGGGTAGGTCATGGCATTCAAAAAGGTGTTGAGGGAGCCTTTGACCAGCTCTACGAACGGGTCCTTTAGAGGGAACTCGCGGGAGCCGCAGAGTACGCTGTGCTCCATGATATGCGCTACGCCTGTGCTGTCCTTGGGGGTGGTGCGGAAGGCGATGTTGAAGACTTTGTTCTCATCGTCGTTCTCGATCAGCATGATTCTGGCGCCGCTCTTCTTGTGGCGCAGGATGGTGCCTACTGAGCTTATATCAGGAAGCTCTTCCGTCATAATAAGCTCATAAGCTTTACAGTTTTCTACATTCATAACAATCTATCTCCTATCAATATTGCTCCGTAACCAGGGATCCTTCATCCGGGAATGTCTCTTCGTAGACAGCGGCGGCAGCCTGTGTGATGAGGGAGAGGTCTTCTTCCATTTTGAGGAGCTTTGGCAGGGCGACGGCGGTTTCGTAGAGGTCGGTTTTCAGTTTTTTCCGGGCCTGCTCTTTTTTCATGGGGACGATGCCCATGATGACGCTGTTGTAGGTGCGGTCCTCACGGCACAGGGCGATGTAGGCGCGGACCAGCTGGCAGCATTCCTGGTAGAGAAGCTCTCTTGTCTTTTCGTCACGGGAAAGCGTGTCGAACTCCAGGGCTTCCAGTGACTTCCGTATCTCTTTTCGGGCAGAGCGGGCGCCCAGGAAGCGGCTTCCCGTGCTTTTGTTAAATTCCAGCAGCATCCACAGCTGCATATACTTATCCGGCCTCTGCCCTTTTTCCTCCGGATACCTTTTTTCCCACAGAAGGCGCCGGGACGCGTTCTCTTCTTTTCCCTCAGCGTCAAGGGCTTCGAGGAGGGCGTAGCGTTCCAGGGGCTCTATTGTACTGTAGTAGGCTTCCATGGGCGTCAGATTGACAAACGGCATATGTTATCGTCTCCCATTTTGCGGCACATGTCCGCTGAAAATTTCCCTAAACCTCCAAAATTCGCAAACCCGAGCTTACGTGTCTCTGCCGTCTGCTATCGCAGACTCTGTTTGCTCATTCTCCGCTTTCCTTTCAGGTATTTATACCTGATGTACCAGAAGGTATACTCCTCGCCGTATTTAGCCAGCATGCGGAGCATGCCCTCAAGCTCCTTCTTGGTCCGGGGGTGGATGAACCAGAGCTTTTCCTTGCTCTTCAAAAAGTAGGCCAGGGGCTCCTGGTCCGTGTATTTGTCGCCCAGGTATGTCCGGCTGGCGGCTATGCGGTCCATGATCATTTCGGCCACATAGCGCCGGGGCATCCGGGCGCCCATGATCACCTTGTCGGGATATTCCAGGGAATAGTCGACCCAGTATTCAAAATGGTGCCGGTTGCGGCCCTTGTGGTGGAGCCAGGAGAGGGATACGCCCCTCTCTTCCCTTTCCGCGTTGTTGGGGCTCCTGTCGCCCTGGTAGTAAAAGCACCCCACCAGAAATTCGGTGGGCGAATATTTGGACAGGTCATGGAGAAGCCCCTGCCGGTAAAGCCCCACGCGGAAGCAATACTTCATGACCATAAGCTTATGTGTTGTTATTGTTTTAAAGTGCCGGATAGGATGAAAATGCAGCATGTCAGATTGTTTCCTCCTTTGCCGCCGGGGTATCGGGGCCATCCGGCTCCGGCGCGTCAGGCCCTGGCAGGGCCGGCTGCCGGAGGGACGACAGCGGCACGGTTTTCAGCACCACTACGGACCTTCCGGCTGCCGTCACGACCGTCCTTATGGCTTCCTCTCCCACGTCAAACGCATGGCGGCTGTCTTTTGACGAGTCGCAGGCCTTCACCCACGCATACCCCTCCGGCGGGGCCGGGAGAGCCAGCGTGCTCTCCTCCCAGTGGAAGTTAAAGCCAATGTACAGGGCGCCTGTATGGCCGTCCCCGGCATATTCTTCCCGGAGCATAACGCCGAACATCCGGCTCGAATTATCCCGGTCGACGTAGAAGGCTCTCTCCCCGTGGAAGGAAATGTCCGGAGCCCCCACAGCCAGGTAGTCCGATTCTTTAAAGGGCGAGGCATGCGACAGGATGGGGTGCTCCTTCCGGAAAGCGATCAGGCTCCGGACAAACTGGAACACCTTATCGCCCTCCACCTTCTTCCTGGCCTTCCAGTCCGTCCAGCCGACCGGGTTATCCTGGCACCAGGCGTTATTATTGCCATCCTGGGAGTTGCCAAACTCATCGCCGGCATAGATCATGGGGATCCCCTGGGAAAGCAGCATGAGCAGGAAGGCGTTGCGGATCTGCTTTTCCCTTGCCTCCCGGATGCTTCCTTTTCGGGTGGGGCCTTCCACGCCGCAGTTCCAGGAGTAGTTAAAGCTGCTCCCGTCCCGGTTGCCCTCGCCGTTGGCCTCGTTATGGCGGTAGTTATAGCTGACCAGGTCCTTAAGCGTAAAGCCGTCCTGGGTCGTGATGGCATGGATGCGGTTCCCGCTTTTTTCCAGGAACATCCCCTGCATGGCCGCGCTCACCATGCCCTCATCGCTCTTTAACAGCCGCCTCATAGTGACCCTGTAATCGCCATCATAGACAGCCGTTCGCTCTCCGGCGCGGCAGCTGCCGGGCGGAACTGGGCTGTCCAGGAAAAGGAGCGTCCGGGATAAAAAGCCGTCCTGACAGATCAGCTCCCTGGAAAAGCCATCCCCGTGGACATGGAAGCCGTCGATATGATAATAATCCCGCCAGAACTGGAGGACGCGGAAGGCGGTATAGATGGGCCTTCCCTCCGTAAAGTAGAACTCCATGATGCAGGCTATCCCTGCCCTGTGAAGCTCCCTTACCAGCTCCCGCATTTCCCGCACCGGGTCTTTCGTCGCGGCGTAGGCGCTTTTGGGGGCCATATAGTAGCCGGGGATGTAGCCCCAGTAGTTGACCTTCTCCCGCGACACAGTCTCCCGCACCATGCCGCTCTCCCCCTGGGGCTTAGCCACCTCAAAGGTCTCATAGGCCGGCATAAGCTCTATGGCATTGATGCCAAGCTCCTTAAAATAAGGGATCATCTCCCGCAGGCCGGCAAACGTGCCTTTGTTTTTCACATTCTGTGCCGCCCTGGTAAAGCCACGGACATGGAGCTTATAAAGGATCATCTCGTTTAAGGGGACATTGGCGTAAGAAGCCTCCCCCCAGTCAAAGGCCTCCTCCGGCAGAAAACCGCAGCGGATGTCATGAGGCTCCTTTCCCGGCAGGGCGCCAAAGGTCTCGTGCCCGATGATCTGATGCGCCCAGATATCCTGGACAACCTCTCCGTCTATCGAATAATTATAGGAAAAAGCAGAAGGCTCGATGCCTTTTAAAAACATGGAGCGCATGCAGCCCTGCTGCATGTCGCCGGTGAAAGGAATCTCGGCATACGGCGCCTTGTGCCCTTTTTTATAGAGGAGCAGTGACACCTTTGCCTCTTCGGGAGCTTCTACGGTAAAATTATAGCCTTCTTCCTGCCTGTATACTCCGTACAAAAAAAGACAGCCTTTCTGGGGGATGAATTCCTTTTTATCCGTTGCCACGTTATATCTCCTCCTCTGGTCTTCGGCAATGATTAAGTGTAACTATAGCCGTGTTCAAAAAGTAAGAAATCATACGCTTATTTATTATCATTTTTGAATACTGCTATAGTATATCACAGATCGATCATAAGCTCTACCGGACAATGGTCCGAGCCTGTAATTTCCGTGTGGATGCAGGCATCCTGCAGCTTTTCCTTAAGGTCTGGTGATACGATAAAATAGTCAATGCGCCACCCGGAATTGTTCTCCCTGGCATGGAAACGGTAGGACCACCAGGAGTAGATATCCGCCCTGTCGGGATAAAAATAGCGGAAAGTGTCTATAAAGCCTTCGTCCAGGACCCTCTGGAAGCATCCCCTCTCCTCGTCGGTAAAACCGGCATTGTGATGGTTGCTCTTCGGGTTTTTCAGATCGATCTCCCTGTGGGCCACGTTCAGGTCCCCGCAGAAGATGACGCTCTTTTTTTCCCGAAGTCCATTCATGTAGGCCAGAAAATCCGCTTCCCACTGCATGCGGTAGGAAAGCCTTTGCAGCTCGCTCTGGGAATTGGGCGTATAGACGGTCGTCACATAATAGTTATCGTATTCCAGTGTGATGACGCGGCCTTCCTTGTCGTGCTCCTCCATGCCTATGCCATAGGATACGGACAGGGGCTCCCGCCGGGTAAAAATGGCCGTCCCCGAATATCCTTTCCGGTTGGCGTAATTCCAGTATTGGTGGTAGCCCGGAAGGTCCAGCGCAACCTGCCCCTGCTGGCATTTGGTCTCCTGAAGGCAGAAGAAATCGGCATCCAGGGCTTTGAAGTTTTCCATAAAGCCCTTGTCCAGGACTGCGCGAATGCCATTGACATTCCAGGAAACAAGTTTCATCGGTATTCCTCCTTATGCCACACAAAAAAGCCTGTATCATAAAAAAGCCTGTATCATAAAAAAGCCTGTATCATAAAAAAGCTCCTTTACCTTTCGAGATAAAGGAGCCCTTCGTCAGCTTGCCGCCCCTATGCACCAACTTCGATATGGACAGCGGGGCCGGCAAAAAGCCTGTTTATCAGTCATCCTTAAGTTCCGTCTGGCTCACGCCATCAATGATATCGGAATAGTCAAAAAGCGTGATCTCGGTGACCTGGTCCCTGACGACATCGGGCCTGTCCCCGGCACGGCGGGCCTGGTCCGCAAGCTCCGTGGCCGTATATCCCGGGATCTGGCGCTTCGGCCTTTCGGCAGCCGCCGGGCTTTCCTTGACAAGCTGTATCCGCTCCTCGGGAGCCGCCGTCCTGACGGGTTCCCTGGCGGGAGCCTCTTCATACACATCTTTCTTATATACATCTTCCGTGGGCTCCGGGCTTGTCATGCGGCGCACCACCTCCTCGGCGGCCGACAGCTCCCTGCGGGTGGTCTCTTCTTCTTCTTTGCCTTTTAACAGCTCACGGGCTTCCAGAACCGTTTCCCTGGCAGCCGCCTCTCTCTGAACAGGGGCTTTCTTCCGGATCTCCACCGGCTCGTCGTCAACGGCCTCATCGGCAAGGTCGATCTCGTCCACAAAGCCGCCGGTGCGGACTTTTCCGCTCTTTTTCTTCTGGACCGGGGTGCGGCGCTCTTCCCGCGACTGGTCATAATAGCCGTCCTCGCGGATGCGGCGCTCCTCCTCCTTCATGCGGCGGGCGCGCTCTTTCTCCTCGCGCCTGAGCTCCCGCTTGGACTTCACGTAAACATTGTCCTCTTCATCATCGTCATAGCTGCGGGCATCCTTGCGCCAGATCTCGGCGATAATGTACAGGATGACCAGGAACAGAAGGCCCAGTCCCAGCATGATAATGCCTTCCGTGGACTTTGTGGCGATAAGAAGATAGCCGACATAGCCGATGGTGATGACGATCTTGGGCACATACTCGCGTACCGCCACGGTTATGCGCTCATCGCTGCTGATGGTCGGGTCCGTCACGGTCCCGGTGCCGTTGTCAAGATTCAGGGTCTCCACGCTGTAACGGTAAATGCCGGAATCCTCGGATACCAGGATGTTATCGCCCACATAGACATCCTCCACGCGCACGGGTATGGAGTAGGTGACACTTCCCAGGGGAAGATTGGTCTTTTTGGCTGCATCATCAATGATCACTGTGTTGACGCCAAAGAAAGGAGGAACCGTCAGGCCAAGGACACAGATTATAGCGCAGATAATAATTAGATGAACAATAAATTTCAGGAATTTTGACATTTTATGCTCCCTCGTTTCCTGGATAATCCGGCCCGGGGTAACTGCCAAACAGCTATCATCAGATACCCGGAGCCGTAGTTTGTGGTTAGGCTGTCTATGATTATACCTTGTTTTTTCGCCGCGGTCAACTTATAATAAAGGAATGTTTCAGGATTCCGGCATGGGCGTTATGTTCGCTCTCCGGCCGGAATCTCATCCCTTAAGCAAAGGAGGAATTTCTTATGGCATTTCTCAGATTCTTAGCCGAACTCCGGACGCCGGCCGGCGATGCCTTTTTTATGGCAATGACCTACCTGGCCTCGGAATATCTCGTGGTTGCCCTGATCTGCTTTTTTTACTGGTGCAGGGATAAAAAGATCGCCCTGACGCTGGGCGTCTCCTATTTTCTTTCCGGGCTGGGCATAAGCTGCCTTAAGATCAGCTTCCGCGTCCCCAGGCCCTGGGTCCTCGACAGCACCTTTCAGACCGTGCCGGCCGCCCTCCCCTCGGCCACGGGCCCTTCCTTCCCCAGCGGCCACACCCAGCAGGCGACTTCCATGTGGGGGACCCTCTCCCTCTTCACCCAAAAGAAGTGGATGAGGGGCGCCGCCCTCTGCCTGATCGTGCTGGCCGGCTTCTCCCGGATGTATCTGGGCGTGCATACGCCGCAGGACGTGATCGTGGCTTTCGTTATCACGCTGTTTTTAAACTTCCTGGCTTATGATATCGTTATCCGGAAGGACCTTTTTTCCAGGAAGCCCTTCCTGGTCAGCCTTGTTCTGCTTCTGCTCACCGTCGGCCTGGGGGTCTATGCCTTTTTCCTTGTATCCTCCGGCCGGATATCGGCCGAGCTGGTCAACGATTCGTTCAAGGCTTCCGGCGCGGGCGCCGGCTTTGCGGTGGGGATTTACCTGGAAAACAGGTTTATACGGTTTGTGCCCTGGGCGGACGGGTCCAAAAAAGAAGGAGGAGTTGCGGCGCTCCTTTTGCGGTATGTTCCGGGGATCGTGGTTCTTTTGGCAATCATGCTGGGGCTTAAGAAGGTCCTGCCGGATGGAGCGTTTTTCTCGGCTCTCAGATACTGCCTGGTGACGTTGTGGGTTACGGTAGGTTATCCTCTGATCCTGATCCGCGCCGGGCGACAGGGGAAGTAAAGCCTCGTCCCCATTTCTTTCGAACGCCGCCCCTGCGATAATAGGGTAGAGGGAGGCTTGCCTCGCCTCTACCCCCGGCGGGCCGCCCGTCACCGTCAGGTGACAAATTTCTTATGGACGGCCCTGCCATAATAGGGTAGAGGGAGGCTTGCCTCGCCTCTACCCCCGGCGGG
>CAMNNO010000037.1 GCA_946545475.1 uncultured Blautia sp.
AATGAATTAATTCTAATGAATTAATTCTTTACTATTTGTCAAGAATATCCGAGATATCCCGAAGCCCCTGATGGGTGGTAACGATGATGACCGAATCGCCCACCTGGATGACATCCTGCCCTTTGGGTATCCGGACTTCCCCTCCGTGGCTGATGCAGGCCACCAGAAGGTTTTTCTTAAGGCTGAGCTGCTCTATAGGTATCCCGGCTACCGGGCAATCCTCCTTGATGCGAAATTCCAGGGCCTCCGCCCGGTTGTCGAAAATGTGGTACATGGTCTCGACATTGGAGCCTATGCTGTTCTGGGTGGCGCGCACATAGCGGATGATGATGTCCGCGGTCAGGTACTTGGGGTAGACGACGGAGCCGATGTCCAGGGTATCGATGACATCCCGGAACCCCATCCGGTTGACCTTTGTGATCCGCTTGGCGCTTGAGAGGCGCCCGGAGAGGAGGGAGAGAAGGATGTTTTCCTCATCCATATTGGTCAGGGCGACAAGCCCCTCGGCCTGGGCGATCCCCTCGGCGACCAGAAGGTCGCGGCTGGTGCCGTCCCCGTTGATGATGATGGCCTCCGGCAGGAGCTCCGAGAGCTCCTCGCAGCGCTTCGGGTCCTTTTCAATGATCTTGACGCCGATCCGGGCATCGATAAGGGCGCTGGCCAGGTAATAGCAGATGGTGCCGCCGCCGACCAGGATGGCGTTCTTCACCTGGGTGGTCTTGAGGCCGATCTTTTTAAAGAAAGCGGACGCGTTCTTCTGCGTGCCCATAATGGACACCAGGTCGCCGTCGTGGATAACATGGCTGCCCCCGGGAATGACGACATTGTCCTTGCTTTCCACCCCGCAGAAGAGGATATCGCAGCGATACTTCTGCGAGATGTCGGCAATGGTCATGCCATCCATGCCAAATTCGGGAAGGACCTTGAATTTTATCAGTTCCGCCTTCTCCCTGGCAAATGTGTCCACCTTGAGCGCCAGGGGGAGCCGCAGGATGCGGGATATCTCCTGGGCTGCCCGGAACTCGGGATTGATGGAGGTTGTGACGCCCAGCTTTTCCTTGATGAAGGGCAGTTCCTTGTGATAGATCGGGTCCCTGACCCGGGCGACGGTCTTGCATTTGGGCGAGGACTTTTGGGCAATGAGGCAACACAGAAGGTTGAGCTCATCAGAATTGGTGACAGCAATAAGGATATCGGTATTCTCGATATCCGCCTCCATAAGGGTGCCGATACTGGCGCCATTGCCGACGATGGTCAGGGCATCAATATCATCCGAAAGGGCCGCAAGGCGGCTCTCTGACAGATCGATAAGGGTAATATCCGTGTTTTCCTGCTGCAGCTGCTCCGCCAGCGTCTTGCCGACCTTACCACATCCAACAATTATGATCTTCATACATTACCTCATACATTGTATTTTTCTGCATTCCGAGTATAAAAATACCACTGATATCTGTCTATTATATCACTGTAGGTCTGTTTTGCAAATAATAAAGTGAACGAACTCGCGCATCTTCCGGCCGGGAGTTAACCTCTTGTCAGGCCGGAAAGGCTCTGCTATAATATATCAGAAATACTTGCTTGCGAGTATAGGCATATTCCGAAACGGAGAAGAGGTGAGTCTATTATTGGACAGACAAGATCAAACATCCTCCCGGATCATATTAGAAGGATCAAAAAATCCCTTAAAGCAGCTGTTCATCCCCAGCGATTATTATGATTACAGCCTTCTGGTCACGATCATTCTGCTAAACTGCTTCGGGCTTATCATGCTATACAGCACCAGCGCCTACAATGCCCAGATGGTTTATGGCGACGACATGTACTATTTCATCCGGCAGGGCAGAGTATGCCTGGCCTGCATTGCGGCGGTCATCATCGGGTCCCGCCTGGACTACCATCTGCTGAAAAAGGTCCACTGGCTTCTCTATGTGGCGGCCATAGGCCTTATGGCCATGGTGCGGACGCCCTTTGGGCGTGAAGTCAACGGCGCGAGGCGGTGGCTGGTCTTTGGCCCTATCAGCTTCCAGCCCTCCGAGGTAGCCAAGCTGGCTGTCATCATTACGCTTGCCTGCCTGGCGGTGTGGATGAAACGGCGGATCGTCCATTACCAGTCGTTTGCCGCGCTGATGGGGGTCGGGATCGTACAGGCGGGGGCAGCTTTCCTCCTGACGCAGAACCTGAGTACCGGCGCCATCATATTTGCCATTGCCATGGGCATGATCTTCGTGGCCTATCCGAAGACAAAGGTGACGCTCCTGACGTTTGCCGGGCTCGCCGTTATTGCGCTCCTGTTCCTGCTTTATCTGGGAAGCGGCGGCGGCGGATTCCGCGGGGACCGCATCACGGCCTGGCTGAACCCGGGCAGCGACTCTCTTGGCGACAATTACCAGAACATGCAGGGTCTTTACGCGGTGGGAACCGGAGGCCTTTTGGGACGGGGGCTTGGAAACAGCCTCCAGAAGCTCGGGAATATCCCGGAAGCGGAGAACGATTTTATCTTTTCCATTATCTGTGAGGAGCTGGGGATCCTGGGCGCTTTCCTGGTGGTGGGGCTGTACGCCTATCTTCTGTACCGACTGGTGATCATTGCCCAGAACGCCAGGGATATGCTGGGGACCCTCCTGGTTTCCGGGGTCTTCATCCACCTTTCCCTCCAGGTGGTCCTGCACATCAGCGTCAACCTGGGGGTGACGCCAAACACGGGGGTCACGCTTCCCTTTATCAGCTACGGAGGCACATCGATCCTGTTCCTCATGGCGGAGATCACGATATGCCTCAGCGTAGCCCGGCAGATCCGCAGGGGAGACGCCGGAACGCTGCTCTAGCGGGCAAGAAAGAGGGACAAAAAAGGGGACGGTTCTCTTTTCTTACGAATCATAAGAAAAGAGAACCGTCCCCCTCTCTTGTCCCCATTTCTTGTCCCCACAAGTATTGACAAATAAACGGCTACCTATTATACTACAACCCGTGTGAGGCCGCCACGCCTCAAAAATATATGGAATGATCCGGCTTTCCGGGCGGAAAGCAAACTGCTTTTATTAATATCAACTTTTTTATTAATATCAACTTTTTTATTAGTATCAACTTTTTTATTAGTATCAACTTTTTAATAAGGAGATTTTTAACATGTTAGAAAAGATAAGGCACATGTTGGCAGAACAGCTGGTTTGTGACGAGAACACCATCACCGCGGAGACATCCTTCAAGGATGACCTCGGTGCGGATTCCCTGGACCTGTTTGAAATGGTCATGGCCCTGGAAGACGAGTACAACATCGAAATTCCCACCGAAGACCTTATGGAGCTGACAACAGTAGGTGATGTCTTAGAGTATTTAAAAGACAAGGGTATCGATCTCTAAGACATGTGAGCGAAATCTTATCAAAACGGCAGGGCAGCCATGCCCTTCTTGCCTGCCCGGATATTGCGGAGCCCCCGGAGTATCCGGGTTTTTATTATCGCAGGGGCGGCGTAAGGAAATTATCACATAGGCAGCATATAGAGTTAAGCTGGAAGTCAATAAAAGCTTTTCACTTTCAAGACGCATTCCCTCACAACCAATTGGCGTGCCCCTGGGGGGAGGGGTGCAGGGGAGGGGGACGCGGGCTTCGCAACTCTGAGCGGCCCCCCCTCCCCTGCGCCTACCGGCAGGTAAGAGTAGGATAGATAGGGTAACAGGAAACATGGCGCATCAAAAACCTACCGGCAGTTTTGAATATTGTGATAATTTATATTTGCAAGGAGAAGAAATACTATGAACAAGAAGATCCGCACCCGTTTTGCCCCCAGCCCCACCGGCCGCATGCATGTGGGAAACCTGCGCACGGCGCTGTACGCCTATCTCATCGCGAAGCATGAGGGCGGCACCTTTATCCTGCGCATCGAGGATACCGACCAGGAGCGCCAGGTGGAAGGCGCCGTGGACATCATCAACCGCACAATGGAAAAAACCGGCCTGCTTCACGATGAGGGCCCGGACAAGGACGGCGGGTTCGGCCCCTATGTCCAGAGCGAGCGCCAGAAGGAAGGCCTCTACCAGAAATATGCCGAGGAGCTGATCGAAAAAGGCGCTGCCTACTACTGCTTCTGCCAGCAGGAAGAGCTGGAGAGCATGAAGCGCGTGGTGAACGGAAAAGAAATATCGATCTATGACAAAAGGTGCCTTTCCCGCCCCAAGGAGGAAGTGGAACAGCTCCTTAAAGAAGGCAAGCCCCACGTCATCCGCTTCAACATGCCCACGGAAGGCCAGACCACGTTCCAGGATGTGATCTATGGGGACATCACCGTAAACAACGAGGAGCTGGAAGACCTCATCCTCATCAAGTCCGACGGCTTTCCCACCTATAACTTCGCCAACGTGGTGGACGACCACCTGATGCAGATCAGCCATGTGGTGCGCGGCAACGAGTACCTCTCCTCCGCGCCGAAGTACAACCGCATCTACGAAGCCTTCGGCTGGGAGATCCCCACCTATGTCCACTGCCCCCTTATCACGGACGAAGACCATCAGAAGCTCTCCAAGCGCTCCGGCCACTCCTCCTTTGAGGACCTGCTGGACCAGGGCTACCTTCCGGAGGCCGTGGTCAACTATGTCGCGCTCCTTGGCTGGAGCCCGGCCGACAACCAGGAGATCATGTCTCTCGACGAGCTGGTAGCCGCCTTCGATTACACGCATATCAACAAATCCCCGGCTGTCTTCGGCGTCCCGAAGCTGAAATGGATGAACGGGGAATACATCAAAAAAATGTCCCCGGAGGCTTTCTACGAGAAGGCCCTTCCCTACCTTAAGGAAGCCATCACCCGCCCGGTGGATTACAAAAAGATCGCGCCCATGGTCCAGAGCCGTATCGAGGTATTCCCGGACATCAAAGAGCTGGTGGACTTTTTCCAGGAGGTCCCGGAGTACGACAAAGCTCTCTTTGCCAACAAAAAGCAGAAATCCACAGAGGAATCGGCCTGCGAGGTCTTGAAGGAGATCCTTCCCATCCTGGAAGAGCAGGAGGACTTCTCCAACGACGCCCTCTATAGCCGCCTCAGCGAGTACGTTAAAGAAAAAGAGGTCAAAAACGGAACAGTGCTCTGGCCGGTCCGCATTGCCGTTTCCGGAAAGGCCATGACGCCGGCCGGCGCCACGGAGATCATGGAGGTCCTCGGCAAAGAGGAATCCCTTAAGCGCATCGCGTCCGCCATCGGAAAGCTGGAAGGCTGATGAGCCCGGACCCTGCCCAAAAGAAAGCTATCACCCACAAAGACGGCCCCATGCTGGTACTGGCGGGGCCGGGCTCGGGCAAGACAACGGTTATCGTCGGGCGGGCGCGGGCCCTCATTGAGAAGGCTCACATCCCGCCCGCACATATCCTTGTCGTCACCTTCTCCCGGGCTTCCGCCCGGGAAATGAAGGAGCGCTTCGACCGGGAAACAGACGGGGCCTATCCGGGCGTTACCTTTGGCACGTTTCACGGCATCTTCTTTGGGATACTTAAGGCAGCCTACAATCTGTCCGCCCAGAATATCCTGTCGGAGAAAGAAAAGAGAGAGATATTAAACGCCCTTATCCTCTCAAAAGGGCGGGGCCTTGAGGGGGACGACGACCTCCTTGCGGACATCGCGCGGGAGATCAGCCTGGTCAAGGAGAGGCGCATATCGGTGGATACCTACTATTCGGCCTGCTGCCCGGACGAGGTCTTCCGGGCGGTGTACCGGGGATACACAGGCGCCCTTCGGGAAAGGCGCCTTCTGGATTTTGACGACATGCTGCTTTACTGCGCCCGGCTGTTTGAAAAAAGGCCGGACATCCTCGCCTTCTGGCAGAAAAAATTCACGTACATCCTTTTGGACGAATTTCAGGATATCAGCCCGCTGCAGTACGAGATCATCCGGCGCCTGGCCTCCCCCGAGGACAATCTTTTCATTGTCGGGGACGATGACCAGTCCATCTACCGCTTCCGGGGCGCGCGCCCCGAGATCATGCTGAATTTTGGGAAGGACTACCCGGACGCGGCGTGCGTGGTCCTGAACGCCAATTACCGCTCACGCGAGGCGATCCTGGATCCCGCTTCCCGCCTGATCGGCTGTAACAAAAAGCGGTTTTCCAAGAAGGGCGAGGCCCGGAAAAAGGGCGGAGAGCCGGCGATGGCCAGGCTGTTCGAGACGCCGCGGGACGAATACCGCTTTCTTGCCGGGGCCATTAGGCAGATCCGGGAAAAAGGCGAGCCTCTTTCAGAAACCGCCATTCTTTTCCGGACCAACCTCGAGGCGGAATACCTGGTCCGGGTGCTGATGGAGTACCAGATCCCCTTCCGCCTGAAAGAAAGGATACAGAGCCCGTTTTCCCACTGGATATGCCGGGACATCCTCTCATACCTGCACTTTGCGGCGGGGGAGAACAGCCGGGCCAATTTCCTGCGGATCATGAACCGGCCGAACCGCTATATCGCCAGGGACATGATAAGCGCCAAAGAGGTGGACCTTTATGCTCTCTCCCGGTCATATCCGGATAAAGAGTGGATGGAGGACCGGATACTGGAGCTTGCCACCCAGATGCGCATTCTCAAAAGCCTTCCGCCCTTTGCCGCCATAACCTTTCTCCGCAGGGCCGTCAAATACGACGAATACATAAAGGACTACGCCTCCAAGAGAAACCTGCGCGTGGAAGAACTGACCGAAATATTGGACACTGTTCACGAAAGCGCCCGGGACTACCGCACCCTTGACGAATGGGAGGCCTTTATGGACAGGTACGAGAAAGAGCTGAAGGAAAAAGCCTCCTCCCGGGAGGAGGAGGACGGCGTCTGCCTGTCCACCCTTCACCAGGCCAAAGGCCTGGAGTTCGACAGGGTCTTTATCATCAACGTGAATGAAGAGACGATCCCCTACCGGAAGGCGGTGCTCCCCGAGGCCATTGAGGAGGAGCGGCGGCTGTTTTACGTGGGGATGACGAGGGCCAGGGAGAGCCTTGTGCTCTGCTGCGTGAAAAGCCAGTTTGAAAAGAAGAAGGTGCCGTCCCGCTTTCTTAAGGAGGCCGGATTGAGCCTGACATAAAGTCCGGATCAAACCTGATATAAAGGGCGGATCGAGCCTGATATAGAGGCCGGATCAAACCTGATATAAAAAAAGTCCCTAAAAAAGGACACGAAAGAAGGCGCAAGTCTTGAAAAAGATCGTTATCTATTTTACGACGCTAACCGAAAACAAAAATAAAAATGAAAATGTCGCCAAAAAGCACCATCAGGCCGGAGAAGCGCTCCTGGCCATAGGGCTTTCGGAGCTTTACGGCAAGGAGCTGTCAAAGCTGGAAAGGCAGACGGGGCCATACGGAAAGCCTGGCTTTAAGGATGAGCCGCAGATCTGCTACAACATCAGCCATTCCGGCAAATACGTACTATGCGCTTTTTACGACAGGGAGATCGGCATTGACGTACAGAAAATGCAGCCGGTCAACATAAAGGCCCTGCTGCCGCGCGTGGTCCCCGCGGCCATGATCCCCCAGGTGCTGGAAAGCAGCGACCCGATGTCGGCCTTTTACACGGAATGGGTGCTCAGGGAAGCCTACATCAAGTGGACGGGGCGGGGACTTTCCCAGGATATGCGCGAGGCCCGCTTAAACGAGGGCGACTACATGCTGCTGGATCTGGAGGACGGCTACAAGGGGGCGGTCTTTACCGGAGAACCGGCCGATATTGTCTATGAATACAGGGAGGTAAAGCTTGAACAGATATCAGAATGAAATAAAGACCAGGCGGACGTTTGCCATCATTTCCCATCCCGACGCGGGCAAGACCACCCTGACGGAAAAATTCCTGCTGTATGGCGGGGCCATTAACCTGGCCGGCTCCGTAAAGGGCAAGGCCACGGCCCGCCATGCGGTATCGGACTGGATGGAGATCGAGAAGGAGAGAGGTATTTCGGTCACCTCATCGGTTCTGCAGTTCCACTATGACGGATACTGCATCAACATTCTGGATACGCCCGGGCACCAGGACTTCTCGGAGGACACCTACCGGACGCTGATGGCGGCGGATTCCGCCGTCATGGTCATCGACGGCTCCAAGGGCGTGGAGGCCCAGACACGAAAGCTTTTTAAGGTCTGTGTGATGCGCCACATCCCGATCTTTACCTTCATCAACAAGATGGACAGGGACGCCAACGATACCTTTGACCTGCTGGACGAGATAGAAAAAGAGCTCGGAATAGCGACCTGTCCCATAAACTGGCCTATCGGGTCGGGCAAAAAGTTCCGCGGCGTCTATGACCGGAACACGCGCCACCTCCTCCTGTTTGACGACACCCAGAAGGGAACCCGGGAGGGCAGCCTTCGGAAGGTGGATATTGACAGCGATGAGGCCAGGGCGGTCATGGACCCGGAGCAGTACGAGACATTCTGCGAGGAGATCGGCCTTCTTGACGGGGCCTCGGCGGACTTCTCCCAGGAGGCGGTCAGCCGCGGCGAGCTGACGCCGGTATTCTTCGGCTCCGCCCTGACCAATTTCGGCGTGGAGACCTTCCTCAAGCACTTTTTGGCGATGACGACCTATCCCCTGCCCAGGCAGTCGGATGCCGGCCTTATCGACCCCATGGATGACGATTTTTCCGCCTTTGTCTTCAAGATCCAGGCCAACATGAACAAGGCCCACCGGGACCGCATCGCCTTTATGCGGGTATGCTCCGGGAAATTCGACGCAAACCAGGAGGTCTACCATGTGCAGGGGGATAAAAAGATGCGCCTTCTGCAGCCCCAGCAGATGATGGCCGAGGAGCGCCATGTGGTGGACGAGGCCTACGCGGGGGACATCATCGGTGTTTTCGATCCGGGCATCTTTTCCATCGGGGACACGATCATTTCGCCCGGCAGGCGCTTTGCCTTTGAGGGCATCCCAACCTTCGCGCCGGAGCATTTCGCCCGGGTGAGGCAGCTCGACACCATGAAGCGCAAGCAGTTCATCAAGGGCATCACGCAGATCGCCCAGGAAGGCGCCATCCAGATCTTCCGTGAGCTGAATACGGGCATGGAGGAGATCATTGTGGGCGTTGTCGGCGTCCTGCAGTTCGATGTCCTCAAGTACCGCCTGGAAAACGAATACAACGTGGACATCGCCCTGGACATGCTCCCCTACGAGCACATCCGCTGGATCGCCAACAAGGAAGAGGTGAACGTGGAACAGCTGTCGGGGACATCGGATATGAAAAAGGTTGCGGACCTCAAGGGAAATCCGCTGCTCCTGTTCATCAATCCCTGGAGCGTGAACATGACCCTGGACCGGAACCCCGGGCTCAAACTGACAGAATTTAGCCGGAATTAGGAAAAGAAGGCGGATAAACCCTTTTCATTTTGGCAAGCATTTGCTATAATAAGAAGCGGTTATGGGTGCCTGACAGGTATCCATGGTGGCCGACAGGGTATGTCTGCCGGCCGCTGAAAAGACGCCATGCTGTACCCGTTCTCTCCCGGAGAGGACAGGAATGGCGTCAGGGGAGGTGGCTCCGGACTCATAAAACCATGGCCGTAGCATTTTTTTGCATCCCGCCACGGAATAACACCCGACCACCGAACCCGCCGGGCTTGCCCGGCGGTTAAGTCAGATCCGCGATCAGGGTAATTATAAGGGGAATTATAAGTCAGGAGGGAATCCAAAAGTGGCAGAAAAGCGTGCAGTTTATAAAATTCAGGAACTTGGCGGCATTGGCGAGGTGCATATTTCCGATGAGGTGGTCGCCATCATCGCGGGCCTTGCGGCAACGGAGGTCGATGGCATTTCCTCCATGACCGGAGGCATCACCAACGAGCTTGTGAGCAAGCTGGGCGTCAAGGCGCTCTCAAAGGGCGTCAAGGCATCCATCCAGGATAAGACCGTATCGGTGGAGCTCAACCTCAACGTGGAGTACGGCAAAAACATCCGCAGCACCAGCGAAGCCGTCCAGGAGAGGGTCAAGTCCGCCATCGAGAACATGACCGGCCTTGCCGTCAGCGATGTGAACGTCCACATAGCCGCTGTTGACATGAAAAGCGACAAAACAAACTAAAAAAACCAGAGGATAATATCTGATGAAAAGATCTGAACTAAGAGAGCATATCTTCAAGCTTCTCTTCATGTCCGGCTTTAATACCAAGCAGGAAATGCCGGCACAGGTAGGGCTTTATCTTGAAGGTCTCGCGGACCCGGAGCCCAAAGACCTGGCCTATATCGAGGACAAATTCTACCGGATCAGAGAAAAATTCCGGGATATCGACAGGATACTGAACGATACCTCCAAGGGCTGGAAGACCACCCGCATGAACAAGGTGGACCTGGCCGTGCTCCGCCTGGCAGCCTATGAGATCCTCTACGACGAGGACATTCCCACAAGCGTTGCCATAAACGAGGCTGTCGAGCTGTCCAAGCGCTTTGGCGGCGAGGACTCCGGTTCCTTCACCAACGGCATCCTTGGCCGGATCGCCGCTTCCGCTGCCGAGGCCCAGAAAGGGCCGGCGGATGTCATAAAAGAGACGGCGGAGGCAAAAGAGGAGACTGGGAATGCGGAAGAAGGGCTTTCATGAGAGATGACATATGGGGCGGGCGAAAGTCCGCCCCTTCTTCCAAAGAGGCCGAAGGGGCAGCGGCCGCTCCTGTCTCCCGCGGGCCCAATATTTATACGGTGACTCAGGTCAACCGCTACATCCACAACATGTTCGCCCAGGACTATCTTCTGAAAACGCTCCGGGTCCGGGGCGAGGTGTCCAATGTCAAATATCACCAGAGCGGCCACATCTACTTTTCCCTGAAAGACGAGGGCGGGGCGATGGCCTGCGTGATGTTTGCCGGCAACCGCAAGGGCCTTTCCTTCCCCATGAGGGACGGCGACCAGGTGGTGATCCTGGGCACTGTGGATGTGTTTGAGCGGGACGGGCGCTACCAGCTTTACGCGAAAACCATCACCCGGGAGGGGGCGGGAGGCCTTTACGAGCGCTTCCTGGCCCTTAAAAATACGCTGGAGGAGATGGGCATGTTCTCGCCCCGGTATAAAAAGCCCATCCCCAGGTATGTGCGCAGGCTCGGCATCGTGACGGCCCCCACGGGTGCCGCCATCCAGGACATCCGGAACATATCCGCGCGCCGGGACAGGAGCGTGACGCTTATCCTCTACCCTGCCCTTGTGCAGGGGGAAGGGGCCGCGCAGAGCGTTGTCCGCGGGATACGGCTGCTTGACCAGGCCGGCGTTGACGTTATCATCGTGGGCCGCGGCGGGGGCTCCATAGAGGACCTCTGGGCCTTCAACGAGGAAGCGGTGGCCCGGGCCATTTTTGAATGCCGGACGCCCATCATCTCGGCCGTGGGACATGAAACCGACTTTACCATAGCGGATTTTGTGGCCGACATGCGCGCGCCCACGCCGTCGGCCGCCGCCGAGATCGCGGTATCCGACCGGCAGCTCCTTCTCGATACCCTTAAGGGCTACGAGGCCGCCATGGCCGGCCTCATGCGGCAGAATTTTGCCGCTGCCCGGCAGGCCCTGAAGCTTAAGGAGGCGCACCTTCTCGTCCAGAACCCGGAAAACCGCCTGCGGGACAACCGGCAAAGGCTGTCCTACCTCTCGGAGCGCCTTGACGAGGCCATAAAGAAAAAGCTTCTCCTGGAAAGGCAGAGGCTGTCCCTGTATGCCCAGCGGCTGGAGGGATGCTCGCCGCTCAAAGCGCTCGCCTCCGGCTACGCCTATGTCGAGGACGAGGGCGGCCATCCGGTATCGGGCGTTAAGGATGCCAAAAAAGGCGATGCGCTGTCCGTCATCTTCAAGGACGGAGCCCTTAAGGTGCGCGTGGAAGATGTGTCTTTTATAGGAATCGAATAAAATGTCGGAAAAAAACAATATAGATAAAGACAGGGAAGAAAAAGAGGCGATGCCGATCGGCACCATCCTGGAAACCCTGGACCAGCTGATCAAAAAGCTGGAGGAGCCCTCGCTCCCGCTGGAGGAGGGCATGCGCCTTTATAAAGAGGGCGTGGAGCTTACGCGCCTGTGTGCGGGGCGCCTTGACGCCATGGAACAGAAAATGCTGGAGATCGGCGAGGATGGGACGTATCGCGAATTTCAGGGCTGAAAGCTCCCCATATCTCCATTTCGATCAAAATACATGCGCGTACTATAAAAAATAAGGCGGTTGTGGCAATGATTCTCGACCAGATAAACAAAGCCAATGATATCCATAATATACCTCTTAAGGACTTTCCGGCGCTGGCGGAGGAGATAAGAGGGTTCCTGATCGATCACGTCTCCAGGACCGGAGGGCATCTGTCCGCGAACCTTGGGACGGTAGAGCTCACTCTTGCCTTGCACAATGTCCTTAATTTCCCGGAGGATAAGCTTATCTTTGACGTGGGGCATCAGGCTTATACCCATAAGATCCTGACGGGGCGAAAGAATGAATTTGATACGCTGCGCCAGGAGGGGGGCTTAAGCGGCTTTCCCAAGCGCGATGAGAGCCCGTGCGATGCCTTCGACAGCGGCCACAGCTCGGATTCCATCTCCGCAGGCCTGGGATATGTTCGGGCCCGCGACCTTCTTGGCGGAAGCGGCCGTGTGGTGGCCTGCATCGGCGACGGCGCCCTGACCGGCGGCATGGCCTACGAGGCCATGAACAATGCCGCCCTTCTGAAAACAAACTTTATTATCGTATTAAACGATAACACCATGTCCATCTCGCCGAACGTGGGCGGCGTATCCACCTATCTTGGCGCCATCCGGACAGCGCAGAGCTACACCGGCATGAAGCTTAAGGTCACCAAAGGGCTCAACAAAATCCCGAAGGTGGGGCCGAAGATCGTGGAGACGGTCCGCCGGACCAAGGGCAGCATCAAGCAGCTGTTCATTCCGGGCATGATGTTCGAAAATATGGGCCTGACCTATCTGGGACCCGTGGACGGCCATGACATGATCACCATGATGAGGCTTTTCAACGAGGCCAAAAAGGTGCCCGGAGCCGTCCTGGTCCATGTGCTGACCAAAAAAGGGAAGGGCTATGGACCGGCGGAGAAGGAGCCTGACCGCTTCCACGGCATCGGCCCCTTCGACGTGGCAACAGGAAAGCCCCTCTCGGAGGAAAAAGGCCGCTCTTATACGAAGTGGTTTCAGGAAACCATGCTGGAACTGGGAAAAGAAAACCCGAAGCTTGCGGCCATCACGGCGGCCATGCCCTCGGGCACGGGGCTGGATGCTTTCGCCGCGGCCTGTCCGGACCGCTTTTTTGACGTGGGCATTGCCGAGGAGCACGCGGTGAGCTTTGCCGCGGGATTGTCCCTTGGGGGGATGATACCGGTGGTGGCCGTTTACTCCTCGTTTTTGCAGAGAGGCGTTGACCAGATCATGCAGGATGTCTGCATGCAGAACCTCCACGTCATATTTGCGGTTGACCGCGCGGGGATCGTGGGCGCGGACGGCGCCACCCACCACGGCGCCTTCGATCTCTCGTACCTGACGATGTGCCCGAACATGACGGTCATGGCCCCCCGGGACGGGGAAGAGCTTGCCCTGATGCTGCGGTACGCGGTCAATGATACGGAAGGGCCGGTGGCGATCCGCTACCCCAGAGGGGGAGCGGCCAGCCTTGGCATAGAGCCCGCAGCCGGACGCCCGCCCATAGCCAGGGGGCGTGCGGAGGTGCTTAGGGAAGGCCGGGAGGTTGCCGTTATCGCCCTGGGAAGCATGGTAAAAACAGCGCTGGAAGCCGCAGCGGCTTTAGAAAAGGAGGGCATATGCCCGACCATCGTAAACGCGCGCTTTGCCAAGCCTCTGGATGAGGAGCTGCTGCAGCGCCTCTCCCTTTCCCATTCCCTTATTGTCACCATTGAGGAGAACGTGGGAAGCGGGGGCCTGGGGGAGCACATCGGCCGCTTTATGGCCCTTCATTCGCCGGATACCTGTGTGCGGGCCTTCTGCCTGCCGGACAGGTTCATCCCCCATGGGAAAACCGAAAGCCTCCTGAAAAGCTGCGGCCTGACGAGCGGCGGCCTTTCCGGGGCCATAAGAGAATACGTAAAGATACACGGAGAGCAGAAATAAGATGAAAAAACGATTGGATATCCTTCTGGTGGAGCAGGGCCTGAGCCCCTCCCGGGAGAAAGCCAAGGCTTCCATTATGGCCGGCGATGTCTATGTCAACGGCCAGAAGGAGGATAAGGCCGGCGCCCTCTTTCCGGAGGATGCCCGGCTGGAAGTCAGATCCAAGCCCCTTCCCTATGTCAGCCGGGGAGGATTAAAGCTTGAAAAAGCCATGACCGTTTTCGGCCTTTCCCTCGACGGGAAGGTCTGCCTGGATGTGGGGGCCTCCACCGGGGGCTTTACCGATGTCATGCTGAAAAACGGCGCGAAAAAGGTCTATGCCATTGATGTCGGCTATGGCCAGCTGGCGTGGGAGCTTCGGACGGATGAGCGGGTGGTCTGCATGGAAAAGACCAATATCCGCTATGTCCGCCCGGAGGACATAGGGGAGGAAGCGGACTTTTGCTCCATCGATGTTTCTTTTATTTCCCTCACCAAGGTCCTTCTGCCGGTAAGAGAGCTCCTTTCCGGGGACGCCCGTGTGGTGGCCCTCATAAAGCCCCAGTTCGAGGCGGGCCGCGATAAGGTAGGGAAAAAGGGCGTGGTCAGGGACGCCTCCGTCCACGAGGAAGTCATAGAAAGCGTCTGTCTGTATGCCGACAGCATCGGCCTCAATCCCATTTCTCTTGACTATTCCCCCATCAAAGGGCCGGAGGGCAATATCGAATATCTTCTGTATCTGGAAAAAGGCGGGGAAGGCGTTCCCATGCCGGTCTATCCTTTTTCCATACCGGAGGTGGTAAAGCTGGCCCATCAGGAACTTGACAGCAAGACTGGCCCATCAGGAGCTTGATATACGATATGAAAAAATTCTGTCTGATCGCGAATACCACCAAAAGAAGAGAACAGGTCCTGTGCCAGGCTCTTGTGAGGATCATCGAAGAGAACGGAGGCCAGTGCCTTCTTAAGAGGGCCAAAAACAAGGTGGAAGGGGAATACCATTATACCAACCCCGAGGAAGTGGACAAGGATGTGGAATGCGTCATCGTCCTGGGCGGGGATGGAACGGTGCTCCAGGCCGCCAGGGACCTGCGCCATCTGGATATCCCCTTTCTGGGCGTCAACCTGGGCCATCTTGGCTTCCTGGCCGTGACAGACGAAACATCGGCACCCTTTGCGGTCGAGCGCCTTATGGATGACCGGTACGAGGTTGAGGAGCGCATGATGCTCTCCGGCACGGTCATGCGGGGCGATGAGATGATCGGAAGGGACGTGGCCCTGAATGACATTGTCATCACCAGGGAGGGGAACCTTCGCATCATCACCCTGATCAATTACGTGAACGGCCAGTACCTGAACTCCTATAATGCCGACGGCATCATCATCTCCACGCCCACAGGCTCCACGGGCTACAGCATGTCCGTGGGCGGGCCCATTGTATCGCCGAGCGCGAAGCTTCTTATGATGACACCCGTGGCCGCCCATACGCTGAACGCGCGCAGCCTGATATTCGGAGGCGATGCCGTCCTGACGGTTCAGGTCGGCGAAAACCGCCACGGCGGCATCGAAAACGCGGTGGCTTATTTTGACGGAGACGTCACCATACCCATGAAGACCGGGGACCGCATCGTTGTCAGGGCTTCCCAGAGCAAAACCAGGCTGATCAAGCTGGACCCCCGAAGCTTTGTCCAGCTTCTCAGGCTGAAAATGAAGAATGTGGAGGACAACAGCTATCCGCCCTATGTTCTGCCGCCGATCCCCGGCGCAGTGGTGCAGGTCCCGAACAGGGGCAGCGAGGAGGACGCCCGGCATAACCGCCTGATCCGGAACGATGCCGAGCTGCCCGAAGTCTGAAGAAGGGAAGAAACCATGAAATCGGCGAGACAGGAAAAAATACTGGAACTTATCAAAAATTCTCATATCGATACCCAGGAGGAGCTGGCCCGCCAGCTTAAGGCGGCCGGCTTTCAGGTGACTCAGGCCACGGTCTCCCGGGATATCCGGGCCCTCAACCTGACAAAGGTGACGGGAAGCGACGGGCGGGTACACTATGCGGTGCTCCGGGAGGAAGAGGTGCGCATCCTGGGCGACAAATATGCCCGGGTGCTCAAGGAGGCCGTCGTCACGATCTCGGTGGGCCAGAACATCCTGGTGATCAAAACGGTGCCCGGCATGGCCATGGGGGTGGCCGCCGCCATAGACGGCCTGAAATGGCCCGAGGTCCTGGGCTGCATTGCCGGGGACGATACCATCATGTGCGTCCTGAAGACCAACGACCAGGCTCTGGAAGCCAGGGAAAAGCTCTCCGGGATGCTGGAATCCTATGCCTGAAATATATGTCTGAAATATATAGAAAACGGATAAAACGCTCGCGCTTTGATCCGTTTCCCGCGCCGGATCTTCACCGCTCTAGCGGACAGATTTTCGCTGAAGCTCCGCGCGCATGCTATAGAATAACGAAAAGGCGTTACCATGCTGATACATCTTCATGTCAAGAACCTGGCCCTCATTGAGGAGATCGATGTTGACTTCGGGCCGGGCCTCAATATCCTTACCGGCGAGACCGGCGCAGGAAAAACCATTCTTTTAAATTCCATGCAGCTTATCCTGGGCGGAAAATTCTCCCGGAGCATGCTGCGCGAAAATGCGCCCTTTGCCCTGGTGGAGATGCTTTTCCAGGTGGAAGGGGAGAAGACGCTGCTGGAACTGTCCTCCCTCGGCATCGACGCTCCCGATCACGAGGTGCTCTTCTCCCGCAGGATCGCGGACGGGCGCAGCGTGGGAAAAATTAACGGCGAGATGTGCACACTCTCCCAGATGAAGGCCGCCGCCGCCCTGCTGTTGGACATCCATGGGCAGCATGAGCACCAGTCCCTGCTCTACCCGGAAAAGCAGCTGGCCATCCTGGACGCCTACGGCGGCGAGGAGGTGCTGGGCCTCAAGGAAGAGGTGCAGGAAAGCTATAAAGCCTACAGAAAAGCCAAAAAAGCCCTGGAAGAGCTTGATATCGATGAGGAAAGGCGTTCCCGCGAGATTTCTTTTCTCCAGTTTGAGATACAGCAGATCGACGAGGCCGCCCTCTATCCCGGAGAGGATGAGAAGCTGGAAAAGCAGTTTAAAAAGCTTTCCGCCGCCCGGAAGATCGATGAAACCCTGCAGCAGGCCGCGGCCCTGCTCGGCTATGATAGCGGGGCTCTTGACCTTATCGGCTCCGCCTCGAAGGAGATGCTCCGGGCGGCCGCCTATGACGAGGACCTCTCTCCCCTTTCCGATCAGCTTTCCGAGGCAGAAAGCCTGCTCGCGGATTTTCACCGGGGGCTGTCGGCCTATCTTGATGACCTTACCTTCGATGAGGAGGCCTTTTCGCGCATCGGCGACCGGCTGGACCTTATCAATAATCTGAAAGGCAAGTACGGGGGGAGCATCGAAAAGATCCTGGAAGGGAAGGAGGAGCGGGAGCGAAAGCTCGACATCCTGCTGCGGCACGAGGAGCACCTTCTCAAAGCCCGCGCTGAGGTAAAGGAAGCCGAGAAGGTGCTGAAAAAAGCCTCCCTTGCCCTGGAAGAGCGGCGGAAGGCTTTTGCGCTGTCCCTGGAGGAGAGGATCGTTGCCGCCCTTAAGGACCTAAATTTCCTGGATGTCCGCTTCCGGATACGCTTTGACCGGAAAAAATCCTATTCGGATAACGGCATCGACGATATTGAATATGAAATTGCCACCAATCCCGGCGAGGAGCCCAAGGGCCTTTCCGGGATCGTTTCCGGCGGCGAGCTGTCGCGCATCATGCTGGCCATTAAAGCCATCCTGGCGGACAGGGACCAGATCGAGACCCTGATCTTTGACGAGATCGATACCGGCATCAGCGGCCGCACCGCCCAGAGGGTATCGGAAAAGATGGCCGAGATCGGCCGGCACCGCCAGGTCATCTGCATCACGCACCTTCCCCAGATCGCTTCCATGGCCGACCAGCATTTTGAGATCGAAAAGCACGTCCTGCCGGGCGGCGCGACCGTCACCGAGATCCATCCTTTAAGCGAGGAAGACCAGGTACGTGAGCTGGGGCGCCTCCTTGGCGGGGCGTCCATCACCGACGCCGTCCTTCTGAACGCCCGGGAGATGAAAAAGCTGGCCTCGGATAAGAAAGCCGAAAAGGAGGCGTAGGGGAGAAATCTCGCCGGCCCTGGCATCTTGCTTTTTTAGGCCAAAGGTGGGTATAATAGAGAAGAGGGCGGACGCCCTCTCCTGCGGATAGCCGTTTCCCGGAAAGGATCGCACATTTTCCGGGAGATCGCGCCCGGCAGGATGCCTTCTTGAAACGTTTGCAAAAAACAGAGCATAAAAAGGAAGCGCGGGACAGGAAAACAGATATTCTTGAGGAGATATTCTCATGGATAAGATCCGCGTTTTGATCGCAGAAAAGGATAAAAGGAAACAGCACCTTCTCATGAACCTGGTCAGCCGGGACCACAGCCTTAAAGTGGCTGGGGTTGCCGGAACATGGGAAGAGGAGATGAGCCTGCTTGAACAGTGCGCGCCGGATGTCGTACTTTGCGGCACGCTTCTGGACAAGATACAGCCGGAGGCGACCGATCATGCCTCCGGGCCGGAAATGCCGGGAGAGGGCCTGAACAGATACGAGCTCTTTAGCGGGCGAGCGGACGGGGAGAACAGCGCCCTGAATGACCGGGCAGGCGAAGAGGATGTATCCGCCCTCCTGTCGAAAATAGGCATGCCGCCCCACTTAAGGGGGTTTTGCTACCTTCGGGATGCCGTCCTTATGGCGGCCAGGAGCACAAGGCCCGTAAGGCCCATCACCAAGACGCTTTACCCGGTTATCGCCAGGCGCTACGATACCACGCCTCCCCGGGTGGAGAGGGCCATCCGCCATGCCCTGGATGTGACCTGGATCAGGGGAAGCCGGGAAAACATCGGCAAGCTCTTTGAAAATGTTCCGGACTGTGCCCGGATGCGCCCGACCAATTCTGAGTGCATATCCGTTCTGGCCGAGCGGCTGCGCGCGAAAAGACGCAGCTCATACATTTTGTAACTTTTTCATAAAAATATCTTTCCAATTTGCCGCTTTTCCTGTATAATAATCTCAAAGAATTTCAGGAAACACGGACACGCAGGAAACACGGACAATAAGGAGGTAACGTATGAAGAATATTCTCTTCGCCACATCAGAAGCCGTTCCGTTTATCAAGACCGGTGGTCTTGCGGATGTCGCCGGCGCCCTGCCCAAGTGCTTTGACAAGCGCTATTTCGACATTCGCGTGATCTTGCCGAAATATGCCTGCATGAAGCAGGAATGGAAGGATAAGATGGAGTACATCACCCATTTCTATATGGATATCGGTTTTAAAAACTGCTATGTCGGTATCATGCATATGGAATATGAGGGCATCCAGTTCTACTTTATTGATAACGAATATTATTTCAGCGGCCCGACTCCTTATGACAGCGCCCCCTGGGATCTTGAAAAATTCGCCTATTTTTCAAAAGCTGTTCTTTCCGTGCTCCCTGTCATCGGCTTCCGCCCGGACATCATCCACTGCCACGACTGGCAGACCGGCCTTGTCCCGGTCTATCTGCATGACACCTTCCAGCAGAACGAGTTCTTCCGGGGCATCAAGACCATCATGACGATCCACAACCTGAAATTCCAGGGCGTGTGGGATGTCAAGACAGTCCAGGAGATCACCGGCCTGTCCGACTATTACTTCGTTCCGGACAAGCTGGAAGCTTATAAAGACGCCAACTTCCTTAAGGGCGGCATCGTCTTTGCCGACGCGGTCACAACCGTCAGCAACACCTATGCCGAGGAGATCAAGACGCCGTTCTACGGCGAGAGGCTGGAGGGTCTGTTGAACGCCCGCTCACAGAGCCTGCGCGGCATCGTCAACGGCATCGACTACGACCTGTTCAACCCGGAAACGGACGAGCTGATCTACCAGAAGTATAACGCCGGCAACTTCCGCAAGGAAAAGGTGAAGAATAAGACCCGCCTCCAGAAGGACTACGGCCTGACCGAGGACCCCAAGGTCATGCTGATCGGCATTGTCTCCCGCCTGACGGACCAGAAGGGCTTCGACCTCATCGACTGCATCATGGACGAGCTCTGCCAGGATGCCGTCCAGCTCATCGTCCTGGGCACCGGCGAGACCCGCTACGAAAACATGTTCCGCCACTTTGAGTGGAAGTACAACGGAAAGGTGAAGGCCGAGATCTATTATGACGAGGCGCTCTCCCATAAGATCTATGCCGCCTCCGATGCCTTCCTCATGCCTTCCCTCTTTGAGCCCTGCGGCCTCTCCCAGCTCATGAGCCTGCGCTACGGCACGCTGCCCATCGTCCGCGAGACCGGCGGCCTCAAGGATACCGTGCAGCCCTACAACGAATACGAGGGCACCGGAACAGGTTTCAGCTTCCGCAATTATAACGCCCACGAGATGCTCGCCACCATCCGCAATGCCGAGCGCGTCTTTTACGACAAAAAACGCGACTGGAACAAGCTGGTGGACAACGCCATGGCGGCCGACTTCTCCTGGAATAATTCCGCCCGGCAGTACGAAGAAATGTACAATTGGTTGATCGGGGATAAGTAAATCCCCATGCCCCTTTCCGGGAGGGAGAGGGGGAAGCCGGAGATTGTTCCGGGGAACGAAAGATAAAGCATGGCCTGCAGACGTTAAAGGCAGGCTGTGCTTTTTTTACCTTAGCTGGCGGTGGGGGTTTGGGGGCGGTATGTTTTTTGTTATCGTTTCTATTTTTCTCTTACCTGGCGGTGGGGGTTTTGGGGCGGTATGTTTCTTATTATCGCTTCTATTTTTCTCTTACCTGCCGGTAGGCGCAGG
>CAMNNO010000038.1 GCA_946545475.1 uncultured Blautia sp.
TGGCACCTACCGGCAGGTAAGAGAAAAATAGAAGCACTTAAAAAGAAACATGGCGCCCCCAGAACCTACCGGCAAGTAAGAGAAAAATAGAAGCGCTTAAAAAGAAACATAGCCCCCCCAGAACCTACCATCCGCTAAACATAAACCAGAATGCTCCAAAGAGGGCAATGGGGTCCCCCCATAAATAGATATTGAAATAGCGCTTTCCAGATGATAGAATGAACCCTGTGCCTTTTGAGAAGAGCCCTTGACATATAGGACTATCGCCCCCGGACATTGGAGAGAACAATGAAAAAGAAATTCAAAAATAACTCAAGTTTAGTTCTACACTTTATTAAAGGCAGCAAGCACTATTTTATCATAGCAGCTGTTTTTGCGGCGCTGGTCTCTTTATTCGACATGATAAGCCCCAAGATCATTTCCTTTACCGTTGACTCGGTCATAGGCGACAAGGAGGCTGCCCTGCCGGGCGTTCTGGATGCCCTGGTCAGGAGGATCGGCGGGACAGCGTTCCTGCGCGCCCACATGACCATCATTGCGGCCGCTGTCCTGCTCTGCGGGATACTGGGCGCGCTTTGCCGATTTATGTTCCGGAGCCTGAACGCCAGGGGAGCCGAGACATTTGTGGAGCGCGCCAGAAATTCCCTGTATGCCCATATCATGCGCCTTCCCTACGCCTGGCTGGGGGAAAACAGCACCGGGGATATCATTCAGCGGTGCACCTCGGATGTCCAGACCATCAAGCGTTTTGTGGGTGAGCAGCTGGTAGCGCTGGTCCGCACGACCATCCTGATCACCATGGCTATAAGCTTCATGCTCAGCATCGACTGGCGCGTGACGCTTGGCTCGGCTGTTTTCATTCCGGTGATCATCGCCTACTCCCTGTACTTTCACGGCCGGATCGGCAGCGCCTTTGAGAAGGCGGATATTGAGGAGGGCGTCCTCAGCACCATTGCCCAGGAGAACCTGACCGGTGTCCGGGTCGTCCGGGCTTTTGGCAGGGAGAGCTACGAGCGGGAGAGGTTCGAAAAACAGAATGTCTATTATACGAATTTCTGGGTACACCTGATCCGCCTTATGTCGGCCTTCTGGTCCTTTGGCGATGTGCTGACCGGGCTCCAGATCCTGACTGTGACCGTTATGGGGGCGGCTTTCTGCGTGGAGGGGAGCCTGAGCGCCGGGGATTATATTGCCCTCATCTCCTATAACCTGATGCTGACCTGGCCGGTGAGGGCCCTGGGGCGCGTGATCTCGGAGATGAGCAAGGCCGGGATCGCCGTGGAGCGCCTCCGCTATATCATGAACGCGGAGCCGGAGAAGGAGGTGGGCGATGTGCCTGCTTCCGAAGGGGAAAGCGCCTCTTCCATGCCCATTTCCGGAGAGGCTGCCCGGGCGGATGGCGAAACGTCCCCGCTGCCTCTTGGCGGGGATATCGTTTTTGACCATGTATCCTATACCTATCAAAATGCCCAGGAGCCGGTCCTTAAGGATGTCTCCTTTACCATTCCCGCCGGGACGACGCTGGGCGTGCTTGGCGGCACCGGGTCCGGCAAGTCTACGCTCATGTATCTTCTTGAACGCCTCTACGAGCTCTCGGAAAACGAGGGCCGCATAACCATAGGCGGCAGGGACATCCGCACGATCCCGTCTTCCTCGTTAAGGCAGCAGATCGGCTTTGTCCTGCAGGAGCCTTTTTTGTTCTCACGAACCCTGGAGGAAAATATCGGCATGGGCATCCGGGATACGGACGGCAAGGCCCTTCCCAAGGACAGGATCAGGCGGGCGGCCGCTATTGCCAGCCTTGACCATACCATCGAATCCTTCAAGGGCGGCTACGAGACAGCCGTAGGCGAGAGGGGCATGACGCTTTCCGGCGGTCAGAAGCAGCGCACGGCCATTGCCCAGGCCATCGTCCGGGAATGTCCCATCCTGGTTTTTGACGACTCGCTTTCCGCTGTGGATGCCGAAACGGACATGAAGATACGAAAGGCGCTGAAGGAGAATACGTCCGGGGCGACGGTGATCCTCATCGCCCACCGCATCACGACGCTCATGGGAGCGGACAATATCATTGTCCTTGATAAAGGCCAGATAAAGGAAACGGGAACCCATGAGGAGCTTCTGGCGAAAAATGGCCTGTACCGGCGGATATACGACCTTCAGACCGCGGGGCACGAGGACTTTAACGGAAAGGGGGAGGCTTAAGATGGAAAAAGATGAGAATATCAGGCTGCCGTTTTTTGGCATACCCAGGATACTGCCCTATGTTAAGCCCTACAGGAGGCTGGTTTTCTTTATGATCATGCTGGGAGGGCTTTCCAGCGCGATCGATGCCATATATCCCCTGTTCAACCGCTATGCGCTGGACCATTTTGTGGGGGAGGGCACCTTAAAGGGGCTTGGCGTTTTTATTGTCCAGTATATTGCCCTTGTGCTTTTTCAGACGGTCATCAACTATAAGAGCACCTTTGACTGCGGGCGCATGGAAATGTTCCTGAACCGGGACCTTCGAAATACCGCCTTTAACCATGTTCAGACGCTGTCATTTTCCTATTTTAACCAGAACTCCGTGGGATATATCCATGCCCGGATCATGTCCGATACGGGCAATATCGGCGAAATGTTTTCGTGGCGGATGATGAACCTGGTGTGGAACGGCTCCTTTATTGCCGGGATCTTTGCCGTTATGCTGTTTATTGACGCCAGGCTCTGCGCCTATATCCTGCTCCTGGTGCCGGCAGCGGTCCTTCTGATGGTCTATTTCCAGAGAAAGCTGCTATTTTATAACCGAAAGATCCGTGAGCTGAATTCCCGGATCACCGGCGACTTTAACGAAGGCATCACCGGCCTTCGGAGCATTAAGGTGCTCTGCGTGGAAGAGAAGATGACCCGCTCGTTTAAGGGGGATACCGGTGATATGCGCCGGGAATCCATCCGGGAAGCCCGTTTCTCGGCCTTTTTCCTGTCATCGGTCGTGATGATGTCCTCCCTGGTCCTGTCCCTGGTCCTGTGGAAGGGCGGAAGCCTGACACGGGAAGGGCTTATGCGCATCGGCACGCTATCGGTCTTTCTGTCCTATGCCCTGCAGCTTCTGGACCCGATCCAGAACATTATCGAGACGCTGTCGACTTTTGTGGCGGTCCAGGTTAATATCGAGCGGTTCTCCCGCCTTGTGGCGGAGGAGTCGGATGTGGCGGATACGCCGGAGGTTGTGGCTGTCTATGGCGATACCTTCCAGCCAAAGAAGGAGAACTGGGAAGAGCTTCTGGGGGATGTGGAGTTTAAAGATGTGTCGTTCCAGTATCCGGATGGCGACGAGCTGGTGCTGGAGCACTTTAACCTTAAGGTTCCCCATGGGACGAATGTCGCCATTGTCGGGGAGACGGGGGCCGGCAAGTCAACGCTGGTCAACCTGGTCTGCCGGTTTTATGAGCCCACAAAGGGCCAGGTGCTGCTTGACGGTCGCGATGCCCGGGAGCGCTCGCAGCTGTGGCTGCACAGCCATATCGGCTATGTGCTGCAGACGCCGCACCTGTTTTCCGGGACCGTGCGGGATAACCTGCGCTACGGCAAGCCGGACGCTTCGGATGAGGAGATCATGGCGGCGCTTCGGATGGTCTCCGCCGAGGAGATCGTCTCCCGCATGGAAAAAGGTCTGGACAGCGAGGTGGGCGAGGGCGGCAGCCTTCTCTCGACAGGAGAAAAGCAGCTCCTGTCCTTTGCCCGGGCCATCCTCAAGGACCCCCGCCTTCTTGTGCTGGATGAGGCGACTTCCTCTGTGGATACCGTGACCGAAAAAGCCATCCAGAACGCCATAAAGACGGTCATAAAGGGCCGGACCTCCTTTGTCATTGCCCACCGGCTGTCCACGGTCGTGGACGCGGATGTGATACTGGTGGTCAGGAACGGAAGAATCATCGCCTCCGGAACCCATGAGGAGCTCATGAAGGAAAAGGGATATTACTACAGCCTGTACCATCGCCAGTATGAAGAGCTGGTGTGGGAAGGGACGGAATAAGGGGAGAAAAAACGGGGACAGTTCTTTTTTCTTATGAATCACAAGAAAAAAAGAATTGTCCCCGTTTCTTTTATCGCAGGGGCGGCGCGCCTTACGGCGGACGCCGCCCCGAGGGCGAGCAGGAGGGGATTTCCTCCTCCTGCTCGATTTCTCAGAACTTGGCTCAGGCGATTTCCAGCACTTTGTAATCCTTGTCTTCAACAGCCTTTTTAAGCTCTTCGTCGGAGGCTTCGCCTGTGAGGGTCACGACGGCGGTCCCTTTTTCATGGCTGACAGCGGCCTCGGCTACGGCCGGAAGAGCTTCAAGGGCTTTCTTTACGGTAGCTTCACAATGCGTGCACATCATACCTTCGATCTTGAGTGTTTTGGTCATAGTGTTTTCCATTCCTTTCACTTCGTTTTCTTTATGCGATAAAAGCCTGCCATCCGGGCCGGGGACCACGGGATGCCTGTGCTTTTTATCCTTTGAGGCATCATAGAGGGGGAAGAGGTTGAGCCGCAGGGCATTGGTGACTACGCAGAAGCTGGACAGGCTCATGGCCGCTGCTCCGAACATCGGGTCCATGGTCAGGCCGAAGGCGTGGGCGTAGGCGCCGGCGGCGACCGGGATCAGGAGGGTATTGTAAATGAGGGCCCAGAACAGGTTTTCCAGAATGTTTTTGTAGGTCTGGCGGCTTAAGCGGACAGCGGCGGCCACATCCGACAGGCGGCTCTTCATCAGCACGACATCGGCGGAATCGATGGCTACGTCCGTGCCCGCGCCGATGGCGATGCCGATATCCGCGCGGGTGAGGGCCGGGGCGTCGTTGATGCCGTCGCCGACCATGGCTACCTTCCCCTTTTCCTGGAGGGAGCGGATGATGGCTTCCTTGCCATCCGGCAGAACGCCGGCAACGACTTCGCTGACGCCGGCCTGGGAACCGATGGCGGCGGCTGTCCTTTCGTTATCGCCGGTCAGCATGACGACATGGATGCCCATGTTCTGGAGTTCCTTGATGGCCGATGCGCTGTCCTCCTTTATGGTATCCGCAACGGCTATGATTCCGGCAAAGGCATGTTCCCGGGCAAAGTAGAGCGGAGTTTTGCCCTGGGAGGAGAGTTCCTCGCCCTTATATCGCGCGCCGGAAGGGATGGGGGCGCATGTCTCGATAAAGGCATAGTTGCCGCCATAGCACATGCTGCCCTGATAGACGGCCTTAAGGCCGTTGCCGGGAAGGATGACAAAATCCTCCGTCTCTTCGGGCGCTATGTTTTTTTCTCCGGCATAGGCCATGACGGCCTTGGCCAGGGGATGCTCGCTCTTCTTTTCCAGGGCGGCGGCCAGGCGGAGCAGGTCGCTTTCCGGGGTGCCTTCCCAGGGAACGACATCCGTCACGGAAGGCTCGCCCCTAGTGATGGTGCCGGTCTTATCCAGGGCGATGATCTGCATGCTGCCGGTCTCCTGCAGGGCCTCGGCCGTTTTAAAGAGAATGCCGTTTTTGGCGCCAACACCGTTGCCGACCATGATGGCCACCGGGGTCGCCAGGCCCAGAGCGCAGGGGCAGCTGACCACCAGGACGCAGATGCCACGGGCAAGGGCGTACCCTATGCTCTGCCCGACAAGCAGCCAGATGATGGCAGTGACGATGGCAATGGCAATGACAGCCGGGACAAAATAGCCGGAGATGGTATCGGCAAGACGGGCGACGGGAGCCTTGGTGGCGGCCGCGTCGCTGACCATGGCAATGATCTTTGCCAGGGAGGTATCCTCGCCGACCCGGGTAGCCTGGCATCTCAGGAAGCCGGACAGGTTGGCGGTGGCGGAGGACACCGGGCTTCCGGCCTCCTTGTCCACCGGGATGCTCTCGCCTGTCAGGGCGGATTCGTTGACCGCGCTGCTGCCCTCCAGGACGACGCCGTCCACGGGAATGTTCTCGCCGGGCCGCACAAGGAAGATATCGCCTTTTTGCACCTGGTCTATGGGAACGGTTTCTTCTTTGCCGCCTCGGAGCACGGTAGCGGTCTTGGGGGCCAGCTTCATAAGGCTCTTGAGGGCGCTTGTCGTTTTTCCCTTGGAATAGGCTTCCAGCATTTTGCCGATGGTGATGAGGGTCAGGATCATGGCTGCCGACTCAAAGTAAAATTCCATCATGTAGCCGGCTGCGGCCGCGCTGTCGCCGTCCGCCTGGGCGCGGGTCATGGCAAAGAGCATGACGGTGCTGTAGATGAAGGCCGCCGAGGAGCCCAGGGCGATCAGGGTATCCATGTTGGGCGCACGGTGGAAGAGGCTTTTAAAGCCGCTGATAAAAAACTTCTGGTTGATGACCATGACAATGCCGGCCAGGAGCAGCTGAGCGAGGCCCATGGCGACATGGTTTCCCGAAAAGAAGGAGGGCAGGGGAAAGCCAAACATCATATGCCCCATGGAAAAGTACATAAGGACGAGAAGAAATCCCAAGGAGGTCAAAAGCCGCCGCTTAAGGACCGGCGTTTCCCTGTCCTTAAGGGCGTCCTCCTCCGCCGCGATCTTGGCGGAGAGGCTTCCGGAGGCTTTTTCATCGGGCGCCCCCTTGAGGGCGGCCCCATAGCCGGCATCCTCAACGGCCCTGATGATGTCAGATGCGGCAGCGCTGCCGGAAACGCCCATGGAATTGGTCAGAAGGCTGACGCTGCAGGAGGTGACGCCCGGAACATGGCTCACGGCCTTTTCCACTCTGGCCTGGCAGGCCGCGCAGCTCATCCCGGTTACGGTGAATTGTTTCATAGTGCAGAGATCCTTTCTGATATTGTAGGTTTTCTTATATATTACAGGTTTTCTTTAGACACATATTGTAAGTTCTATTAAACATATACCACAATTGGGGTATTTGGCAAGCCCTGTTTTTGTATTTGACAGCTATTTTCAATAATGCTATGATGTGACCACTGTTTTGCGCTTTTGTATGAAGGAATGGAGGAGATTTATGGAGTGGCTGATTCTTGGCACATTTTCAGTCGTGCTTCTGGGGTGTGTCTTTCTGGATATCCCGATCCTGTATGCCCTTTTCGTTGGGCTCTGCCTGTTTATCTTTTATGGAAGCAGAAAGGGCTTTTCTCTGAAAGAACTGTTTCGGATGGGGATGAAGGGCGTGTATGCCGCCCGGAATATCCTGACCGTGTTTTTTCTGATCGGCATCCTCACGGCTTTCTGGCGGGCTTCGGGGACAGTGGCCCTCATTGTCTGCATCTCATCCAGCCTGATCCGCCCGTCCATTTTTCTGCTCCTGACGTTTTTGATGAACGCGGCGGTCTCCGTGCTCACCGGGACATCGTTTGGCACATCGGCCACTATGGGCGTCATTTTTGCCATGATAGGCAGAAGCATGGGCATTGACCCCTGCTGGACGGGAGGGGCGGTGCTGTCCGGCGTATTTTTTGGAGACCGGTGTTCCCCGGTCTCGACCAGCGCCCTTCTGGTGGCCGACGTGACGGAAACCGACATTTATGATAATATCCACGGCATGGTGCGCACGGCGGCCGTTCCGTTTGGGGCTGCCTGCCTTGTTTTCCTGGCGCTGGGGCTTTTAGGCAGCCATGGCGGAAGCGTGCAGTCGCTATGGAGCATGTTTATCCGGCACTTTGACCTGCAGCCGATCTGCCTGATCCCGGCGGTGGCGGTCCTGCTTCTGGCCGCCTTCCGCGTTAATGTCCGGATCGTCATGGCGATCAGCATCCTGCTCTCCGGCATCCTCTGCCTGTTCTGGCAGCTGCTTCCGGTCGGCGAGATCATCCGCATCGCCATATGGGGCTATCACCCCTCCGACCCCGAGATCGCGGCCATGCTCAGCGGCGGGGGCGTTCTGTCCATGCTGAGGGTAGCGGGGATCGTCTGCCTGTCCTCATCCTACAGCGTCATTTTTGAGAAAACCGGGCTGCTCCTTGGCATAAAGAAGAGCCTCTCTTCCCTGTCCCGCAAAACCTCCCCGTTTACGGCCTCGGCACTCACGGCGCTCCTGACTGGCATGGTTGCCTGCAACCAGACGCTGGCCATTCTCTTGACAGAGCAGCTGTGCGGGGATCTGTTCCCGGAGAAGGAAGAGGCGGCCCTGGCCCTCGAAGATACCGCCGTGGTCATTCCCGCCCTGATCCCCTGGTGCATCGCCGGAAGCGTCCCTCTTGCGACGATCGGGGCGCCGGCCGGGTCCTATCTCTTTGCCTGCTATCTCTATCTGCTCCCCGTCTGGGGCGTCTTAAGGTCGCTGAAAAAGAAGAGGCAGGAGCCGGAAACTCCTGGCCGGGTTTGCGGTATTCCTTGACGCGGCAATAGAAATATGGTAAATATATAATATGTGCACGAATTTTCGGCGGAAATATGCCGCCTGTGCGAGAGAATAACAGCCATATCCTGGAGAAAAGAGGTGAGCCCATGTCACTGAAGGAAACGGCGGGAAAGTTCAGAAAGTCGCAGATATTCACGCGGGCACTTGAGATAGTGACCGTGGCGGCGACTTATGTTAACGGAAGCCGGATCGGAATGTTCTTAAAATCAAAGGTCGAATATACCATCGTCGGCGAGGTCTATCTCCGCTTCGGCCGGGACACCGGCCAGCGCGTGAGCACTTACCTGGCCATGTTCGACACCGCGCTTCAAAAGGACCCCTGGATCCTGGCCGCGGGCCTGGCCGGCATCCTTTTTATCGTTCATGGCGCCGCTTTTCTGGGAAAACAGGTGCGCCGCCGCCACCGCAGCGTCAGGGAAAGGCGGAAGAGGCAGCAGAGGCTGGCCGAATATTTTCAAAGAGGATGAAAAACAGGCAGGAGAGAATTTTCCCTCCTGCCTGTTTTTATGCACAGAGCCGCCGTAAGGAAGATGTTACCTGACGGTGACCGGCGGCTCGCGCGCGGATAGGGAAGAAAGGCGCTTCCCTATCCGATTGGCATGGGATCATTCGTCCAGATCCTCATCATCCCATGAATATATCCGGAAGTAGCACTCCTGGCACATGCCGTAAGGGTGATTCCAGGGGAGGGCTTTTCCGCAGTATCTGCACTTTCTGCCTTTAAGCTGCTGCTTTTTTAATATCCGGATGATGTTTTTCGATATTTTTTCTTTGACCTCAAGGAGCACGCCGGTATGCTCGGGGAGCGAGAACTTTTCGCAGTAGGCGTACAGAAGGTCGCAGACCTTGTGGTCGGTTTCCAGCTGCTCCATGGCTTCCGGCGGGTAATTCCCGTCCCGGATGTACGGGATGTTTACGGCAACATGGAAGGGCTTCCCGGCGGATTCGCTTTTGGCTATGCCCTTCCACAGCTCCATAAGAGAATAATTTTTTGTGTCGAACGGGAGGGAGATGAGGTCATAGACCAAGGATTTGTCGTCCGTCAGGCGCTCCGCCAGCAGGCAAAGATCCAGCTTTTCGGCAAGGCTGCTCTTTCCAAAGCCTTCCTGCGCGTCAAGGCGCATCCACTGGCGCATGGTTTCGGACAGGAGGCCGTCGAGGCCGAGGAGCGTTTCCGGAAACGGGAGCATGGCTTTCGTGACTTCGGGTTCTTCGGCATCCAGGGATTTCCTGGCCCTTTTCCTTTCGACTATGGCATTGACGCGCCCCTCGCTGTACAGGCCAAACCTTCCAGCCCGGCCGGCGATCTGCCGGATCTCGGAAATTTTAAGGAGCCTCTGGCCTGTCCCGTCGAATTTTGACATTTCCAGGAAGACGACCCGGCGGATAGGAAGGTTCATGCCCATGCCGATCGCGTCTGTCGCGACTACGACCTTGTTTATGCCATCGGCAAACCGGCCGGCCTGCTCGTGCCGCACATCGTAGGGCAGGGCGCCGTAGAGGATGCTGCAGGGGATCTTTTTCTGCTGAAGCTCGGCAGCGACCGCGTGGACATTCCTTTTGGAAAAAACAATGAGCGCGTCCCCCGCCTTGACGCTCTTCGGAAAGATGAACGGCTCGGCCTCCCAGAGAAGCGGCACCTTGCGCTCGTGCCGCACGATCTCGTATGTGTCTCCGCAAAGCTCTATCAGCCGCAGGATAAGCGCCTCGGCGTTCGCGGACAGGCAGACGGCTATCGTCCCGGCAAGGAGCCCTAAGATGGCCGCCGTCCACGCGCCGCCCCGGGAGCTGTCACCGGCCATCTGGGCCTCGTCGATGACGGCATAGGGATAGACGTGGTGGAAATCCGCGACCTCTATCGTGGAAGAGACAAAAGAGGCCCCGGGCATATCCTGCCTCTCTTCCCCCGTCCGCAGGCTGCAAGGGTATCCTTCCCGATTCAGCTTTTCGTACTGCTCAAAGGCGAGGAGGCGCAGCGGCCCAAAATATGCGCCCTCCCCGGCGGCCTTAAGGCCCTCTATGGCCTCGTAGGTCTTTCCGCTGTTGGTCGGGCCGACGTGGAGGATGAAATGGCGGCGCATCTTCCGGGCCGCCGGATAAAGGTCGGCCGCCGTCTCCGGCATCTTTTTAAGAATAGCCTCCCCCAGCGCCGCCTCGCGCTCCCGGCGGCGATTTCTTTCCGCTTTATAACTGATATATGAGTCCTTTTTCATAACTTACGACATGTCACCTCTCTTCCGGGGTTTTGGCTATAAGGATAGCATGACATGCGGCAGAAATCAATCAGAATAGTTCGACAAAAGCTCCCATAGACAAATGAGCAAAATAAGGCTATAATTTAACCATCACCAGAGTTCTTCTGGAAAGAAGCTGCCGTTCTGGCAGGACACTTGACGGTTTCCCGCAAGCATAATTCCACTATCAATAAAGAATTTGAAAACTATCACAGGAAAGGCGGCGATGCCATGGAAAAGGACTCATTTTTGTCCCTCCGGCAGCGTCTTATGGAAGAACTGGACACCTCCTCCGATCTTTCCGACGAGGAGATCCGGGACAGGATCGATGATCTTATCCGGGACGAGGAGGAACAGGTCTCCTTATCGCTCCGCCGGAGGGTGAAGCTCCGCCAGGACCTCTACAATTCCGTCCGCAGGCTCGATGTCCTCCAGGAGCTTATCGACGATGAGACCGTGACGGAGATCATGGTCAACGGGCCGGAGGCTATTTTTGTGGAACGTGACGGAGTCGTGAAGAAGCTGGATAAGCGCTTCTCCTCCCGCGAGAAGCTGGAAGGCGTGATCGCGCAGATCGTTGCCCGGTGCAACCGGGTGGTGAACGAGGCCATGCCCATTGTGGATGCCCGGCTGGAGAACGGTTCCCGGGTAAATGTGATCGTCTCGCCGGCGGCGCTGAACGGCCCCATCATGACCATACGCCGTTTTCCGGACAAACCGATGACCATGGAGCGGCTCATGGCCCTTGGAAGCCTGACGCAGGAATGCGCGGATTTTTTAAAAATGCTGGTCCAGAGCGGCTATTCCATCCTGATCGGCGGAGGGACCGGCTCCGGCAAGACAACGCTCCTCGGGGCGCTCTCCGAGTACATCCCCAGGGATGAGCGGATCATCACCATAGAGGATAACGCGGAGCTTAAGCTGAGCGGCCTTGAAAACCTTGTCCGGCTGGAGGCGCGCAGCGGCAACGGGGATGAGGGGCTGGCCATTTCCATAAGGGACCTGATAAGGACGGCCCTCCGGTGCCGGCCGGACCGGATCATTGTGGGAGAGTGCCGGGGCGGGGAGGCCGCGGACATGATCACGGCGATGAATACCGGTCATGACGGGAGCCTTTGCACCGCCCACGCCAACAGCTGCCGGGACATGCTCTCGCGCCTTGAGACCATGATACTTATGGGCATGCCTCTGCCCCTTGAGGCCATCCGCCGCCAGATAGCCGGCGGTCTGGACATTCTCATCCATGTGGGGCGGGAGCGCGACAAGAGCCGCAGAGTGATGGAGGTCGCCGAAGTGACAGGTATGGAAGACGGACAGGTCACGTTAAAGACTCTCTTTCTTCGCGAGGAGGGCAAAGGGCTGTGCCGGAAAGCTTCGCTGGCGCATAAGGAAAAGGCTCTGCGGGCAGGATGGAAGATCTGATGGACATTCTCCGGCAGTCATACTTCTGCACATACCGTGGCACAGAAAAGTCTTATACTCGCGAACGAATTTAGCTGCCGATTGTAATTTTATGCCGCGGTATATAAGTGTAACTAGTATAATTTTCTGCGCTCGCGAGTATAAGACAAAAAGACGAGGGGAGGCAGAGGCTTTGTACAGGACTAACAGCGGAAGGAAAGTGAAGATTATGTCACAGCCAGGCAGGAGGCAAAAGATCCCGCAGAAGATCAGTTATGATAGGTGGAATCCCTCTGTCCGGGAAGTCCTCCTCTCTCTTCTGGAAGCCGCCTCTCTTATTGCCGCGGCTGACTACCTGTTTTATGAGAGCGCATGGGCGCTCATCCCCATGCTGCCGGCAGCGGCTCTTGTTCTGAAAATGAACAGGGAGAAAGCCCTAAAAGAGCGAAAAGCCCTCCTTGCCGGCCAGTTCCGCCATGCCCTCCGGGACATGGGCACCTCCCTTAAGGCCGGCTATTCCATAGAAAACGCGATAACCCTTTGCCGCCGGGACATGGAAAAGCTTTACGGCAGAGAGGCGTTAATGGCGAAGGAGCTGACGCTCATGGAGAGCCAGATCCGTTTAAGCGTCCCGGCCTGGCAGCTTTTTATGGACCTTGCCGGGCGGAGCGGGGATGAGGATATCGGAATTTTTGCCTCTGCCTATGCCGCGGCCAGGCAAAGCGGCGGCGACGTGGGAAATGTCATGCAGAAGGTGAGCCGTATGCTGGGAGACAAGATGGATGTCCGCAGCGAGATCGATACGGCCCTGTCTTCCCGCAAACTGGAGCAGGGCATTATGAGCCTCATGCCGGCGTTGATCATAGCCTATCTTAAGCTGTCGTCTCCGGGATTTATGGCGCCCCTGTACGGCAATTCCTTTGGCATTGTGTTTATGAGCGTCTGCCTGGCTTTTTACATAGGCGCCTGGGAAATGGGGCGAAGGATCGTGGATATCAGGGTATGAGGGCAGGAAGGATATGGGGATACACACAGGTTTGCTGCTTCTGACGGCCGGCTTTGCGCTGGGATTTTACAAAAGCCGGCTTTTCACAGGAGAGAAGATCCGAAGAGAGTGTGTCGGGCTTTTTTGCCTGGCGGCCCTTCTGGGAAATGTTTTGGGGCTTGTCTTAACGCTGCGGTCCGGCCGGGAAACACTGTATCCGGATGGGCTTGTTCTTCCTAAAAAGGAGGGCGTGAGCTATACCGAAGAGCTGAACGTGCGGATTGGAAGCGAGAAGCAGACGGTTCGCGTCGTGGTGCCCGCCCGGCGGGCGGAAGAGGAAAAAGACAGGCGGGAAGAGGCGGCGGACGAGACGGAGCCTTTAAAAAGCCGGGAAAAGGAGATTCTCTCATCCATTGCCGCGTCAAACGAAGAACATGAAGACGACGATTATTATTACCTGCCTTCTTCCTGGGAAGGGGAGGCCCTCATCTGGATACGGCCAGGAGAAAGAACGGGAGTTTTTCTGGCTCTCCTGTGCTTTGGCGCAGGCATTCTCCTTGTTCTTCACAAGATCCGGGAGGAAGACGAAAAGCGCTTGAAGCGCTCGGACGCCCTTCTGGCGGAATATCCCGGCTTTATCATGAAACTGACGCTGCTGCTCGAAGCCGGGATGACGCCGCCAAAGGCCTTTCTGTCCATGGCCCAGGATTACCGGCGAAACAGGGAAAGATCAGGGGGAAAAAGCCTCGTCTGTGAGGAGATAGCCGCATTCTGCCACGAGCTGGAAAGCGGCGTTTCCGAAGGCGACGCCTATCAGCACTTTGGCGAGAGGTGTGCGGAAATCCATTACCGGACCCTCGCCTCCCTCCTGTCTCAGAACCGCCGACGGGGCAGCCGGCAGCTTTGCTCTGTATTGGAGAGGGAAGCCATGGAAGCCTTCGAGGAGCGGAAACGCCGCTCGCGGGTGCAGGGCGAGACAGCCGGCACCAGGCTCCTGGTGCCCATGACGCTGATGCTGGTTATTGTCATGGCTATCATCCTCGTGCCGGCTTACCTTGGCGTATACCGGTGAGCAATATCAATGAATTGGCCGGGCTCTTCCCAACGCCCGGGGCAGCGGGAGGGGCCAAAGATTTATAGTATGCGCACGGATTTTCAGCGGAATAATGCCGCTAAAGCGGAGAAAATTCGGCGCAGGAAACGAATGAAAACGCAAGCGGTTTATTCGTTTCCTATGCTCATGATATCGAAAGGATCTTACTATGAAACGATTATGCGTGAAAGCAAACACACACCCTGTTTTTCAGCTCCTCCGGAATTTTGTCCGGGAGGAGGACGGCGTTGGCGTTGTGGAGATCATCCTCATCCTGGTGGTTCTCATTGGCCTTGTCGTCATTTTCCGGGATCAGTTGACCTCCCTGGTGGAATCGCTCCTGTCAAAGGCTGTCTCCCAGAGCAATGGCATTTAAGCTGAGAAAGGGCAGCATAACGCTTTTCCTCTCAGGCGTGCTTATTGGTTTTGTGATGCTGCTGTACGCGGGGATCGTGTCCGTCCGGCTCTCCGGCGCCCGCGCGCAGATCCTGCATGCTGTGGATATCGGCCTTTTTTCCTGCCTGGCCGGATATGAAAGAGAGGCGCTGTCTCACTTTGACCTTTTTCTTCTGGATGGCCGGATGGGCAGCAGCGGCCTTGACATGTGGGGGATCTATCAGGACTTTCTTTCCTTTGTCCGGCCTGTCCTGTCCCTTAACGGGCAGGATATGGACATTCTGGCCGGAGGAGTTCAAAGCTACCGCCTGGTCACGGATGACGAGGGCGAAGGCCTGTATCAGCAGGCGGTCAGGGCCATGCTGGAAAAGGGAAAGCAGGGCGATGCCGAGGAGCGCCTGGGACGGATAGGGCCTTACCGCAGAGATCGCGCGCTGGCGCTTCGATGGGAAGAAGCTGGCGCGTGGGAGGGCTGGATCATCCTTTCGCCGGCCGATGAGAAAAGCATTCTTTTAGGCGTAAGAAAAGCTTTGCAGACACAGGACCCCGCCGCGGGGCTGCTCGGGATGGTTCCCCTGCCCGACAGAGGAGACCGCGGGACAAGGCTTTTGTCGCAAAGGTCTAAGGAGGCGGGAGCCTTTTATGCTTCCATGCCGAAGATGGAGGATGACGAAGAGTTCGGCCTGTTCCTGGCTTATCTTGAGGAGAAGCTGGGAAACGCCCGCTCTCCCGGCGAAGGCTTTCTATCCTGCCAGATGGAATATCTTCTGGAAGGAGGGAGCAGCGATAGAGAAAATCTTGCCGGCGTTATCCGGCGCCTCTTTGCCCTCAGGCAGGAGAACAACAGAAAAAGCTTTTACGCCTGCCCATCTTTGCGGGAGCAGGCCCGTGCTTTAGCTGCCGAAGAGGCCGAAAGGCTCAAAATGGAAGGGGCGGCAGAGGTTCTGACAGAAGCGGCAGAGCAGATATGGATCTATAAGGAAAGCTGCCGGGATATCCGGCAGCTGCTCAGAGGGGGAAAAGTGCCGTTCCTGAAAACGCAGGGCAACTGGGAAACACCGGCGGGCGCCCTGACGCAGGCGGATATGTTCGGGCAGGAGAGCGCCATAACAGAAGAAGGACTTTCCTATGAAGACTATCTGATGCTCTTCCTCCTTGTCCAGGGCAAGGGGCTGACCCTCGAGAGATTTCAGGATATCCTGGAGGATGCCCTGGCCTTTATCCTGAAAGAGGATTTCCGCCTGGACTGCTGCCTGGACAGCATTGGCGTAAGCCTGGACATCCGGGTCAACGGCCGCGTGACCTATACGGCGGATAAAGGCAGCAGCTATCTTCCCTTTGATGGCGCAAGCGCCTCCGGCAACGGTTAAGCAGTTCCTAAGCCTGTGGGCTTCTCTGGCAACGATACAGCCTTGCCCTGGCGGGAAGGAGAAAATATCAGAATGGGAAAAAAAGACAGAAAGGAGGCTCCCGGGCGCCAGGGCTTTTGGCGGAGCCTGAGAACAGGAAAAAAAGGAAGGCTTAAGGGCAAAAAAGCCAGGGCCAGCCTGATGGCGGAGGCATCACTGTCCGTGCCGGTGTTTCTTTTTGGCCTGATCACCATGATATCCATGATGGATGTCAGCCGCCGGCAGATACAGGAGCTCTCCGCACTCTGCTGTGAGGCAAAACAGGAAGCGCTCATGGCCTTTAACGGAACGCCGGGGGATGTCATTGTCCTGGAACGGACAGGAAGCTTTCATCCTCCGGCTTTCCTGGCTCCCCTGCCGGATATCCCCATAAACCTTAAGATCGCCGTCCGCGCATTCTCCGGAAGGGGAAGCGCAAAAAAAGCGGAACGGGAAAGTGTCCGGGAAGAGCCGGCCGCCATGGCCTGGGTAACGCTGACCGGCCATGTGCTGCATAAAGACATGAACTGCAGCTACCTTAGCATAAAGGCAGCGCCTGTTTCCGGAGAGGAGATTGAGAACGTGACAAACAAATATGGCGAGCCTTACCGGCCGTGCCGGTCCTGCAGCCATGGTGCGCCTCCGGCCGATACGGTATATGTGACAGAGGGAGGAAATACCTATCACAACCAGGCCTCATGCAGCCATTTAAGGCGAACTGTCCGGCTGGTCTCCGCCGGGGAGGCCGAAGGCTTTCACTGGTGCAGCCGCTGCGCGGCAGGTGAGAATTGAACGATAGTAAATGCTTATGTATACTGACAGGTGTTTTTCTGGCCGGGAATGCCTTTACGGATATCAGAAAGCGGGAGATATCCCTTCTGGGCTGCGCCGCCTATGTTCTGGCCGTGTACTTTCTGAGGGCAGGAAGCGGGCTGGCGCCGCTCTTTACGGCCGGACGGATGCTTCCGGGCTTTGTGTTCCTTCTTGCCTTCCTCATGCTGCCCAGGGCCATTGGCTTTGGCGATGTGATCCTCATTTTTGCTCTCGCCGGCGGGCCTGGCCCGGAAGAGCTGTGGGAGATGATCATTCTTGCCCTTTTCATCTCGCTGGCTATGGGGCTGGCAGGAAAAGCCAAGACCACGGGGACAGGCGACGGCCGGGAGGGCGTTCCATTTGCTTTCTGCCTGTTTTTGGGCTTTATCCTGAAAAATGTTATCAATGCCGCTATGTGGGGAGGAGGCCTGTAATGAATGTAAAACCGCAAAGGATCCATAACGACAGGGCTAAACAGATGGCCATAAAAAAAGGCAGCTTTACGGTAGAAGCATCGCTCATTATCCCCCTGGTCCTTATGGCCGTCATCGGCGTTCTTCTTCTGTTTTTTTATGTTCACACACGCTCTTATCTGACGGCGGCAGCTGCGGAAGCCGCTCTTCTTGGCGCCATGGAAGAAAACCGCCTCACCGGCAGCGGGGAAAGCAAAGCCGGGGAAAGAGCCGGGATGCGCCTTCGCGACGGCTTCTTTACGGGCTCCCTGCCGGAGGTTTCCGTCACTTGCGGAGAAGAAATAGCGGTCGCTTACCATGTGACCATAGGCGAAGGATTCCGCTATGCCTCATGGGAGCTTGAGGCCAAAGCCGCTTTTCCCCTCATCGTTCCGGCTATATATGTCTGGAGGAATTCATAAGATGGAGTCCTATGACATTGTCCGGGAAGCTGCGCACCGGTATCTTAGCTTCCCCCTTCCCGCTGCGGTCAAAAGCGAAGACTATGTGATCCGCCTCCTGGAGGCCCGCGCCGTTTCCTGTCTGCTGCCGGGAAAGCTCTTTATGCTTAACGGGGAAACAAGCCTGAAGCTGGACATTACTACCCGGGAAGCCCTTTCCCATGTATTTAAAGGAAGGGAGATCAGTTTTTCGGATCTCAAGTGGATGTTTTCTGATTTCCTGAAAGCTTTATGCACTCTGCCGGAATACCTCATCTCCCCGGAAGAACTCCGGCTTTCCCTGAATCTTATCTTTACGGATGCCCGGAGGGAGAAGCTTTACTTTTGCTGCCTTCCCAGGGAGCTTATTAAAGAAAAGGAAGCCTCGGACAGAATGCCCGGGACGGATACCGAATATTCTTTTCTGTCGCTGATGGAAGAGATCCTGCCTCGTCTGGACCACAGGGACGCCCAGGCGATGGCCCTGGGGTACGGCCTGTATCGGGAGGCCCTGGCGGGGACGATTAGGGCGGATGTCATAGAGGAAGCCCTTATGTCTGCCCAGGATGAAGAAAAACTATCGCTGTGGAGGATGGAGGGCGGAAAAAATTCCATGAAACAAAAACAACAGGAGATATGGGAGGATTATCCGGACAAAAAAGAGGCGCTTTATATGGACCAAGGCGATCCGGAGGAGACAGGCGTGGGGAAAAAGGCCGGAGGTCTGGCCCGCAAGATCCTGCTGCCCCTTTTGGGGAGCGCGGCCGCTCTGGGCGCAAGCCTTGCCGTCGCCTTTCTGTTAAGGCATAAGGGCATGGAAACCTCCGCCGCCCTTCTTCCCGTTGTCCTTGGCGCGGGGGGAAGCGCCGGCCTTCTGGTATATCTGATGCTGGAAATGCCCGATGATCGAAAAAAGCACCGGAAAAGCGCCTGGCCTTCTGAGCGAAAACCGGAGGCGGAAGGATGGAAGGACGGCCTGCCCGAAGATTACGGGAATATCAGAGGGAGCTTCCTGGAAAACTCAGGCCAGGATGACGAGGAGGCCACCCGCCTGTCCGGCCATGCCGCGGCCAGGGAAGAGGAGGGCGAGGAGGAAACGCGCCTTTTGCGCTTCACCCCCAGAGAGAGCGCAAAGCTGATCCCGGAAAGAGAAGGGCTTGTGCCAGTTACGCTGTCCCAGAACCTGACATTGGTTGGCAAGATCGGCGGCCGGGTAGATGTGCTGCTTCCCCTTCCCACGGTCAGCCGCATGCACGCCCGGATCGTCTTTAAAGACGGCGCCTACTACCTGGGGGACCTTCGCTCGGCCAACGGGACCTATGTTAACGGAAAACGCCTGTCCGCCGGCGAAGCCGTCCGCCTGGTTCCGGGCGACCGCGTGGGATTTGCCGATGCCGTCTATACATTTGAAGAGCCATAAGCGCGCTTTTCTCCCGCCGATGATGAAGGGATGTTTTTTCGTGCTTGCGAGCATAGAAAAATCTGTTGACAACGTCCGCAAAGTGTGTTATGTTATTTCAGCATGGTAAAGTGCTAATTAGTTAGCATGATAATGAATAAAAGGAACATGATAACATAGCAATATCTGAAAGGACGACAAACACATGAAAAAATGGATCGCTGCTTCTCTGGCTGCCCTGTCTCTTATGGCCGCCCCGTTGGCAGCTTCGGCTTCCGAGGCTGCTCCCGCAATCGACTGGAACACCCGTTACACCTATGCCGAGCTGGAAGGCCAGCTGACGGACATCAGCGCATCTTATGACGACATCACCACCCTCTATCCCATCGGCCACACCTGGCAGGAGCGCGCTCTGTGGTGCATGGAGATCACCAATTATGACGTTCCGGCCGAGGAGAAGACCGGCGTTGCCGTTTTCGGAAACATTCACGGCGGCGAGCGCGAATCCGGCGCCTGCGCCATGTATTTCGCCTGGTGGCTGACGGCCAACAGTGATACCGAGCGCGTATCGGAGATCCTGGACAACTATATCGTTTATGTCATTCCGGTCATCAACCCGGACGGCTATGAGCAGTCCTTTGTCTACAACAACCGCCCGAACCTTCGTCCCAACGATGCCAACGGCGACGGCGTTGCCTTCTCGGATCCCTATACGGATATCGATGGCGACGGCTATATTGCCACCCTGTACCGCGGAACGGCTGATGCCCAGCCCGAGCGCCGCGGCAATCCGGTCTTCGGCATGGAGAGCTGTGACTGGGACAAGAACGGCATCCTCGGCGATGATCCCCGCACCAGCGGCATTGACATGAACCGTACCTTTGACTATCAGTGGAAGCGCTTCGACATCGAGACCGTAAATTCCGAGGAAGGCGTGATCGGCGCCAATGCCTACGGAAACGGCGGACCGGCCGCAGCTTCCGAGCCGGAAGTCCAGGCTGTCCAGAACTTCCTTCTCAGCCACAGCGTAGACGCCCTGGCGACCCTCCACACCGGTATTCAGTGCGTCCTTTATCCCTGGTGCTATCGCCCCTATAACGAGGAGATCGACACCGATCTTGTCTATATGGATGATGTCGCCAGCCGCATGGCTGCCGCCTTCCAGGAGACCACGGGCCGCGGCTTCTACTACATGCAGTCCTACTATGACTATCCGACCTCTGCCGAGCTGATCGACTGGTCCTATGGGCGCCTTAATATCTATTCCTACACCATCGAGGTCTACAACGGCGGCAAGTCCGCGGACGGCAACATCGAAGACTGCAAGTGGGAGAACACCCTTCCGGAGGAGACATGGGTATTCTATTCCCAGGACGACCTCGCCGCTATGGGCATCGATACCGCTAACCTCACCGACCGCACCGGCGAGCCGCTTAAAGAGGGTGAAGGCCTGTGGTTCTATACCTCCGCAACCGCCCAGATGGTCGACAAGGCTCCCGAGGGCCAGGATGTCATGGTGGAAGGCTGCAAGGATGCCCTCCTGGTCATGATCGACAGCGTGCCTTATGGCGAAGGTTATACCAAGCCTGAATACCTCAATTGGTAATTTACAATCTTTCAGCCTGAAAGAAGCAAAGGGGTCAGCTCTTCATATGAGGAGCTGGCCCCTTTTGATTCCATCCTACCTGTAAATACAAGCTTATGTGGAGACCCCATCGCGCCCTGGTAACTTCTATTTTACTTTTACCTGGCGGTAGGTTTCGGGTGCGCTATGTTTCTTTTATTTTTCTATTTTACTCTTACCTGGC
>CAMNNO010000039.1 GCA_946545475.1 uncultured Blautia sp.
CGCGGGCCCCGCAACTCCGAGCGGCCCCCCCTCCCCTGCGCCTACCGCCAGGTAAGAGTAAATATAGAAAGGACAATAAAGAAACATAGCGCCCCATAGCCTACCGCCAGGTAAGAGTAAAATAGAAAGGACAATAAAGAAACATAGCGCCCCATAGCCTACCGTCAGGCAAGAGTGAAATAGAAAGGACAATGACCGGTGCCCTGCCATAGTAACAAAAGGGCCAGCCTCCGATATTACGGGAGGCTGGCCCTTTTGTTACTATGGCAGGGGTGATGCTGATCGGAAATGGACACCTCTTATTTCAGAATGTGATCGAAGAAATCGATGATCCCGGCTTCCACTTCGGCCTTGATGTCGCTGTAGTTGTGGATCTCATGGCGGTAGCCGCTGTAGAGCTTGGTCTTTACTTTGTGGCCGGTATTGGCGAGCAGGTTGGAGGTGTGGTAAACGCCTTCGCCCCAGCTGCCGACAGGGTCCTCATCGCCGCCGATATTGTAGACGGGAAGGGCTGTGGGGACCTTCTGGGCCCACTCTGTTCCCTGGATGGCATCCATCATCTGGCAGAAATAGAGCATGGAGCGGTTGTTTGTGGGCTTTGTGAAGGCGTCGAAGGGATCGGCGGCGTGGTCGGCCTGGACGAGCGGGTCGTGGCAGATCCATTCGTTGCCGAGCTTCACGGGCTCCTCAATGCGGGCAAACATGAAGCCGAAGACCATGTTGGTAAAGTTGGGGTCACATTCGTCGCCCTTTCCGGCTTCAACGGCCTGTCTGATAGCCGCCAGGGCATCCTTAAGGGGCGGGAGGGCGCCGCAGGTGCCGCACAGGGTCACGCCGCTAAGCTCGCTCCCGTAATGGGCCATGTAATCCCTGGCGATAAAGGAGCCCATGCTGTGTCCGAACATAAAATAGGGAAGGCCGGGAAACATTTCCTTGACAAGGCCGGTCAGAATGTGCTCATCCTCCATCATGGTGTGGAAACCCTTGCTGCCCCAGTCGCCCCAGGTATTATTAACGACGGCCGTCTTGCCGTGGCCCACATGGTCGTCGGCAGCTACGATATAGCCGGCATCCATAAAAGCAACGATCATATGCAGGTACCGGCGGGAGTGCTCGCCAAAGCCGTGAACAAGCTGGATCACGCCTTTGGGCGCGCAGGCGGGAACATAGATCCATCCCTGGACCATATCCCTTTCGTTAAAGGACTTAAAACTGATTTCGTGCAGCATGGGGGGTTCTCCTTTCTGACCTCATTCATGTTTACTTGTCGGCTTCACGCATTCATCTCTTCTGCATACCTTTTCGCGATGCTTTAGTTGGCAGCAGGCTCTTCCGTGGTGATACCGGCGATCTCGTTCAGGGTTGCGGTGCTGGTGGTGATGCCGGCGACAGCGTCAAGCTCGGGACCGTAATAGATGGAGGTGTCAAGCCATGCGCCGGTAGGCTTTGTCACGACGTAGCCTTCCTGCAGCAGCTCCTCGAGGGTCTTGCCGTCGGTGCCTTCGGCTACCCAGGTGCCCTCCGGGATCTTCTCAGTCAGGGTTTTCAGGTTTTCGATATAACGGATATCCATGGCGCAGGTGCCGAAGCGGTTCCAGATCTGCCAGCCATGGCCGCCCAGGATGTGGAGAACGGCATCGTGCTTCTCTTCGCCGCCCAGGTAATCGTTGTAGTCAACAGTGGCAGCCATCTTGGCTTCGACAGCTACGATGGATTCGCTGAAAAGGTCGATGCCGGCCTTGGAGAAGAACCAGCCGGTGGAACCGGAGCCGACGGCATCGCCGGCGAACAGGTAGTAGGTGGCGGAGGAATCCGTGGCTTCGCCGGCATCGTTATAGGTGTAGTGGACGACCGGCGTGGTCAGAAGATAAAGGACGGAAGCATCGGTATGGCCCTTGCAGTCGATGGATTCGAGGGCGACATCGCCTAAGTCGATGGTGAGCTCTCCGGGGGTGAAGAGGATCAGGTCATACTGGGCGAAGGATTCGCCGTAGGTCCTCTGGAAGCGCTCGTTGTAGTCGCCTTCGGCAAAATACAGGGGATAGCCTTCTCCGGCAAGGGCGGTGATATAGCCGACATGGTCGCCGTGGTTGTGGGTGATGGCTACAGTGATCTTGCGGTCGCCGGCAAGGCTCTGGATGAGCTCCTTAAATTCGGCGTCAATGGCGTCCAGAACAGCCTGGTCCTCAGCATCCTCGCCAAAGTGCCCGGCGGTTGCCGGAGCGCCGTTGCCAAGGTCGATGACAAGGGCCTGGTCAGCTGTGGTGACGACATAGGTGGAAGACGTGTTGTTGGCGTCGGTTACGCCGTTGGCATCGTAGCTGTCCGCCATGGGGACGGCAGCCGTATAGTCCATGATGTGGTAGATTGACACATCGCCGTTTTCGTTGAAATCCTCGGCATTGGCATTGAGCTCGACGGCTTCAACGGTGAAGTGGCCAAATTCGTATTTGTCACCGTTCTGCTCAAATACCGGCTCGGCGGCAAAAAGAGTGGTGGTAAGCGCCATGGCGGCAGCTATGGTGGCAGGGATAAACCATTTTTTCATAAATTTAGTCCTCCTTATTTGTGGGAAAAAAATGATTGTTTCGGCATTTATTATAACATATGACCTTGAACTGTCAAGAAAATTGTATGTGTTGTCTATAACAGTGAAAAAATGGGGACGGTTCTTTTTTTCTTACGAATCACAAGAAAAAGAACTGTCCTCATTTCTTCTGAAAAAGGCACTCCAATAAGCTGTGCGGGAATGAAACTGTAGTTGGGAAAAATACAGGTATATTATTCGAAAAATCTGCACTGTTTGTGAAATGTTTATCTATTTACAAGGGATGAGCTAAATTTTTGCTATAAAAATGATATTCAAACTTTACAATCTGATGATAATATTATATAATATATACAAACCTGCTGCGCGCGCATGAAGTATCTTATCATCAACAGGTTCTACCCTTACGTCCTATCTCAAACGGAGGATCGTTCTATGAAAAAAAGATTTCTGAGACTGTTATCTGTCATGCTCGTTCCCGCTCTTGTGCTTCCGGCCGTGTCTTCCCTGGCGATGGCGGCCGAGGAAGAGGCAAAAACCTATACCGTCGAATATTTTGAGGAGGATGATTTTTACCGCATCACCAACCCCAACGGCGGCCCGACCTTAAGCTACCGCACGGCTCCTATCCTGGAGGTTGAGGATGGCGGCTACACCTACGCCTTCAAGGACCTTGACAAGGACGGCGAGCTGGATGATTATGAGGACTGGCGCCTTTCCTATGAGGACCGCGCCAATGATATCGCGGATAAGCTTCCGCTGGAAAGCATTGCCGGCCTGATGCTCTTCTCCGCCCACACCGGCCCCGATATGACGGACCCGGAAAATCCTGGCAAGGTTTCTGACGAACAGTACAATTACCTCATCAACGACGGCATCCGCGCCATTCTCTATGCCCGCTCGCAGAATTATGACATCGCGGTCAAGTGGGCGAACGGCCTGCAGGCTGTCGCGGAAGAGAATGACCCCTTCGGCATCCCGGTCAACATTTCCTCCGACCCCCGCAACTCCGTGCAGGGCGCTGTGGAGGACGACCTGCAGAACCTGACCTTCGGCTCCGGCTGGCCCACCAACCTTGGCCTTGCCGCCACCTTTAATCCGGAATATGCCTTCCAGATGGGCCAGGTCATTTCCGATGAATACAGGGCCATCGGCATCGGCACCGCCCTTTCCCCGCAGATCGACCTGGCTACCGAGCCGCGCTGGAGGCGTTTCTCCGGCACCTACGGCGAGGATGTTGACCTGGCATCCGACATCGCACGGGCCATCGTCTCCGGTATGCAGAGCAGCTGGGACGGCATCGGCTCCGATGCGGAGGACTTAGGCTGGGGCAACAGCTCCATCATCGCCATGGTCAAGCACTTCCCCGGCGACGGCCCCGGCGAGGCCGGCCGTGAAGCCCACAACAACTATGGCAAATATGCCGCCTATCCCGGTGACAACATGTCCGCTTCCGTGAAGGTTTTCGAGGCGACCATGAACCTCGGCACCAAGACCGAGCGCGCTATGGCTGTCATGCCTTCCTACTCCATCGCCATCGACAAATACGGCAACTCCATCGGCCAGATGGTCGGCAGCGGCTACAGCTCCTACAAGCTTAACGAGCTGCTTCGCGGCGAGCTTGGCTTTACCGGCGTCATCTGCTCCGACTGGGGCATTACCGGCACCAAGAACTGGGGCGTTGAGCACAGCACCACCGTTGAGAAGCACCTGATGGCTGTCATGAACGGCCTGGATATGCTCGGCGGCAACAACGCGGCGCAGCCCTTCATCGATGCCTACGAGGTCGGCAGCATCATCTACACCGACGGCGAGACCGCCGGAAGCGATGTGATGGATGAAAAGTACCACACCGTTGCCTACCATGTCCTTTACAACGAGTTCCTGCTCGGCCTGTTTGAGGATCCGTATCTGTCCACGAGCGAAGCTCTTGAGACCTTTACAAACGAAGAGTATGCGTCCCTTGGCTATGAAGCCCAGCAGAACAGCGTCATCCTTCTTAAGAACAAGGGCGGTCTCCTTGGGGAAGACACCGGCGAGAAGAAGACGGTTTACGTTCCCATGGAGCTGGCTCCCAAGAAAAATGATCAGACAGCCCAGGCCGATGAGACCTTAAAGGCCCACCTGGTCGGCGACTGGAGCCAGGTCGGCTTCGAGAACCTGACCTTCGACGGCGCTCTTGAGTATTCCTTCGACCTTAACCTTCTGGCCAGGTATTTCAATGTTGTCACCGATGAGCTTCGTCCGGAAGCCGACCTTAACGCCCTGACCGAGGAGGACATCGTCCGCCGCACCGATTTCGCGGATGTCGACTTTGCCCTGGTATCCGTGGCGGCTCCCCAGACCGGCGGCGGCTATGACGCGGCCAAGGTCAACCTTGACCCGGCAGCCGGTCCCATCGACAACGGCTATTATCCCATCTCCCTCATCTACGGCGATTATACGGCTGACCCGGCGGTCGTCCGCCCGGTTCCGTTAGGACTCGATCCCGATGAGGAAGTCGCCTGGGTCAACGCCGGCGGCGAAAGAGGCGGCTCCAGGTACTACGGCGGCAAGACCACCGAGGGTACCCAGAAGGGCGAGCTTGCCCTCATCCTGAACACGAAGGAAACCATCGGCGACCTGCCTCTGGTCGTGTATGTCTCCGCTTCCCGTCCCTTCTGCCTGTATGAATTTGAAGAAGCTGCCGATGCCATCGTCCTCGGCCTTGGTGTTTCCTCCAATGCCGTCCTCGACAACATCTCCGGCCAGCACGAATTTAACGGCCTCCTTCCCATGCAGCTCCCCGCTGACATGGAAACCGTCGAACTGCAGTTCGAAGATGTCGGCCGCGACATGACCTGCTACGTGGACAGCGAAGGAAACACCTACGACTTCGCCTACGGCCTCAACTGGTCCGGCGTCATCGCCGACGAGCGCGTAGCCAACTATTACTAATGCCGGCCATATAGCCGCGCCAGGGGGATAGTTCCCTTGAAAACCTTATACTTGCGAACGCAGAAAAATAACACTTTCTGATTCTGTGCTGCGGTATATGCAGAAGTACTAAAAAGATTACCGATGGTAATTTTCAAGTACTTCTATAACTGAATAATTACCCAAGAGAGGGGGGGCGGACTTCCAAGCAGGAAGCCCGCCCCCCTCTTCTGTCATAAGAATGCCATCCGACCGCTTGCCTCTTTTCCCCCATAATGCTATAATGAATGCTCATAACAGCGTGCAAAAATAACAATAGACTAAGCGTAAGCTTATCACAGCAGGTCGTTTATAAAAGCAGCATAGCGCCCCCAGACCCTACCGGCAGGTAAGACCAAATACAATAAAGGACAGCAAATTGAACCAGATCATTATTCATGTAGACATGGATGCCTTTTATGCCTCCGTTGAGGTCCGCGACAACCCTCACCTTCGCGGCAGGCCCCTCATTATCGGCTCACTTCCCACAGAGCGGGGCGTTGTGGCGACCTGCAGCTATGAGGCGCGGAAATATGGCGTGCATTCCGCCATGAACATCAAAGAAGCGTATCACCTGTGCCCCGGCGGCATTTACATGCATCCAAACTTCGATAAGTACAAGGCCGTTTCCAGAGAGCTGCACAAAATATGGAACACCTACGCCGACGCCGCGGAGAGCATTGCCCTGGACGAAGCCTACCTGGACGTAACGCTCTCGGCGGGCAGCTGGGAAAAGGCCCGCGAGATCGCCAGGACCATAAAGCAGAGGACCCGCCAGGAGCTCCATCTGACCTGCTCGGTGGGACTGGGCTACTCCAAAACCGCCGCCAAGACGGCCAGCGAAGAAAAAAAGCCGGACGGCTATTACGAGATCCCGGATGCCCAGGCTTTTATCGCTCTGATGAGCGGCCGGGATGTCCGCTCCCTTTACACGGTCGGGGAAAAGACGGCCGAAAAGCTTCATAAGGCAGGCATACAGACGGTCCGTGATATCCGGGAAAGGGCCGGTGAGGTCATCCGGATGCTCGGCAAGCACGGGGAGTGGCTGGTCAGCCTCTCAGAGGGAAGGGACGAACGGAGAGTGACCGCCTACAATCCGCAGGACGCCAAGTCCATCAGCCGCGAGATCACCTTTCAGGAAAATGTGGACAGCACATCCTTCCTCAAAGAGGTGCTTCTCCTTCTTTCCCTCTGCGTGGAAAACCGGGCCGAACGAGTCGGGCTTTACGGCGAGGGCGTGACCCTTAAGATCACCTACGCCGACATGAAGACCATCACCCGCTCCCGCACGATCGCCTCCACCCGGTCCGCCCATGTCATCTACCGGGAATGCACTCAGATGCTGGACCAGATCCCACACCACCCCATACGCCTTGTCGGCGCCGGCCTCACCCGCCTGTCCGGAGACGAAAACCGGCAGCTGCGGCTTCTGGATGTTTTCGGAGTTGAAGAACAGGAGCGGACAAAAGCCATAACCGAAGCCTTAAGCGCCCTTGCATCCCACTACAACCTGGACTTTGCCGGGCACCTGGACCAGATCTTCCGGTCGGATACATTGTACCGGACGATAGAATATATGAGAAAGTGGACAAAAGTGAAAGGATAGAGGATTGCCTCTCATTTAAACAAAAGGAGCTAAAAAATAGTGAAACTTGTTCCCATGATCCCTGTTAAAGCCATCTCCTCACGCGAAACAGAAAAAGTACCGCGTTACGGTTTCCTGTTTCTTTTAGGGCCGTCTGTGAGCGCAAGGACGGCTCCATCCTTGTCGCGCATTTCGGCGGCGTCTGCGTTATCGAAGACGGGACTGTGAGCGAGACCCTCGTGATCGATGCCAGCCTCGGCAATGCCGATGTCCTGACGGTTACTGAGGGCTTCCACAACGATATCCTTGTGGGAACCGACGGCAGCGGCATTACGATCTTTGACGGCTCCGGGGCCAGGAACATAAGCCTTGGCGAAGGCATGCCCTCCGAGATCGTCATGCGCCTTAAGAAGGATAAGAGCCGCGATATTATCTGGGGGATCACCAGCAATGCCATCATATACCTGGACAGCGATTACCATGTGACGACCATCGAGGAATTTCCCTATTCCAATAACTTTGACCTGTATGAAAACAGCAAAGGGGATATGTGGATATTAAGCAGTAACGGCGTTTATGTCGTGCCGGTCGATGAGCTTCTGGCCAACGGGAGCATTGAGCCGGTCCATTATGGCATGGCCAACGGCCTGCCCTGCATAGCTACGGCTAATTCCTACAGCGAGCTGACAGCGGAGGGAGATCTTTATATTTCAGGAACGACCGGCGTTGCCAAAGTCAATATTGAAGCTTTGTCCGAAAATATCTCGGAATTTAAAGTTGCGGTCCCCTATGTTGACATAGACGGCAAAAGGCTCTATCCCGACGAAAACGGAGGGTTTACCATACCTTCCCGCGTCCGCAAGCTTACGGTTTACAGCTATATTTTTAACTATTCCCTGTCAGACCCCCTGGTCTCCTACCGCCTGGAGGGCTTTGATGACAAGGCCGTGACGGTAAAGCGCAGCGAACTGGTTCCCCTTGATTACACCAACCTTTCCGGCGGGACATACCGTTTTTCCATGCATCTTATGGACTCCATGGGGCGCGGGGACCGGGTCTATTCCGTGCCGATCGTTAAGGAGAAGGCCTTTTTCGAGCAGATATGGTTTTATATCCTCTGTGCCCTGCTGGGCGTGCTGCTGATCAGCCTTGTCGTCTTTTTGTATGTCCAGAGGCGCATCCAGCTGCTGGAGAAAAAGCATAAGGAGGAGGCGGAAAAGGAGCGCATAGGGAATGAGCTTAAAATGGCGACGAAGATCCAGGAGGATGCTCTTCCCAGCGTGTTCCCGCCCTATCCTGACCGGACGGAATTTGATATTTTTGCCAGCATGGACCCGGCTAAGGAGGTGGGCGGCGATTTTTACGACTTTTTCCTCATCGATGCCGACCACCTGGGGCTGGTCATCGCCGATGTCAGCGGAAAGGGCGTCCCGGCCGCCCTGTTCATGATGAACTCCAAAACCATCCTGAAGAGCTGCGCCATGCACGGGAAATCGCCCTCCGAGATCCTCATGACCACCAACGAGACGATCTGCGCCAACAACAAGATGGAAATGTTCGTCACCGCCTGGGTCGGGATCCTGGAGATCAGCACAGGCCGCCTTACGGCCGCCAATGCCGGGCACGAATATCCTGTCATCTACCGCAAAAATGAGGGGCGCTTTTCCCTGATCAAGGATAAGCACGGCGTCGCCATCGGGGCCATGGAAGGCATGTTCTACCGGGAGTACGAGCTGCAGCTTGAGAAAGGCGATAAGCTCTTTGTGTATACCGACGGAGTGGCGGAGGCCACCAACAGCAGCGAGGAGCTGTATGGGACCGGGCGGATGCTGGACGCCCTCAATCAGAACACCGGCGCTTCGCCCGAAGCCCTCCTGAAAGCCGTCCGCAGCTCCGTAGACGCCTTCGTCGGCACCGCCGAACAGTTTGACGACCTGACCATGCTGTGCCTGGAATACAAAGGAAAAGAGTAAAAGGAGAAGAAAGGTAAGCGTAAAATAGAAAAATGTAATAGCTGCGATTTCGCACAAAAACGATTGAAAAAAACTTAAATTAGGTTTATGATAGGAACATTAGGGCAAAATGCCGCCTGAATTATAGGAAACGAATAAAACGTTTGCGTTTTCATTCGTTTCCTGTGCCGGATTTTCGCCGCTTTGGCGGCATTATCCCGTTGAAAATCCGTGCGCATACTATAATAAGCCACTTAAGAGAAGGCTGGATATCAAGGAGAAAAGGAATATGAAAATACTTTACAACGATGGACATGTGGATGAATGTCCGAAGGAGATGGAAAACGAGGTTATGCGCCATTCGGCCGCCCATATCATGGCGCAGGCGGTCAAGCGCCTGTACCCGGACGCTCATTTCGGATACGGCCCCGCTACGGAAAATGGCTTCCACTATGACATCGACATGGGCGATAAAGTCATGAGCGAGGACGACCTGCCGGCCATCGAGGAAGAGATGGCTAAGATCGTCAAGGAAAACCTGCCCTTTAAGGTTTACTCCCTGCCCAGGGAGGAGGCCGTCAACCTCATGAAGGAGCGCGGCGAGGTCTACAAGGCCGAGCATATCGGCGACCTTCCGGAGGATGCCGTCATTACCTTCTATCAGCAGGGCGAGTATATCGACATGTGCGTAGGCCCTCATCTGTGCTACACCAAAGCCCTTAAGGCCTTCAAGCTGACGGCGGTTTCCGGCGCCTACTGGAAAAATAACCGGGAGAACAAGATGTTGACCCGTCTTAACGGCGTTGCCTTCGGCAACAAGGAGGATCTGGCGGATTATCTTAAGAGAGCCGAGGAGGCGAAGGCCAGAGACCACCGCCGCATCGGCAAGGAAATGCGCCTGTTTATGACGGACGACCTGGTGGGCAAGGGCCTTCCCATGTTCCTGCCGAAGGGCTACATCATCTGGCAGCAGCTGGAGGATTATATTAAGGAGAAGGAACGCCGCCTTGGCTATCAGCATGTTATGACGCCGTGCGTGGGTACCGTGGGCCTTTACGAGACCAGCGGGCACTGGGCGCATTATAAAGAGAACATGTTCCCGGTTATGGAGCTGGAGGAGGAGAAATTTGTGCTCCGCCCCATGAACTGCCCCCACCATATGATGATCTACGCGAACCAGATCCATTCCTACAGGGATCTGCCCATCCGTATCGGCGAGATCGCTCACGATTTCCGCTATGAGCCCAGCGGGACGCTCAAAGGCATTGAGCGTGGACGGCATTTCTGCCAGAACGATGCCCACCTGTTTGTCACCCCGGAGCAGATCCGCGATGAGGTGAGCAGTGTTGTCGACCTTATCTTTGACGTTTACAAGGACTTTGGCATCACGGATTACCGCTGCGTCCTGTCGCTGCGCGATCCGGAGGATAAGGTCAAATATTATCAGGACGATCAGATGTGGGAGCATGCGGAGTCGGCCCTGCGCCAGGTGCTTACCGACCTTGGCATCGACTTCACGGAGGAGATTGGCGAAGCCGCCTTCTACGGCCCGAAGCTTGACGTAAACGTCCGCCCCGCCGTAGGCGCGGAATACACCCTGTCCACCTGCCAGCTGGATTTCTGCCTGCCGGCCAGGTTTGACCTTAAATATATCGACCGTGACGGCCAGGAAAAGACGCCGGTCGTTCTGCACAGGGCCATCCTGGGAAGCCTTGACCGCTTTATGGCTTACCTCATTGAGGAGACAAAGGGCGCCTTCCCGCTGTGGCTGGCTCCCGTCCAGGTGAAGGTCCTGCCGGTTTCCGAAAAGAGCATGGACTATGCCCGGAATGTGTACGAAGCCCTTTACGATGAGCGTTTCCGCGCAGAGCTTGACGAGCGCAATGAGAAGATCGGCTACAAGATCCGCTCCGCCCGCCAGGACGACAAGGTTCCCTACATGGTGATCATCGGCGAGAAGGAGACGGCCGAGGGGACCATCTCTGTCCGTGACCGCGCCACCGACCAGACCGAGAGCTATTCCCTGGAAGCCTTCATCGAAAAACTCCGCACGGAGATCAAAAACCATCGCTGATCCTTGCGCGTCTTTACGGGAGAAAAGCCGTTATACTCGCGGGCGAATTTAATGCCGACTATAATTTTTCGCCGCGGTATATGCAGTTACACTAAAATAATTGCCTACGGCAATTATTAAGTGTGACCAGTATAAGGCAGGGGGACGGTTCTTTCGCCTTAAAGGGGAAAGAACTGTCCCCCTGTCTTATGCACAAACCGTCACCTTAAGGTGAATGGCGGCTCGCGCAGACAAGAAATATGCCGCTGATGTATCATGATTTCAGTTGGCATACTCTTTTTTATGTGATATAATAAATAGGTGTATCAGAAACTGATTTCCGATTATACTCGCGAACGAATTTGACTGTCGTTTTAAATTCCGTGCCGCGGTATATGCAGTTACACTAGAATAGTTGCCTTTGGCAACTATTAAGTGTAACTAGTATAACAGAAAGGACAACAGCAATGGTCAGCACCAAAACTGGGAAAACGGCTGCCGGCCTGGTCTTCTTTGAGGGGCAGGAAAAACCGCGCCAGTATGTGATCTTTCATGATGTCCTGGTTAAAGGACAATGCCCCATGGAGGTATTTACCACCTCCAGTCTCCAGCTGGAATATTCCTTCCTGGACGAAGAGCAATGTGAAATTGTATTTCGAAATGGAAAATGGATCTTCCGGAATCTGTCGGAAAGCACCTTCACGTTTGTCGGCGGCAAATACCTTCCCAAGGGGGGCGAAGCCGAAATGCGGGATGGGTGCCTGATCCGTATGGTCAACGACCGGATGCTGACGGCTATATTCTTTGAAAACTATGTCAGCGGGCGGGACTGGCGCATCCTGAACATGGATGACGGCAGGCATACGGTACGCATCGCGGCGGACGATCAGGACGAAAAAAGCGCCTCCATCACTCTGGAATATGAAAACGGCCACTGGACCATGACAAATTTCCAGGCTCAGGAGGTCCTGCACAACGGCACGCCCGTCCATGACAAGGTGAAGGTGGTCATCGACGACATCATACAGATCGGGGACACCCGTTTTGTCTTTGAAGGTTCCGGCCTTGTTTACGGCTATCCTCTTAGGGAGAACGGCCTGTCCATCCACATTGATGAGCGCTCCGCCCACAAAGCCCTGCGGAAGGTGACGCTTCTCAAGGATATCGACATCTCCATCGAGCCGGGAAACATGGTCCTCATCCTCGGCGGCTCCGGCGCGGGCAAGAGTACCTTCGTCAACGCCGTCACCGGTTACGAAAAAGCGGATGCGGCCATCCGCGAAGGCGATATTGACTACTACCGTGATTTTGATATCGCCAGGCACCGGATTGGATTCGTCCCCCAGGAGAACCTGGTCAGGGAAGAGGATACCGTCGGGCACACGCTTAAGAACGCCGCCGATATGCGGCTTCCTGAAAGTCTCGGCACCGAAGAAAAGGAGCGGCGCATGGCGGCGGTCCTGGAAACCTTTGGCCTTGCCGGCAAGGAAAAGGAAATGGTCTCCAAGCTTTCCGGCGGCGAGAAAAAGAGGCTTTCCATCTGTACCGAGTTTATCGCCATGCCCTCCCTTTTTATCCTGGACGAGCCGGATTCCGGCCTGGACGGCGTGATGGCCAGGGAGCTTATGGAAAACCTGCGCCTCATTGCCTGTTCGGGCAAGATCGTCCTGGTCATCACCCATACCCCGGACCGCGTCGCCCACCTCTTCGACAAGGTCATCGTCCTTGCCAAGAGCGATGAGACAAAGGTCGGCCAGCTGGCCTTTTACGGCGGCATAGATGAAGCCAGGGAGTTTTTCGGCACGGATACCATGGAAGGCGTGGTGCGGTGCGTCAACGCCAAAAGCGTGGGCGGAGAAGGCCGCGCGGATGAATTTATCGAAAAATATAAGGCCTATGCTTCCCAAAAAGCTTTGGAAGCCTCTCCGGCCTACGGCGACATGGATGAAGAGTCACAAGGCGGGAAGACGAAAGAGGACGAGGAAGAGGAGAGCGTGCCCTACAAAAGCCGCCTCGGCCAGATCCCGGTCTACCTTGGCAAGCAGTTTCGCCTCTTTATCAACGAGAAGAACTGGAAAAGCCTTGTCATGGCCGCCATTGTCGCGGGGCTTGTGGTCTATGTCCTGGGAGGGCGCATGTTCCGGAACATGGAATACACCAAGTACGGCGCGCTGGCTATTATCTGCGTCTGTATCTGGAACGGCATGTTCAATTCCATCCAGGTGGTCTGCAAAGAAAGAAACATTATAAAACGGGAGCACCGCTCCGGGCTCCACATATCATCCTATATCGCCTCGCACATGATCTACCAGGCTGTGATCTGCCTTCTCCAGGTTATCCTGACCCTGGTGATCTTCGGGCTCTACGGCATGTACTTCCCGCCCACCGGCCTGGTGACGGGCAGCTTTGTCCTGGACCTGGCCATATCCATGTTTCTGACAACGTTTGCCGCCGACATGCTGGCCCTTATGGTCTCGTGCATAGCCCACACGCCGACGACGGCCATGACCATCGTCCCGTTCCTCCTGGTCATCCAGCTGGTATTTGCGGGCGGTATTTTCCCGCTCCGCGGCAAGGGGGCCAACACCATCGCGCAGGCGACCATAAGCAGCTGGGGTATCCGGGCCGTGAATGCGGCCGCGGATTACAATGGGCAGAAGTCCATCGCCATCACCACGGCCCTCGGCACTCTCCGGGATTCGGATGACGAGCTGGTGCAGAAGATCAGCAATGTCCTGGCCATCGAGGAGGTCCAGGACAAGATACAGTGGTTTACCGCCTCAAGGCTCCAAAATAAAAATTTCGCCTATGACAGGGGCAATCTCCTCGGCTGCTGGGGCGTCCTGGGAGGATATGCCCTCCTCTATGCCTTTGCCGGCCTTATTTTCCTGGAGTTTATCGACAAGGATAAGCGATAGAACATTGTGGGTTATTATTCACGGCCGTAAGGATGCAGATTTTCCTCGCCATGCTTGCATGAGCGAGGGAAATCTGTATCCTTACAAGGTCTGCTCCCTCCATGAGGAAGGAAAGCCGCGAAGCGGCGATGAAGCCCGTCAGGGCGTTCCTTCCGAATGACGGGAGCAGACCCAGCCGCTTGCGGCTGGGCCGTGAATAGTAACTACAGCTTGTATCAAGGTGTTCGCTATAATCTTTGTTGTTATAATCTTCACTAAGGAGGATAAGGGATGAAACACGCAAGGCTTTGGGCCAGCATCCTGATCGCGGCGATACTTTCCCTCACGCTCATCCCTGATGGAGCCGTCATGGCGCAGCAGGAGGGCATCGGCCTCAATGTATCCCCTGCTGACAGTGCGCTGTCGGAGGAGGAAAGCGCCCAGGCGAAAAAAAAGGAGCAGAGCGAGCTGCTGCGGGCTATGGAAAAAGAGGCCCTTTTGAAGCTTGACATTCCCGAGGACAGGGCGGAAGAGCTGATCGCCTTTATTGAAAATGTGGACAGAGAGGAAGCCGGAAAAAACCTGGAGGCTGTCTATCTCGTCCTGACCTCCGAGGATTTCCAGACATTGTTTGTCCACCCGGAGGTGCAGGACCTTATACAAGCCCTGATCGCCAGGGGCGCCGAGTTTGCCTATACGGACAGGGAGCTGACCGTGGAGATCCTGGAAACGCTGGAGGTGCAGCCGGAATATATTTATCTCTTCATGCGCATCCTGGAGGCCACGGATGATGTTCAGGACAATGTCTTGGCCATTGCCAGGAGCGATATCGGCATTAAGCTGATCAGCCTGGTCCAGAACCGGTTTGACCATGAGGCGTTAGAGGATTTTATGGGGTCACTGCTTTCTGTCATGGAAAATGCGCAGGAGATGCGGATGCAGCAGGACGGCAGCCAAACGGAACAATAGAGTTTGTAAAGTATGCGCATGGATCTTTAGTGTCAATCTGTCCGCTAAAGCGGCGAAGATCCGGCGCGGGAAACGGATCAAAACGCAGGTGTTTTATCCGTTTCCGATAAAGCATATATTAAGAAGGGAGACATTTCAATATGCTGAACATCGAGAAAAACATTCAGGGAACCGAACTCACCGTAGGACTGGACGGAAGGCTGGACACCACGACAGCTCCCGTGCTTGAAAGCGAACTCAAATCTGTCCTCAGCGGCATAGAGTCCCTGGTCTTTGACATGGCAAAGCTCCAGTATATTTCCAGTGCGGGCCTCCGCGTCCTGCTGTCTGCCCAGAAGATCATGAACAAGCAGGGCAGTATGGTGGTCAGGAATGCCTCCGATGATGTGAAGGAAATCTTTGACGTTACCGGTTTTTCGGATATCCTGACTATTGAGTAAAACAGTAACGACATTCTGTCGCCAACAGAGGTTCAGGACAAGATCTGCTCTTATAAGAAAGGAGCCTATATAATATGAAAAAAACATGGATTATTGCAGCACTTTCTTTAAGCCTTTCCCTCGGAGGAAGCTTTGCCTGCCAGGCCGAGGCGCAGGACGCCGGAGCCGATGAGACGGCGCTCACCGCAGAGAATGTTCTGGGAGCCGTCAGCTCACTTTTCGGCGAGGGCGGAAGCCTCAACTTTGTTTTTGAGGAAGGCGGTCCGGTCGACCAGTTTTTTGCTGAGGGCGGCCTGGGCGAGCAGCTTCTGGGCGAAGGCGGCGCCTTAAACGGGGTCATTCCCGAGGGCATGGATGTGGAAGGCCTGGTCAGGGGCCTTGGCAGCCAGCTTGGCGATGAGAACAGCTCGCTGTACCAGATAGCCGGCAGCGTTATCGGCTCCGCGACAAAGGAGGACGGCAGCCTGGATCTCGGATCTCTCCTTGACATGGCCAAGCTTTTCGCCGGCGGCTCCGGTGAAGACGCCGCAGCCGAAGTCTCTGATAAGACGGAAGACTATAACGCTGCGATCAGAGATTATATTTTCTCCGAAAACGAGGGCATCATTGAGAGCGGAGATGTCCAGCTCCTGGCTGCCACCTGGACGGGCGTTAAGGAAGGTGAGGAAGATGTCAAGCTTCTCGGCTATTTCCTCCAGACAAACTATGCCGCTGACGGAGCGGACCTTAAGCTGGTCGGCGGAAGCGGTGAGGACATCCTCTTTACACTCGCCCCGAACGAGGAGGGCGGCTATTATGTCGCCGATGCGGTAAAGGCCGAAGAGGGCGAAGGCTATGCGGCAAGCATGGAAAAGCTGTGCCAGGAGGTCGATGTCCCCTTCGAAGCCCAGGACAACACCGAGCTTTTCAGAGGCTATTCCGAGATAATGGAAATTCTCAGATTCCTTGACGAGAACCCGGAATACCAGCGCGTGGAATACATGGGCGAGCTTAAGACCAGAGAAGAGCTTGAAGCCAAGTCAGAAGAGCTCCTCGGCGAAGTCTTCTCAGTTATTTTTGCCGGGCTTGAAGATATGGCAGACGAAATAGAGGCTGAAGCAGAACCCGAAGCAGAACCCGAAGTGACCCCGTAATCATTCAGCCGACCATCGCAAAGGGCCAGCTCCCATACAGGAGCTGGCCCTTTACGCTTTATTATCGCAGGGGCGGCGTAAGGAAATCATCGCCTATCGGCGAACGCCGCCCCGCGGGCGAGTAGGAGGGGAAGATTCCCTCCTACTCGATTTATCACAGGGGCGGCGTAAGGAAACCATCGCCTAGCGGCGAACGCCGCCCCGCGGGCGAGTAGGAGGGGAAAATTCCCTCCTACTCGATTTATCGCAGGGGCGGCAGGTAAGAGTAAATTTAGAAAAAGGTTGCGGTTCCCCGAATAATTTCATATAATGAAAAGCAGAGTTTACCGCGGAACGCGGATTTTTTTAGAAATTTTCACATGTCCATGGAGGAGGCCAGCAGACATGTCAGGAAAGCAATTGGAATTAAGCGAGGAGACCCTTCCCATGATCGAGGCTATCGGCGATCATATGCCGGGTGGCTTTTTTATCTACAGGGCATCCGGAAGGGAAGAGGTATTATATGTCAACCAGGCCGTGCTGGAAATCTTTGGATGTGCGGACAAAGAAGAGTTTGAGGCCCTGACGGGGGGATGCTTTAAGGGCATGCTCCATCCGGACGATTACTCTTCCGTCAGCAACGCCATCGCCGCCCAGGTGGAAGAAAACGGCGGAAAGCTGGATTACGTGGAATACCGCATTATCCGGAAAGACAAAACCGTGCGATGGGTGGACGACTACGGCCATTATACCGAGACCGAAGCCTACGGCGGCATTTTCTATGTCTTTTTATCGGACATTACGGAGAAACGCCAGCGCATGGAAGAGGATATGGCCGTCCGGATGGCTGTTATAGAAGCCCTCAGCGAATCCTACCATACGGTGTGGCTGATCAATGATGTCAAAATGGAAAACTTTTCCCTTTACCGGGGAGATACCCAAGGGCTGACCACACATGCCGCGCCGATCAGGGACGCGCTCCAGCAGATGCGCTATTCAAAAGCCAAGGAATATTACATCCGGACGACGGTGGCCCCCTGTGACCGGGAACGCCTTGACAAAGAGCTGGAGCTTTCCTGCATCGCCAGCCGTCTTGAGGAGAAGGCGCAGTACACGGTCAACTACCTGAGGACCATGGAGGATGGGAGCGAGAGGTATTTCCGCATTGAATTTGCCAAGGTGAACATGCCGGGAGGCCGAATGGGCGTTGTCTGCGGCTTCAAGGATGTGGACGATGATGTGAGGGAAGGCCAGGCTATCCAGAAAGCTCTCCAGGAAGCCAAGAGGGCGGAGGAAGAGAAGCGCATTTTACAGGAAAAAGTGGAATCGGCGGCAAAACTGGCGGATTTTCTGGGCTCGGTCGCCTCGCTCCTGACCAACATGCCGGCCATGAGCTTTTCGAAGGACGCCTCGACCGGCGCCTATGTGGCCTGCAACCAGGCCTTTGCCGATTATGCCCATAAAGAGAGCCCCGAAGGCGTTATCGGCCTTACCGATTATGACCTGTTTGACCCGGTGACGGCCGCCCACTTTGCGGAGGATGACAGGAAAGCCCTGTCCATGGATGAACCCTATATCTTTTTCGAGGATGTGCCGGATGCCGTCGGAAATCCCAGGAATTTTCAGACCACGAAATCGAAATTTACGGACGATACCGGCCGGCTGTGTACGCTGGGCATGTGCGTGGATGTTACGGAAATGACCCGCAAAAAAGCCGCCGAGACCGAAGCCAGGGTCAAACAGCAGGAACTGGAGCAAAGGCTTATCCTGCAGGAGCAGCTGCTGGAACAGGAGCGCCAGAAAGATCAGCAGAGCCAGATGATAACAGCCATGGCCGCGGACTACCGCTGCGTTTACTATGTGGTCCTGGACAGCGATGAGGGCATCTGCTACCGGACGGATAACTGCTTTGAAGGCTCCGTAAAGTTTGGCGAGACTTTTGCCTTCCGGGAAAGCTTTACGAACTACGCGAATCGATTTGTCGCTGAGGATTACCGGGAAGAGTTCCTGAACTTTATCGATTCCGATACCATCCGCGAAAAGCTGGAAAAGGATCTGATCATATCCTATCGCTACCTGGTGATCCGGGATGGAAAGGAGTCCTATGAAATGCTACGCATGGCCGGCGTCCGGCATCCGGAGGACCGGGACGACCATATTGTCCATGCGATAGGCGTAGGCTTTACGGATATTGACGCGGAGATGCGCGAGACGCTTGCCCGCAACCAGGCGCTGAGCGATGCCTTGGCGGCGGCCGAGGAAGCCAATAAGGCAAAAACCGCTTTCCTCTCCAACATGAGCCACGAGATCCGCACGCCCATGAATGCCATCATAGGCCTTAACAATATTGCCCTTAACGATCCGGGCCTTACGGATAAGACGCGGGAATACCTTCAAAAGATCGGAGCCTCGGCCAACCATCTTCTCAGCATTATCAATGACATTCTGGACATGTCCCGCATCGAGTCCGGGCGCATGTCGATAAGAAATGAGGAGTTTTCGTTCTCAAAGCTTCTGGAGCAGGTGAATACCATCATCAGCGGCCAGTGCCGGGATAAGGGGCTCTCCTACGAATGCCATATGAAAGGCAAGATCGATGACTATTATATCGGCGACGATATGAAGCTGCGCCAGATCATGATCAACATTCTGGGAAATGCGGTGAAATTTACGCCTGCCGGAGGTTCAGTCACCTTTGCGGTGGAGGAAGGCCAGAGATTTGACGGCATGGCGGTGCTCCGCTTCACCATGACGGATACAGGCATCGGCATGAGCCCGGAATATCTGCCGAAGATATTCGACACTTTCAGCCAGGAAAATTCGTCAAGCTCGAACAAGTACGGCAGTACCGGCCTTGGCATGCCCATCACCAAAAGCCTGGTGGAGCTGATGAACGGGACGATAGATGTGGCAAGCCGGAAGGGAGAGGGAACGACCTTTACCGTGACGGTTACTCTGGCAGAATCCCAGCGGAAAGCGGATGTTGAAGAAGAAAACGCCTTGCAGCCGCACACCATGAATGTCCTGGTCATCGACGACGACCCCGTCGCCTGTGAGCATGCGCAGATTGTTCTGGGGCATTTGGGCATCCGGTGCGATACCGCCGTTTCCGGCGAAGAGGCCCTGGAAATGGTCAGGGTGCATGTCGCCCGGATGGAGCCCTATAACCTTATCCTTGTGGACTGGAAGATGCCCGGCATGGACGGCCTGGAAACCACCCGGCAGATCCGCCGGATCGTGGGTCAGGACGCCGCTATCATTATCCTGACATCCTATAGCTGGGAGGATATTGAGGAGCCGGCCAAGGAAGCCGGGGTGGACAGCTTCGCTCCGAAGCCTCTGTTCGCCGCAACGGTCATGGACGAGTTCCGCGAGGCCTTTAAAAAGAAGAACGCGGCCCTTATGGCCAGGAAGGTCGATCTTACGGGCAGGCGGATATTGCTGGCCGAGGATATGGTCATTAATGCGGAGATCATGATGATGATTCTTGGCATGCGGAAAATGGAAACGGACCTGGCAGAGAACGGCAAGATCGCCCTGGACATGTTTGCCTCCCATCCGGAAGGGCATTATGACGCGATCCTCATGGATATGCGCATGCCTGTCATGGATGGCCTTGAGGCTACCCGGGAGATCCGCGCTCTTGCGAGGAGCGACGCCAAAACCATCCCGATCATAGCCCTGACAGCCAATGCCTTCGACGAGGATGTCCAGCGCAGCATGCAGGCTGGCCTTAACGCGCATCTTTCTAAGCCGGTAGAGCCGGAGACGCTGTTTGAGACCCTGGAAAGGCTGATCCGGTGACAGCCAGGAAAAGATAAAGAGGTCAGCCCTCATGCGGGGGCTGACCTCTCTGACTTTTATGGCAGGGCCGCCCATAAGAAATCTGTCACCTGACGGTGACGGGCGGCCCGCCGGGGGC
>CAMNNO010000040.1 GCA_946545475.1 uncultured Blautia sp.
TTGAAAGAATTTTCGAGAATCGTATGTGTCTCACTGTTCAGTTATCAAGGTGCTTGTTTTGCTGTCTTCCGTGACAGCTAGGTCATATTAACACAGCTTCAAAGCTTTGTCAACACCTTTTTTTGAAAAATTTAAAATTTTTATTTTTTTTAAATTTTTCTTATTTTTCAGACAACTTGAGAAGTGTCTGAAAAAAACGGAGAAGGAGGGATTTGAACCCTCGCGCCGCGTTAGCGACCTATACCCTTAGCAGGGGCACCTCTTCGGCCTCTTGAGTACTTCTCCGTATGCACTTTCACAGGAAAACTAATATTGTGATATTGCTTCCTCGAAAATGCAAAACTGATTATATCCGATAAGGGATATCTTGTCAAGACTTTTTTTAATTTTCTTTTACAAAAAATCGTCTTACGGTAGGGATGACGGTATGGTTGAGAGGGTGTATCATGATGCCTTTAGAGACGGCCGGAAGCGGATATTGTGTGTCAGGAAGCCCCGGGCAACACGGAACCGAGCTATACTAGTTACACTTAATAATTGCCGTAGGCAATTATTTTAGTGTAACTGCATATACCGCGGCACAGAATTGCAATCGGCAGCTAAATTCGTTTGCGAGTATAAGTCCCTACGGAGACTTAGGCGCTCAGGAAGAGTCTTCGCGCCTAAGTCTCCGTAGGGACTGGATCTCGTTTCCGCTATTACTCTGTTTTGGTTTCTATTGCCGTAAAGTATTTGAGAGACTTTGTGTAGTGTTCATCCTCATACAGAATAATTTCCTTCTCGGTTATCATAGCATAAAAGAAACCATCAGTGCGATATTTGCCGCTAATAGCAAACGTCTCTGCGGTTAAACCTCTTTCGGAAATATCTTCAAAGAGAAAATCAATGAAAATAAGATATTTTCTTGCCGTAGTAGGGATGACAACATCATCACAAGGTATATAGGCTTGCTTGAAAATCGCTCTATATGCTTTAAAAGTATGAATACATCCGCATTCGGGGCATTTCCATATACATAGAAAATCATCATTCCCGTCAAGCACATAGCGAACTATCGGTTTATCCGTGCCAGAAAACGAGTTCCACAATTCTTGCGATATAGCTATATATTGTATGCCGTTTGGTTCATCGTGATAATGTATTCCAAAACCACACTGACTACATTTTAGCGATGCCATATAATTGCCTCCTTAATTCAACGTGTATATCTTGTTGTTCATCCAAAGTTCCAGTTTGCCTGTCACATATCCCTTATGTTCAGCGCTTAAAAATCCTTTTTGGATAGCATGATAAACCTCTGACTCTGAAAGATTCTTGCTGTGTTTTGAAAGGATTATCACTTTTCCTTCACGATGCGTTTCGGGAGGATAACGATAGTCATCTCCGTGTATCTGCTCAAATGCGTGCTTGATCTTTCCCTCGATGTTATCAGAATTCATAGAAGATAAACCTTTTACTTCGACGTGTCGACCTTCAACTGATAAATCCGCTCTGGCTTGCCCAGGCTTTTCTTGCAAAAACGCAACATATTTTCCTGCATTAAGATAATGCTCTGCAACTTCGATCGCGTTTTGATCTGTCACCTTATGCCCACCGGTATCGTAGTAGCATTTGTCTTTAACACGATTGCTTGCTCCGCCGTAACCGCCCATTAGCCGTACCTCCTCGCGCTCCACATTTGACTATAACTGAGTATCGGGATTATACGAACTCCCGGATATTTTGTGTCAAGCCATTTCGGATAATTGCCGCATACGACAAGTGCATAAGGTTCAAGAGTCAATACAAGAGCATCAACCCCACCTATAAACAGTCTGCGACCTTCTGGATCTGAAAGAACGCCATTAGTAGTAATCGCATAAGTAGAGTGCTTAGGTAAGCTATCAAAGCACCACTCCCATGTATCCTCACCGCCGAATCCGGCAGTTGGTATTATATTTGGATTGATTTTCTGCATCGTATAGGCCAAAACTCTATTGCGATAGCAATTACGAATTTGCGTATCTTTCGGTATGTCACGATATATACTAAAATCCGTCGATATCAGGCCTTTGGCCGAACGTATATACGGCACATACTTATCAAAATTATGCCAGTATCTTTCAAATTGCTCATCACCAACAAAACAGTGATACCAGTTTTTCGAGATGTTCTTATCACTCAGCATATAATTCATAGGTAGCGGCATGACATCAGGAATCAGCTTCTGATGCGTTAATGCAGGAAAACCATATTTTCCTACGAGAATAGCATCTGATGCTAAAATATTACCTATGAAATCAAATTGATATTCATAAAAATCAGGTTTACTTATAGCGCATTCCTCCAATCGCTTTTGTATTTTTACTATTCTGTCAATAGACAAAGCTTCCAAATTATACTATAATAAATTTTGTCATAGTTGTGTATATAGCATAACTGGGAGCGCATAGGCGGATATTGTTGGCGCAGTATCACACCTATGCGTTCTTCTTTGTCTGAAAATATACAATCATAGGACATTCCCCCTTTCAATGCCTGCTTTTAGTCTTGTATCAGTATTATACTCGCGGACGAATTTAGCTACCGATTGCAATTCTGTGCCGCGGTATATGCAGTTACACTAAAATAATTGCCTACGGCAATTATTAAGTGTAACTAATATAAAGATTGCGAAAAATATGATATCCCTGTCTTTCCAGATCATCCGAGACCTGTTACTTTCTGGCTAAACGTTCATGCACGGCTATCGCCGCACACCACTGGAGATAAAAGTCGATGGCTCCGCGCCGGAGGCACTCCCGCCATCTCCACCTGTATTCGCAATCCGGGCTACTGCCCTACTTGCTCATACGGGTTAGCCCGCGCTATGTCTGCACATGCATCCGTGCAAGCACGGCTGTATGTGCAGCCGCATCGCGGGACTTTTAGAGCAAGATATGCCAGTTATTTTGCTACAGTTCCTAAGTTTCGAAAACAAGAGCCTTCTCAGCTTAATCGGAATTAGGACTTATTTAGCCTTTTCGCCCTCCAGCACCGCATCGATCCTTCCCCTTACCATCTCCGCGATCTCCGTCGTCTTGAGCTCCTTGTACTCCTCGTATGGGATCGGCTCAAGATATGTAAGCTCCACCTTCTGTTTTTTGATGGAGCCTGTATCCAGGACCTTGTACGAATCCTTCAGGACGGCCGGCACGATCGGGCATCTGGCTTTCATGGCGGCTTTAAAGCTTCCGCCTTTAAATTCCTGGGTGCGGTTTCCCATCTTGCTTCTGGTCCCTTCGGCAAAAATGACGTAATTTTTGCCTTCCTTAACCTCCTTGCCGACCTCCAGGATAACCTGCATGGACTGGCGCAGGTCTTCTCTGTCCATCAGCTTGGAGCCCATCAGCTTAAAGACATCCCGCAGGAAGGAGACCTTTCCCGTCTCCTTTTTGGCGATAACGGCCGCGTTTTTCGGGCAGGTCTCCATGATGGCCAGCATATCGAACATTCCCTGATGGTTGGGATAGATGATGAAGCCATTCTCCTTTGGTATATGTTCAAGTCCTTTTGTGTCCAGCGTCACCCGGCCCCCGACAAGGGCCCTGTGGCAGATCTGCCGCAGTAGCGCGAACTTCTGATCCTCTGTATATTTTTCCGCGTGTGCGGCCATCCATTTCAGCCGGATCATGCCGTAGGGCACATACCACAGGTTGAGCAGGATCATCATGATAATTCTTCTCATTTTAAAGCCTCCCCTCAATCACGACATCAGCCCATAATGGAAAGAGCGTTATTGATCTTCTCTTCATATCCCGGGTTTTTGCGGATGAAGGTATCGTAGTTCTTGACATAGGTTTTATAGGTCTCCCCGGCCATAAACTTTTCGTAGGCCTCAGCGGTCTGATAGCGGAGCGAATCCGTGATCTGGGACGGCCTCATGATGTAATAGTCATTCTCATTCCGCCCGACCATATAGGTTTCCACCCGGGGATAGCTCTGGCCATCGGGCAGCGCCAGTTCATAGTAGATATAAACATAGGCCATATCCGCCTGCTCCAGCAGCCTGTCGCAGCTGATCACCCGGACGCCCGTTGCCTGGTGGGCCTTGTAATATTTCTGCATGCTGCTCACGAGCACGCTGATCTCCGATGGAAAATCGCCCGTTACGCCATAGCACTCCTTGATCCTCTTCGTGTTTCCATTTACCTGAGCCTCCACCAGAGTCCGGACGACGCCCGTCGCGGAGCGGGTATTTCCCCCGCAGGAGCGTACACGGATGATCACGAAGATAAGTATAAGGACAACGGCGATAATGCCGGCCAGAAGGGGGATGTTCACACCTCCCCCTCTTTGGCCGCTGCGGCTTCTTTGCCTGCTCTGGGATGAGCGCCGGCGGTTTGTGCTTTCTCTGCTATCCATTTTTACTCGTCAGCCCCCTCCAGGCCTTCTCCGCTATCGGAGAAGCTCTCATCTTCTATATCAGCATCTTCTATATCAGCATCTTCTATATCAGCATCTTCCATATCAGCATCTTCTATACCAGCATCTTCTATACCGGCATCTTCCATATCCGCATCTTCCATAGCGGCATCTTCCATACCGGCATTTTCCGTTTCCAGGCATCCCTCACTCCCGGCCGTTTCCATAACCTTTGCCACATTAGCTGCCATAACGCCTTCGCTCAGGCTTATGAGCTTCACGCCGGAGGCATACTTGCTGAGCACGGAGATCCCCCTGCAGGCCATGCGGATAATGACGCCCTCCGTCGTAATGATCATAATCTCGTCATCCATCGTCACGGCCCGGGCTCCCGCAAGATTTCCGGTCTTCTCATTCAGCTTGTAGCACTTAACGCCCTTGCCGCCCCGGAACTGGCAGTTGAAATCCGCAAGGGGCGTCAGCTTTCCGCGGCCCTTTTCCGTGACAAACAGCATATGATCCCCGTCAGAGCTCAGCTGCATGGAAACGATCTCGTCGTCCTTATCAAGAAGAATGCCTCTTACCCCCATGGACGGGCGGCCCGCGGAGCGGACATCGTCCTGTTTGAAGCGGATGATCTGTCCCTTTCTGGATACCAGGAACACCTCATCCGAAGGACGCGCCACCTCAACGCCGATCAGCACGTCATCCTCGCGAAGGCCGATGGCCGTCAGCCCGTCCTTGCGGACATTGGCATAGTCCTTAAGGGGCGTCCGCTTGGCCACGCCTTTTCGGGTAGCCATGATGAGATAGCCCTCCTGGTAGTCATCCACCGGGATAAGCGCCGTGATCTTTTCGTTCGGAGACAGGTTGATAAGGTTGATGACAGCCGTCCCCCTGGCATTGCGCCCGGCCTCGGGGATCTCATACACCTTAAGCCGGTACACCTTGCCGAAGTTGGTAAAGAACATCATATAGTGATGGGTTGTCGTCATCACCATCGACGAGATGCTGTCGTCCTCCAGGGTCTGCATCCCCTTAATGCCCCGGCCGCCCCGGTTCTGGCTGCGGAAATTATCCGGCGTCATTCTCTTGACATATCCGCCCCGGGTCATGACCACAACCGTATCCTCAACCGGGATCAGGTCCTCCGAGGAGAAATCGTCGGCATCCACGCCGATCGCCGTCCGGCGCTCATCCCCGTACTTCTCCGCGATCTCAAGGATCTCCTTGCGGATAACGCCGAGAAGCCTGTTATGGTCAGAGAGGATAGCCTCGTACTCCTTGATCCGTTCCATAAGCTCCTGATATTCCGCCTCCAGCTTTTCCCGCTCCAGGCCCGTCAGAGCCCGGAGGCGCATATCCACAATGGCCTGCGACTGGGCGTCCGAAAGCTGGAAAGTGTTCATCAGCTCTTCCTTCGCGCCCGGGACGGTCCGGGAGGAGCGGATAATGCGGATCACCTCGTCGATATGGTCCAGCGCCTTAAGAAGGCCCTCCAGGATATGGGCCCGGTCCCTGGCCTTGCCAAGGTCATACTCTGTCCGTCTGCGGACCACATCCTCCTGATGGGACAGATAATACTGGAGCATATCCAAGAGGTTCAGGACCTTGGGCTCCAGGCTTCCGCTGTTCGGCACCAGGGACAGCATGTTGACGCCAAAGGTATCCTGGAGCTGGGTATGCTTGTAAAGCTGGTTCAGGACCACATTGGCATTGGCGTCGCGCCTTAAGTCAATGCAGATTCGCATGCCCTCGCGGCTGGAATGGTCGTTGAGGTCAACGATCCCGTCAATCTTCTTATCCCGGACAAGCTCCGCGATCTTCGCGATCAGGCGGGCCTTGTTGACCAGGTAGGGAAGCTCCGTGACAATGATCTGCGTCCTCCCGTTGGGAAGCGTCTCGATATTCGTCACGGCCCTGACAATGATCTTGCCCTTTCCGGTCCGGTAGGCTTCCTCGATGCCCCGCCGTCCCATGATCGTCGCGCCGGTGGGGAAATCCGGGCCCTTAACGATATCCATGATCTCCGCCAGGCTGGTCTCCCGCTGATGCTCCACCTGATTATCGATGATCCGGACGACCGCCGATATGATCTCTTTCAGATTGTGCGGAGGGATATTCGTCGCCATACCTACGGCTATGCCGCTGGTGCCGTTCACCAGAAGATTCGGGTAGCGCGACGGCAGGACCACGGGCTCCCTCTCCGTCTCGTCAAAGTTTGGCTGGAAATCCACGGTATCCTTGCCGATATCCGCCAGCATCTCTGTTGAGATCTTGCTGAGCCTGGCCTCGGTGTATCGCATGGCCGCGGCGCCGTCGCCATCGACGGAACCGAAATTGCCGTGGCCGTCCACCAGAGGATAGCGGGTGGACCAGTCCTGGGCCATGTTGACCAGGGCGCCGTAAATGGAGCTGTCACCGTGGGGGTGATATTTACCCATTGTCTCACCGACGATACGGGCGCATTTGCGGTGAGGCTTGTCCGGCCCGTTGTTCAGCTCGATCATCGCAAACAGAATGCGGCGCTGAACCGGCTTAAGGCCGTCCCGGACATCCGGAAGAGCACGGGACGCAATAACGCTCATGGCATAGTCGATGTAAGACTCCTTCATCGTCTTTTCAAGATCGACATCCTGCACTTTATCAAAAATATTGTCTTCCATTTTCTTCTTCCTGTTTTTCGCTCAAACATGCCGCTGGCAGCGGGGATGAGCCCCTTTTTTTCATGGCGCCTTATTCTTTCCCGATCTCGGCGCACAGGCCTTTTGTCCATGGAGCCCATTCCCGCCTCAGCCATCCATCAGATATCCAGATTCTTCACAAAGCGGGCATTCTCCTCGATAAACTCCCTTCTGGGGTCCACCTTGTCTCCCATCAGTGTCATAAACGTCAGGTCGATCTCCGACGCCGCTTCCTCGTTCATAACGACCCGCAGCAATATCCGCCTTTCCGGGTCCATGGTCGTCTCCCACAGCTGGTCGGCGTCCATCTCGCCAAGACCTTTATAGCGCTGGATCTTATTGTTCTGGTCGCGGCCGATCTGTGTCAGGATGCGGTTAAGCTCGGCATCGCTGTAGGCGTACCAGACCTTTTTGTTTTTCTCCACTTTATAAAGGGGCGGCTGGGCCAGGTACACATAGCCCTGCTTGATCAGCTCCGGCATAAAGCGGTATAAGAAGGTCAGCATCAATGTCGCGATATGCGCCCCGTCCACATCGGCATCGGTCATGATAATGATCTTGTGGTAGCGGAGCTTGCTGATATTAAAATCCTCATGGATGCCGGTCCCGAAGGCCGTTATCATGGACCTGATCTCCTCGTTCCCGTAAATGCGGTCAGGGCGGGCCTTCTCCACATTCAGGATCTTGCCGCGGAGAGGAAGGATGGCCTGGGTAGCGCGGTTCCTGGCGCTCTTGGCGGAACCGCCGGCCGAATCGCCCTCAACAATATAGATCTCACAGTTTTCCGGGTTCTTATCCGTGCAGTCCGCAAGCTTCCCCGGAAGGGACATATTGTCAAGAGCGCTCTTGCGCCTGGCAAGCTCCCGGGCTTTCCGGGCGGCCTCGCGGGCCCGCTGGGAAAGAATGGACTTTTCAACAACGGCCTTGGCGACCGCAGGATTCTGCTCCAGATAGATCTCCAGCTGCCGGCAGACCACGCTGTCCACCGCTACCCTGGCCTCGCTGTTGCCAAGCTTTATCTTGGTCTGGGATTCAAACTGGGGATCCTCGATCTTTACGCTGATGATCGCCGTCAGGCCCTCCCGGATATCCTCGCCCAGAAGGTTGGGATCGGTGTCCTTTAATATCTTATTCTTGCGGGCATAGTCATTAAACGTTTTCGTCAGGGCATTGCGGAAGCCAACCATGTGCGTGCCGCCCTCGGTGGTATTGATATTGTTGACAAAGCCGTAGCAGTTTTCATTATAGGAATCATTGTGCTGCATGGCAACTTCCACGGCAATGCCGTCCCTCATGCCCTCGCAGTAGATGATCTCCGGATAAAGAGGCTCCGTGCTGCGGTTGAGGTACTGCACGAACTCCACAATGCCCCCCTCATAATAAAACGACTTCTCCTGCTCCATGCCCTCGCGCTCATCCTTAAGGGTGATGCGAAGGCCCCTCGTCAGAAATGCCATCTCCCGAAGGCGGGTCTTTAAGGTGCTAAAGTCGTAAGCCATCTCCTCAAAGATCTGGCCGTCCGCCATAAAATCCACCCGCGTCCCGGTCCTGTCCGGCTCGCACTCGCCTTCCACCCTAAGATTAAAAACAGTCTTGCCCCTCTCAAAGCGCTGGAGATATACCTTCCCCTCGTGATAAATGCGGACCTCAAGCCACTGCGAAAGCGCGTTGACAACCGAGGCCCCCACGCCGTGCAGGCCGCCGGACACCTTGTAGCCGCCTCCACCGAACTTGCCGCCCGCGTGCAGCATGGTAAACACCACCTCCACCGCGGGCAGACCGGACTTATGGTTAATGCCGACCGGAATCCCCCGGCCGTTGTCGATAACCGTAATAGAATTATCCGGATGAATGGTCACGCTGATCTCGTTACAGAAGCCCGCCAGCGCTTCGTCAACGGAATTATCCACGATCTCATAGACCAGATGGTGAAGGCCCTTTCCCGACGTTGTTCCGATATACATGCCCGGCCTTTTGCGGACAGCCTCAAGCCCTTCCAGGATCTGGATCTGGTCCGCACCATACTCAACATTCTCCACCGTAGGATCAAAGGTTGCTGCCTTGGGACCAGGCGGGTCTTTCTCCGGATCTTCATCAGTTGCAGGATCTTTGTCCAGGGCGAACAGATCTTTGTTTTGCAGGATCTCCCTGGTTTTTCTATCCTCTTCGCTATAACCGTTTTTATCAAGATTTTCGTTATCAAGATTTTTTTTATCAAGATCCTTTTCTCTGATATCCTGATCCATCTTTTTTCCTCCCATCTGTCGTTTTTTTGTTTTCTTACCTATTATTATATCTTTCACTTTGATTATAGCATGAAAATGGCAATTTTCCAATAGGTATTCTTTAACATGGGCTTTTTTTTCACGACTTCTTTTCAAAGGCCTAAAACCGATAAAATTGGGCTATTTATAACAAATTTATGGGAGAAGAAATGGGGACGGTTCTCTTTTCTTGTGATTCGTAAGAAAAGAGAACCGTCCCCATTTCTTCTCCCCAAAACCCCGCAGGCTGTCTTTTCCTGCGGAGCTTTTCGGCTGCTCTGATTATGATTCCCGGGCATCCAGCAGTGCCTGGTAGATATCCCTGCGGCTCATTCCCCTGTCCTTTGCCGCCTGCCTCATGGCCTCTTTCCGGTCCAGGCCCTTCTCTTCGTATTGCCGGACATGCTCTTCAAGTGAAATGTCCGAGAAGGCGTCCCTTTTTTCTTTTTGGGCTTCCTCCTTGAGCTTTCCGGCTATGACCAGCACGCATTCCCCCAGCGGCTTTTCCTTCTCATAGTAGCTAAGGAGAGCCTGCAGGCTTGTTTTCATGACGGTCTCGTGCTTTTTTGATATCTCGCGGCAGAGCGTTGTCGGGCGGTCGCCGAGGGCTTCCAGAAGCTCTTCCAGGGTGCGCATCAGGCGGTGGGGAGCTTCGTAGAGGATGATCGTGCGCTCCTCTCTCTGCAGGGCGGCGAGGATATCTCTTCTTTCTTTTTTGTCGGATGGCAGGAAACCCTCAAAGGCAAAGCGCCGGGTCGACTGTCCGGACATGGACAGGGCCGTCACGACCGCCGATGGGCCGGGCAGGGAGGTGACGGGGATTCCTGCTTCCTGGCACATCCGGACCAGCTCCTCGCCCGGGTCTGAAATTCCCGGCGTCCCCGCGTCCGTGATCAGGGCCACATTAAGGCCCGAAAGCATTTTCTCCACCAGGACATGGCCCTTGGTCAGCTTGTTATATTCATGATAGCTGGTCATGGGCGTATGGATATCAAAGTGGTTTAAAAGATGCAGGCTGTTGCGGGTATCCTCCGCCGCGATCAGATCCGCCTCTTTAAGAACGCGCAGCACCCGGTAAGTGATATCCTCCAGGTTCCCGATAGGGGTCGCGCAAAGATAAAGCATTCCGCTCATGCTGCTCCTCCTCCCTAAAAAGGCCGGACCCCCTAAAGGAAATCCGGCCTATTCTCTTTATCGCAGGGGCGGTGTAAGGAAATTATCGCCTTGCAGCGAACACCGCCCCGCGACCGGGCAGGAGGGGAACCCCCTCCTGCTCGATTAATTGGCATCCGGCATCCCGTAGATCCGGAATATCTCCCCGGTATATTTTCCGGGCTTTTCATAGACGATAAGGGGCGGCTTCACCGCCATAAAAGGCTTTCCCCCTTTTCTCCCCTCAATAAGAAAAAGGTTCGCCTCCCTGTCCGCAAACGGATAAACCATCCGAAGGCTCTTGGGCTCCAGGTGAAAAGCCCTCATCGCATCCATCACCTCGGCCAGGCGCCGGGGACGATGGACCATGTAAAAGCGCCCGCCGTCCACAAGCACCCGGCCGGCCTCCCGCAGAACATCCTCAAGGGAGCACAGGATCTCATGCCTGGCTATGCAGAGGGCATCCCCGGGATTTTGTAGCCCCTCCCCCTTTGCCATATAGGGCGGATTACATGTGACGACATGGAAGGACTTTTGCCCGAAAAGAGCCGACGCCTCACGCACATCGCCGCACCGGACCGATACCCGGTCCATAAGGCCGTTAAGCTTTACGGACCGGGAGGCCATTTCCGCGCAGTCCTCCATGATCTCGAGCCCGGTAAAGCTCATCCCTTCCGTTTTTGCCGCCAGCAGGATCGGGATCACGCCGGTGCCCGTGCACATGTCAAGAACGCGCTCCCCTTTTTTTACCGCGGCAAAATCGGACAGCAGAACAGCATCCATGCCAAAACAGAACTTATCCGGGTCCTGGATAACATAATACCCATTTTGCAGATCGTCCAGGCGCTCGTTTTCCCTCAAAAGACCAGACTCTGTTACCGGCCTCATCATCTTTCGCTCCCAATGATCCCGGCTCTGTTCCGGCCTTTTTTACTCCTGGCCATCTGCCCTGTCTCCATTCGCCTCACCGGCGCTTTCCCCGGCGCCGCCCTCTCTGTGCCTGCGGTTTCCGTAGCGCTTTCCCCGGCTTTTCTGCTCGTCGCGGTGATAGAGCCTCTCGTGCTCCTTATGTCCTTTTTCCTCGCCGGCATACTCCTCCTCGCGCACAGGCGCGCCATCCTCCTGCATGCCCTGGAAATCTTCCCGGCGCTCATGTCTTGCCTTATTCCGGCGGGAGGAACGTTTTCTCGGCGGCCTCCTCTCGGCAAACGCCTCGTCCGTTCCATAATCGTCCGCCGTCACCTCGATCTCCGCCTGGCGCTCCTGGCGGGCGGCATTCTGCCGCCTGTCATGCTGGCGGCCCTCATTCTGACGGCCTTCGCCCTGGCGCCCCTCATTCTGGCGGCCCTCACTCTGGCGGCCCTCACTCTGACGGCCTTCGCCCTGACGACCTTCATTCTGACGACCTTCATTCTGACGACCTTCATTCTGACGGCCTTCACCTTGACGGTCCTCACTCTGACGGCCTTCGCCCTGACGACCTTCATTCTGACGGCCTTCACCCTGACGACCTTCGCCCTGGCGGCCCTCACTCTGACGGCCTTCGCCCTGACGACCTTCATTCTGACGGCCTTCACCCTGACGACCTTCGCCCTGGCGGCCCTCACTCTGACGGCCTTCACCCTGACGACCCTCGCCCTGGCGGCCCTCGTTCTGACGGCCTTCGCCCTGGCGGCCCTCACTCCGGCGGCCTTCACTCTTCTGTCCTTCGTTCTGGCGGTTCTCCGGGCGCCGGCCCTCCGGCCGTTCCCCTCTGCGGCCGTCGCTCTTCTTATCGCCCGGCTGCCGCTCTTCCCGCCGCCTTTCGCGGGGCGGCTTCCTTCCCGCGTCTTTTTCCTTTAAAGGCCTCTCCTCCTCCGCCCTTGCGGATCTTTCGGCTTCCTCGAAGGTCCGGTCGTCAAAAAATTCTTCCTCCGGCCATTCCTCCTCGTCCCTTTGCCACTCGGCAGATCTCTCCTCGCCTCTGCGGCCTCCGGCCTTTTTATCCTTGCGTTTTCTCTCCTCGCGCTTTTCCGGTTCCTCCCCTTCCTCCATGGAAAGCCTCATCTCCTCAAACTCCTGAAGCTCCTGGGCGCTGACCTTGCCTTTCTTCTTCCTGGGCTTAAAGCGGAGCGCCGAAACCGCGTATTCCTGGAGCTCCTTCTCATCGTTGACATCCACCGTCACCTTGACCAGCTGGCGCAGGACGTTCACGCTGTGGACCGTTCCCGGGATATTATCCGGCGTCAGGACGACATCGCCGATGCCCGGAAGGCTTTTATTCAATGTCTCGTAAGTTTCCTGTTCATTTTTCAGGCAGCACATAAGCCTGCCGCAGACGCCGGATATTTTTGTCTGGTTCAGCGACAGATTCTGCTCCTTGGCCATCTTAATGGAGACAGGCACAAAATCGGCCAGATAGCTGTGGCAGCACAGCGGCCGGCCGCAGATGCCAATGCCGCCCATGATCTTCGTCTCATCCCTGACGCCGATCTGGCGGAGCTCGATGCGGGTCTTGAAGATGGCCGCCAGGTCCTTGACCAGCTGCCGGAAGTCAATACGGCCGTCTGCCGTAAAATAAAACAGGATCTTGCTGTTGTCAAACGTAAACTCGGCGTCAATAAGCTTCATATCCAGCTGATGTTCCCGGATCTTTTTCTGGCAGAGCTTAAAAGCCTCCCTTTCCCGGAGCCGGTTTTCCTGCTCCCGGGTTGTGTCTTCCTCTGTCGCCATGCGAAGGACTTCCTTAAGAGGCCTTAAAACCTCGCTCTCCTCAACCTCCTTCGGGCCTAAGACGACCGTGCCGTATTCCATACCCCGGGCTGTCTCCACAATAACATGATCCTGTCTTTTTATCTCCAGATCCTTCGGATCAAAATAATAAATCTTTCCGACATTCCGGAATCGGACGCCTACTATTTTAGCCATTCTCATAATCTCCCTGACGTTTATGCCCTGGCCCATCACAGGGGCTATTTTTTTCTGATCGTCACAAACAAAGGCTCCAGGGCAGCTTCTATGTTGACATTTGCGCGGAGCCTTCCTCTTACCTGGTCCAAAGCGGCCAGGATATTTTCAAGATTTTCATAGGATCTTTCGCTGGCCTGCTCCTCTATCGCCAGGATCTCCTGCTTAAAGACCAGGAAAGAGGCGTCCCTGGTCGCCTTAAACATAAGCACGTCCCGGAACCAGAACTGAAAGATATCCATATATTCCAATATTCCCTGCTTATCGGCGGATATCTCCTGGAGCTTTTCGAAAAGGGAAGCCGCTCCCATGTTATCGATCCCTTTTAGCAGGCGGACCGCCTTTTCTATCCTGTCCGCGAATTCCTTTGAGGTCGCCGCTTCTTTCGCCCGGCCAAGGCTGCCCTGGGCAAAGGAGGCGTCGATCTCCGCCTCGTAATCCGCAATGTGCAGCCGGTCCATCAGATATTCCTTCACCAGCCGGTCTTCCACCACCTTAAGGGAAAGCTGGACGCAGCGGGACAGTATCGTCGGAAGGATAGCGCCGACATTCGCCGTCAGAAGGATAAGGGTCGCATATTCCGGCGGCTCCTCTATCGTCTTCAAAAGGGCGTTCTGAGCCTGCGGATTCATAAATTCGCAGTCCGGAATGATATAGACCTTCCGGCGGCCCATATATGGCTTGACCAGGATATCCGACACCACCTGGGAGCGTACCTCGTCAACCGTAATGACGCCGGGCTTTTCGTGCGCCACAGTGATGATATCCGGGTGGCTGCCGGCTGCCGCCCTGCGGCAGGATTCACACGAAAGGCAGGGGTCGGGCCCTCCCTTTTCACACTGCAGGGCCTTCGCAAAAGCCTTTGCCATAAACTTTTTTCCGGCTCCCGGAGCCCCGCTTATGATATAAGAATGCGACACCTTTCCCGACCGGATCGCCTGTCTTAAATGTTCCACCACGTCCTCGTGGCCAATAGCATCCCAAGGTCTGTCCAATAGGACCCCTCCCTTCACGATATCATTCCCGTGCCGCGCCGGCGATATTTTCCTTCACACAGGCATAAATATCCCCAAGGCACGCTTCCTTATCCACATTCAAAAACCGTCGGACAATTCCCGCGGACAAAAGCTTATCCTCCGAAAAATCCTCCTGGTCCGCCAGAAAACGGCGGCACATCTCGCTGTAATCCGGCTTCTCCTGGCTCTCCTCCCGCTCAATGGCGCGCCTTAAGCGGATCCCGTCCGGCACCTCCACATACAGGGGGACGACCACGCCTTCGCCCAGATGCTTCATAAGGCTTACATACGATTGCAGCGTCCCGATCCCGATAACATTTTCCGTTCCCAGGCCAAAATTTCTGTCGATAACCGTAAAATACCGCCAAAGCCCCTGGACCGTCTGATAGGCGCGGCTCTCCGCCACGCGCCCGGCCCCGGACATTTCCTGGTATTCTTCTTCCGTGACAAAATAGTAGGTTTTTCCGGAAACCTCATCCCTGCGCCTCGGCCTTGTGGTATAGGGAACCAGGCGGCCAAGCGAAAGAGACGCCATCTTAAGCAGAGCGCTCTCCAGCGTATCCTTGCCGGAAGCGCTTTTTCCCATGAGATAAAACAGTTTTCCCATTCTCAATCTCCATCCGCCACTGTCCGGATACTGTCGCCATCCTCGCCCCAGAGCCCTGTGACGCACAGCTGCAGCTCCTTATATTGCCGCAGGGCGCGGATCACGGGGCCGGTGATCAGCTCTCCGGGAACCAGGATCGGCGTTGCCGGCGGATACAGGTACACAAAATCCGCCGCCACGCGGCCAATGCTTTCCTCCAGAAGGCAGGTTTCTTTGGAAGATTCGATCGCGTCTTCCATTTCCAGCATCTTCTTCTTTTCCCCGGTCGGAGATTCCGGCTCGCTCTTTTCGGCGGGATCGTTCTCTTCCTCCCTCTCGTCGATCGTTTCTATCGCTTCGCAGAGCCGGTCAAAGCCCTCGCGGGTATCCCCAACGGAGGCCATGGCCAGGACATAATCCGGCCCCTCCATCTCGATCTCGATCTGGAACTCGTCATATAATATGCGGTGAAGGGCCGGCCCCGTCAAGGACGAATCCCGGGTCGAGAGGATAAGCTTGGAGCGGTCAAAATCAAAGATCCGCTCGTCCTCCTCATGGGAGGGCGTCACCAGGCGGATGTGGCGGCCGGCCGCAAGCTGTCGCCTGGCTTCCTCCAGATCGCGGGTAAAGCGGCGGAACATATCCTTTCCCGATGAGGCCAGCTTGTCCACGCAGGAATCCAGGCTTGACATCAGGATATAGGAAGGGCTGCTGGTCTCATACACGTTCATAAACCACCGGACCCTCTCCGGGTCCACCCTGTCGCTGCATACGTGCAGAAAAGCCGTCTGGGTCAGCGAGGGAAGGGTCTTATGGGCGCTCTGGATCACAATATCGCCGCCCAGGCTGATCGCCGAATCCGGAAAATAATTGGAAAAGACAAAGTGGGCGCCATGCGCTTCATCCACAATAAGGGGGATATCCTGGGAATGCGCCGCATAGGCGATCCTCTCCACGTCGGATACAATGCCGTCATAGGTCGGGGAGGCGATGATGACCGCCCGGATATCCGGGTTCTCTTCCAGGATGCGGCCCACCTTGTTGGCGGAGATCCCTCCGTTCAGCGTCATTCCCGGATAGTCGTTGGGATAGATATACATCGGCCGAAGCCCCCTTAAATACAGGGCATGATACACCGACTTGTGGCAGTTGCGGGCCACAAGGACCCTGTCCCCCCTCTTTGTGCAGGCGCTTATGGCCGCCAGGATAGCCGCCGTGCTTCCGTTAACGCTGAAAAAGGATTCCTGGGCGCTAAACAGCCGGGCCGTCCGCCTTTCCGCCTCCAATATCATCCCGCTGGGATGGTGAAGGTCGTCAAAACCGGTAATCTCGGTAATGTCCAGCTCCACCGGCAGGTGCATGCCCATGCAGGAAGGATTTCTTTTATGTCCGGGCATGTGAAAGGGGTAAATATTTTTTTCCTGATACTGGCCAAGTTCTTTATATAGCTTATTCACGTTTTCCTCCTCAAAGGCCGGCTCATTGTCTTGCCTTCATGCCTTAAACCTGTAGCCCACGCCCCAAATCGTCTCGATGTATTGAGGTTTTGCCGTGTTCAGCTCAATTTTTTCCCGGATCTTTTTAATATGGACCGTTACCGTGGCGATATCCCCCACCGATTCCATGTCCCATATCTTCCGGAAAAGCTCCTCTTTTTTAAAAACATGGTTAGGATTTTCAGCCAGAAAAGCCAGAAGATCGTACTCCTTTGTCGTCAGGGTCTTCTCCTCGCCGTTGACAAAGACCCGGCGGTCTGTCTTGTCAATGCGAAGGCCTCTGATCTCGATGATGTCATTTTTTGTCGCATGGCTGTTCACCAGGCGGTCATAGCGTTCCAGGTGGGCCTTCACCCTGGCCACCAGCTCTCGGGGGCTGAAAGGCTTTGTCATATAGTCATCCGCGCCAAGGCCCAGGCCGCGTATCTTATCCATGTCGTCCTTTTTGGCGGAAACCAGGATAACGGGGATATCCTTTTTTTCCCGGATGCTCTGGCATATCTCAAAGCCATCCATTCCCGGGAGCATGATATCCAGAATGACAAGATCGACTTCCTCCGAAAGGGCAATAGCCAGCCCCTCATCTCCCTGGCCTGCGATAACGATATCAAAGCCGGCCAGCTCAAGATAATCTTTCTCCAGCTCCGCAATAGCCTGTTCATCCTCTATGATCAGAATCCTGCTCATGATATCCCTCTCCTCTTAGTGTACATTTTCGGTCCGGTTTTCTTTTTGGAGGCTTTCTTTTTGAAGCTTCTCTTTTTGAAGCTTCTCTTTTTGAGGCTTCTCTTTTTGAGGCTTCTCTTTTTGAAGCTTCTCTTTTTGAAGCTTTTCTTTTGGAAGGCTCTCTTTTGGAAGGCTCTCTTTTGGAAGGCTCTCTTTTGGAACGCTTTCTTTTGAAACGCTTTCTTTTTGAAGCCTTTCTTTTTGAACGCTTTCTTTCCGGAGAACGAAATACATGATCGTCCCTATGCCGAGGCGGCTGGTGGCCCACGCCTTACCCCCGTGGTCTTCCATGATCTTTTTGACGATGGAAAGCCCTATGCCGCTTCCCCCTTCCGAAGAATTTCGTGAAGCGTCCGTCCGGTAAAACCGGTCAAAAATAAAAGCGATATCCCGGGAAGCGATGCCCTTCCCGTTATCTTCCACCTCGACCTGGATAAAATCCCCCACATCCCGGACGCGCAGCTGGATCACCTTGGACGGCTTATCCATATATTTGATGGAATTGCCCACGATATTGTGGATCACCCGGCGGATCTGCTCGCCATCCGCGATCACCCGGACATTATTATTCACATAATTGGCATACAAAAATTCTATGCCGGCATTCTGCATCTCAAGCCTTAATTCATCCGCGGCCTTATTAAAGAACTCATCCACGGCCAGGACGGTAAAGTGGTACAGTATCCGGTTGGTATCGATCTTGGCATAGACGGTCAGCTCATTGATCAGATGATCCATCTCGTCAGCCTTATTATAAATCGTTTTCAGATATCTGTCCATTTTTTCCGGAGTATCCGCCACGCCATCCATAATGCCTTCCACATATCCCTTAACGGCGGACAGGGGCGTCTTGAGGTCATGGGAAATATTGCTGATCAGCTCCCGGTTTTCCTTGTCCAGGACCAGCTTTTCCTCCGCCGATTCCTTGAGCCTCCGGCGCATGTCCTCAAAGTCCTGGAACAGCTCGGCAAATTCGTCGCCCTCCTCCGCTTCGAGACAAAAATCCAGATTTCCGTCCCTGATATTCCGGGCCGCCTTTTTCAGTTTATTGATCGGGTCGGAAATGCTCTTGTATATCCAGATCCCCACCCCGAAGGTGGCCAGAAACATAATGATCGTCACCGCCACAAAGAGGTCCAGCGCCTTAATGTGAACAGCTTCTCCGGAGCCGGACACCGACACATCGTATTCATCATCCAGAAAAACCATGGCCTCCGCACCGCTGTTCCCCTCGTGCCAGCTCAGCATGATAAGGGCAGCGGCAAAAAACACCTGGGGGATCAGGATAATGAGGATGAGGCTTGTCGTCATCTTCTTTTTAAACGTCATAAATCACCCGCAAAAAGTTCATGTGCATACTATCGAGCAGGAGGGGAAACTTTCCCTCCTGCTCGCCCGCAAGGCGATAATAAAGGGCACCTGAAACCGCAGATGGTTCCACGCGCCCTGTGATGGCAGGGGCGCCAATCCTCCCCCGACCCTGTTTTGTATGATATATGATAGTTTGATCCGTTTTCTGCGCCGAATTTACGCCGCAAGCCTACTATATCTACAGATATTTTGATTTACAGATATTTTGCCAGAACCTCTGCCTTATCGGTATGCTCCCAGGGAAGATCCACATCCGTGCGGCCGAAATGGCCATAAGAGGCCGTCTGCTTGTAGATCGGGCGGCGAAGGTCGAGCATCTTTATGATGCCGGCGGGGCGAAGGTCAAAATTCTCCCGGATAATATCGCAGAGCTTAGCCTCGGACATCTTGCCGGTTCCGAAGGTATCCACATGGACAGAGGTCGGATGGGCGACGCCGATAGCGTAGGACAGCTGGATCTCGCACTTATCCGCCAGACCGGCAGCTACAATGTTCTTTGCCACATAGCGGGCGGCATAGGCGGCCGAGCGGTCGACCTTGGTGCAGTCCTTGCCGGAAAAAGCGCCGCCGCCGTGACGGCCGGCACCGCCGTAGGTATCCACGATGATCTTGCGGCCGGTCAGGCCGGTGTCGCCGTGGGGGCCGCCGATCACAAAGCGCCCGGTAGGATTGATGAAGTATTTTGTCTTCTCATCCACCATATTCTGGGGAATGATGGCATCCAGCACATACTTTTTGATGTCCTCATGGATCTGCTCCTGGGTGACATCCGGATCGTGCTGAGTTGAGCAGACGACCGTGTCAATGCGCGCCGGCCTGCCATTCTCGTCATATTCCACAGTAACCTGGGTCTTTCCATCCGGGCGCAGATACTTAAGCGTCCCGTCCTTCCGGACCTTGGCCAGCTGGAAGGCCAGCTTGTGGGCAAGATTAATGGCATAGGGCATATATTCTTCCGTCTCGTTCGTGGCATAGCCGAACTGGATACCCTGATCCCCCGCGCCTATGGCATCCAGGTCTTCACCGGAGGCGTTTCCCTGCTTGGCTTCCAGGGCCTTGTCGACACCCATCGCGATATCCGCGGACTGCTTGTCGAGAACCGTCACAACAGCGCAGGTATCCGCGTCAAAGCCGTATTCCGCATTGTCATATCCGATCTCGCGGATGGTATCCCTGACAATTTTCTGAAAATCAATATTAGCCTTTGACGTAATCTCTCCCATGATAAAGACAATGCCTGTCGTCGCCGTCGTCTCGCAGGCTACACGGCTCATGGGGTCCTGCGCCACAAGCGCATCAAGTATGGCGTCGGAGATGGCGTCACACATTTTATCCGGATGCCCCTCTGTCACCGATTCCGACGTGAACAAATATTTTTCCATGCCAAATTCCTCGATTCTTTTTTATACTTTTTATAAAATATCAGCCGTAAAACCACATGCCCTCAGGCATGTGGATACACGG
>CAMNNO010000041.1 GCA_946545475.1 uncultured Blautia sp.
TGACATGCCATACCCGATGCCGGCCGTCCGGAGAGACACAAAGCCTATATTAGCGTTTTATTATGCGGAGACACAAAAAATTGAATCAAATTGTCCTTTCATCTACCTTTCCTCAATGCGAAATGCCTCGTTCAGATATTCCTCATAGCCACGAACGGTCTTTTTTGTATTATCGATATACGCCTCAAAATCTCCGGCCTCTGAAAAGTCCATAACGTGATGCAGGACAATTGTCAGGTCTTTTCTTTTCGCAATTTCAATAATCCATTTAGCGCAGTTATCTCCGCAAGCCGAGGCATTGAATACTTTGCCCGATGTATCATATGCCATCAGGATAAGCGTCTTGGTTCCGCCCGAAATTTCTCGGAATGAAATAGAGCCGAGAGCAGGGCTGTCGGTTAGATGTGTTCCAGTAACTTTAGGTTTATCAATGTCCCGGATCATGCTTTTCGTGAGGTCAGTGAGAATCCACTCGTCTTCATACTGATTGTCAAACCAAGTAGGAGGATGATAAATTTCATTATCCAGAGAGCCAAAATGAATTGTGAGCATTGTATCACCTCATTTCCATGTATTTTCAGGTATTTTTATATAATTACTCATAATGTACACTCACCTCTCTTATCTCTATAAAAATCTGTTATTCATGATATTCCTAAAAAGAATATCATGAAATAAATTATAACCATTAGCGCCCCCTCGGCAATCCTCTTATAATAGCTTCAACCGATCATCCGGAAAGACACAAGAAGAGTGAATATAGAGGAGGCATGCCATGAACCGAAAAAATATCCTATCTGCTATTCTGACTTTTGTTCTGCTCCCGGTCTGCGTTTTTACCTGCCTGGTATCATCATCCGGACAGGCGGCGCAGGAGCAGGCGATGGAGGGAGAGGCTATGATCTATGCGCGTATCGGGGAAACCACCCTGAAAATCAAACCGGAAAATAATTCCTCGGCGGAGGCTTTCGTGGAGCTGCTGCAAAGCGGCGACCTTACCGTGGACATGCACGATTACGGGAATTTTGAAAAAGTCGGGCCGCTGGGGACCGCTCTGCCGCGAAACGACGAAAGCATCACAACAGAGCCCGGCGATGTGATCCTTTACCAGGGAAACCAGATCACGATCTATTATGACACCAACACCTGGAGCTTCACCCGCCTCGGGAAAGTGCAGGATATGTCCCCGGAGGAGCTTCGATATGCGCTTGGCACTGGCGATCCGACCGTGGTGTTTTCCCTGAAAAACGATGCCGCCGCCGGGACTGCTGCCGGGAGGTTTGACCTTGAGAGCCGCACCGTTCTCCTAAACAGCGGCTACACCATGCCGATCATGGGCCTTGGCACCTATGCGCTGGATCATGATACCTGCGTCGCTTCCGTTAAAGCCCTGCTCCAAAACGGCGGCCGGCTCATCGACACGGCCTATATGTATCACAACGAGGAGGCTGTCGGAGAAGGCGTCCGCCAGGCCATGGAGGAATACGGCATTCCCCGGGAAGATATTTTCGTGATCACGAAGCTCTACCCGAACCAGTTTAGCGACCCGGAGGCCGCCATCGACCTGGCTCTCGAAAAGCTGGATATCGGCTATATCGACATGATGCTCCTCCACCATCCCGGAACGGATGATGTCAAAGCCTACCAGGCGATGGAAGCCTATGTCCGTCAGGGAAAGATCCGCTCACTTGGCCTTTCCAACTGGTACATAAAGGAGCTGGAAAGCTTCCTGCCACAGGTCAGCATCATGCCTGCCCTCGTGCAGAACGAGATCCATCCGTATTACCAGGAGCAGGACGTTGTCCCGTTCATCCAGGAAAAAGGCATCGTGGTCCAGGGCTGGTATCCCCTGGGCGGCAGGGGCTACACATCAGAGCTCCTTGGCGATGAGACAATCCTCTCTATCGCTAAGGCTCACAGCGTATCCTCCGCCCAGGTCATCCTGCGCTGGGACCTGCAAAGAGGCATCGTGGTGATCCCCGGCTCATCAAACCCGGAACACATCAAAGAAAACCTTGACCTGTTCGGCTTCGAGCTGACGGATGAGGAAATGGATGCGATCAACGCCCTGGACCGCGGCGAGAAACACGACTGGTACTAAATCTGTACATGATCAGCTTTTTGCCCTTCCGGCCAGCCTGCCCAGGATCTCCTTCACCTTGTCGATATCCACGGGCTTTGACAGATGCGCGTTCATGCCCGCCTCAAGGCACAGCTTCACATCCTCCTCAAAGGCATTGGCCGTGAGCGCGATGATGGGGATGCCTGCCGCGTCGGGGCGGGCGAGGGCGCGTATCCTGCGCGTCGCATCCAGGCCATCCATGACCGGCATCCGCATATCCATCAGGATGGCGTCAAAATGGCCATCTTCGCTTCCTGAAAACATATCCAGCGCGGCCTGGCCGTTTACGGCCCATTCGGAGGTGACGCCCTCCATCTCAAGCAGCTCGGTCAGGATATCCGCGTTCATCTCCTGGTCCTCGGCGATCAGCACGTGCATCCCGTCGACCGAAGAGACCGGAGCGGGGGAGGGCGCATCATCCGAAGTCCTGACGGTCTCGGCCATTTTCAGCGGGATATCCACGGTAAAGACCGTGCCGCGCCCCTTCTCGCTCGAAACATGGATCTCCCCCTTCATAAGGGTGACAATGTTCCGGGTGATCGCCATGCCGAGGCCGCTTCCGCCGTAGCGGTTGGTGGTGGTGGCATCCTCCTGGGCGAAGGGCTCAAACAGCTTCGGGATGAAGTCCTTATCCATGCCGACACCGGTGTCCGCCATCGTAAGATGAAGCATCCGGCCTGTGCTGTCCTGCGCCGTCTGTTTTACGGTGAAGGTCACATGTCCCGGAGGATCGGTAAATTTGACCGCGTTCCCCAAAATGTTAATGATGATCTGCCGGAGCCTCAGCGGATCGCCGATAAAGCGCTCATCGCCTAGCCCGTCCATATGGCTTTCGTAGGTGAGGCCCTTGTCGTTGCACTGGCCCTGGATGATGATGTTCACCTGCTCCGCCATCTCCTGGAAAGAAAATTCCTCCGCCTTGAGCTCCATGCGCCCCGATTCGATGCGGCTCATGTCCAGGATGTCATTGATGAGGGCGAGGAGGTGCTTCGCGCTGGACCCGATCTTTTCCAGCTCATCGCGGGTATGCGCCGAGATGTCCGGGTCCCGGAGGGCAATGTTGTTCAGCCCGATGATCGCGTTCATGGGCGTCCGGATCTCGTGGCTCATGGAGCTTAAGAATGCCGTCTTTGCCCGGTTGGCTTCCTCAGCCCGCGCAAGCGCCTCCGAGAGGGCGCGATTTTTTTCCATCTCCTCGCGCGCCTGCCGGTCAATGTCTGAAAAGCCCGCGGCGATCCCGTGGACCATGTGATCGTCCCTCTCCTCAATGAGGCGGACACCCGCAAAGCGGAGCATCTCGTAAACCTCTGCACCGTCTTTTACCGCCAGGTAGCGGAGCGAGATCATCGCCTCGTGGGCAAGCTCGCTGCGGATGTTGTCGGGATCGATAAAGCGGAGAAAAGCCTCTCTGTCCTCCTCTGCGACAAACTTTTCGGCATATTCCAAAAAGCCCTCCCGGAACGAAAAAGGCTTCCCCAGATACATTTGGGCGTCGTAGGACTTCACGGCCGCCCGGATGCAGATACATTCGTCCTTATCGAGATCAGCGAAAAAGATGCTCCGGTAATCCGCGGCCATGGCCGTGATCATGCCGTCCCTGCCTTTAATGTCCCTCTGAGCCCGGGACAGGGTTGCGCTTGCCTGAAAGCTGTCGTGCGTAACTCTTCGGAGCATGTGGTAGACATCTTCGATCTCATCGCCGGTGTGGATATCAAGCTTATCCAGAAGAGCGAGGTTATTCTTTCGGTCCTCTTCCGTATCATAGGCAAACATGCCGGCGCAGCGGGACAGCTCATCGATGGGCTGGGTAATGCGCCTGCGGACGATGATAAAGATCAGGATGAGCACGAGCGCCCCGGCTCCGAGAAGCATTAGCGTGAGCCTCAGCGTAAAGGCGATGTCCATGCCGGACAGATAGTCCATGGAAAAATCGACGCATGCGGTGCAGGCATAGGTTCCGTCGCTCCGGAAGATCGGGCGCGTGTAGGTAAAGAGATATCCGTCCTCCTTTGTCTGTTCCAGGTAGCCCGCGATCTCCTTTCCCGCCATGATCTCGGACAGGCGGGAGGCGAAGGGTTCCTCGATGACATCCAGGGACCAGTGGTAGCCCGGGGCATACCCTTCTCCGTTTTCCCACCACTGCGCGTCCAGGTCGATGACAACATGCCCGCCGTCCTTTTCAAAACGGTAGATGTACAGGTAGAGGATATCCGGGTAATTGTCCCGGAGCGTATAGAGATAATCGACCAGATCCCGGTATTCCTTGAGGCTGACGTTTTTCTCCATATACTCTTCCACCTTGTCGCCGTCGAAAGCGTTGACCACGAGCTGGGTAACCCCCTGGGCCATGCGGGTGTACTGATCGACCATGCGGTTATAAAACTGCCGGTAAACCAGAGGGACCGTGACGAGCGTAATGACCAGCACACTTGCGACAAACAGCAGCGGTAAGCGTAACGATAAAGATTTCCTGACATGTTTCTTCATTTTTTTATCCCCTGGATCTTCATATCTCATCGCGTGTTATCCACAAACGTTTCCTTCCATCTGTTCCCTGTATTCTCTGTCTATTATACTTTATCGTCCCGCAAATGTCCATAATATTACCCCGTCCCCATTTCTCCCCACTTGACTTTTTTGGCTTCCATGCTATAATAGCAAGCGTTCATCGGAGGGCGGATTGTTCGTTTGGAAAACAATTGGCCGGATAAGGTGGCGGGCTGAAATGCCCGCGTCTTATCCGGCCTCTTTGCTTTTTTGCCTCGATATTTCTTAAATTCAATCAGGAGGGATTTTATGCAGAAAAACAGCAGCGATTTCACAACAGGAAAGATCCTCGGGCCACTGATCCGTTTTATGATCCCCGTGTTTCTTGCCATGTTTCTTCAAGCCATGTACGGCGCGGTCGATCTGCTGATCGTCGGGCAGTTTGCCGAGTCGCTGGACGTATCGGCGGTGTCGACCGGGTCGCAGATGATGATGACCATTACCAACCTCGTCACCAGCTTCGCCATGGGTACGACCATCCTGCTCGGCCAGCGCATCGGCGAAGGGCGGGGAAAGGACGGGGGCGAGGTCGTTGGGAGCAGCCTGTGCCTCTTTGGCGTTATCGCGGCCGCTTTTACGGTCCTGCTCCCGCTCCTCTGCCGTCCGTTAAGCTCGGTCATGAACGCCCCGGAAGCGGCCTTTGAGGCGACGGCCTCCTATATCCGCATCTGCGGCCTTGGCTCCTTTTTTATCATTGCCTACAACCTGCTCGGCAGCATCTTCCGCGGGATAGGCGATTCCCGCACGCCCCTGATGACGGTCCTCATCGCCTGCCTGTGCAATATCGCCGGCGACCTTCTCCTCGTGGCCGTCTTCCACATGGGGACAGCCGGAGCGGCCATCGCCACGGTGGCGGCACAGGCGATCAGTGTCGTCATCTCGCTTCTTGTCCTCAGAAAGAAGAAGCTCCCCTTCCGCTTTTCGCTCCCGGACATCCGCTTCCGGAAAGCCATCATAAAAAAAGTCACCGCTCTCGGCCTGCCCATCGCCCTCCAGGACCTTCTTGTGGGGATCTCCTTCCTGGTGCTGCTGGCCATTGTCAACAACCTTGGGCTTATCTTCTCGGCTGGCATCGGCGTGGCGGAAAGGGTGTGCGGCTTTATCATGCTCATCCCGGCCGCCTTCATGCAGGCCATGGCCGCGTTTGTCGCCCAGAATATCGGCGCGGGAAAGTACGAAAGGGCCAGGCAGGCGCTCATCGACGCGATATGCGTATCCGCCGGGCTTGCCGTCTTTATGTTTGCGCTGACCTTCTGGCGGGGGGACCTTCTGTCCGGCATCTTCTCCCATGACCCGGCCGTCATAGCGGCCAGTGCCGACTACCTTAAGGCCTATGCCATCGACTGCCTGCTGACGTGCTTCCTCTTCTGCTTCATCGGCTTCTTTAACGGCCTTGGCATGACGCGCTTCGTCATGCTCCAGGGCATCGCCGGGGCCTTCCTTATCCGCATCCCGGTCGCTTTTCTGATGAGCCGTGAGGTTCCGGTGTCCATGTTCCACATCGGGCTCGCCACTCCCTGCTCAACCATTGTCCAGGTAGCCATGTGCCTTTTTTGCTTCCTGGCCGCCAACCGGAAATACGCGGCCAGGCCGGTGGCCGGCGGCCGTCCTCGCGAATGAAAGCGCCTGCTATTTTACGCAGACGGAATAGTCCTTTTTCATGCCATGCGCCCCAAAGATCTGCCAGTCTCCCGTCCCCAGGCGCTGGAGGATTTTGTCCATTTTTGTTCGTTTGGAAAACAATTGGCCGGATAAGGTGGCGGGCTGAAATGCCCGCGTCTTATCCGGCCTCTTTGCTTTTTACCGCTCACACGAAAACATATTTTTTCAGGCGGTCCATGGCCTTTTCCACGTAAGAATAGGGCACGGCAAAGTTCATGCGGATGGCCCAGGGGTCGTGGAAGGGGGCTCCCTGCTGCCAGGCGACGCCCACATCCCATCCGGCTCCTATCACCTCGTCTATGGTCCTGCCGGTCCTCTTGCAGTATTCCTCGCAGTGGAGGAACATCATGTAAGTGCCCTGGGGCCGCATGGCTTCGACGCCTTCAAAATTATCGCGGATGAAATCGTAGGCATAAAAAACATTCTTTGAGAGGACGCGGCAGAGCTCGTCGGCCCAGGCGTGGCCTTCGTCAGAATAAGCGCCGATCAGGGCGTGCATGGACAGGACGTTCATGTCATTATAGTGGCAGCAGCGGCTCTGCCGCTCCAGCCTGTCGCGGAGGGTGCTGTTGTACACAACATGGTAGCTGCCGATAAGCCCGGCCAGATTAAAGGTCTTGCTCGGGGCGTAGACGGCTATGGTCCGCATCCTGGCATCCTCACTGACGCTCTGCGTGGGAATGTGCCTGTGCCCTTCCAGGATAATGTCGGACCAGATCTCATCGGAAACAACAACCACATCGTATTTCCGGAAGATCTCCATGGCCCGCCGGATCTCCTCCTCCTCCCACACGCGCCCGCAGGGATTATGGGGGCTGCAGAAGATGGCGAAGTGAATGTGGTGCTTCCTGATCCGCCGCTCCATGTCCTCATAGTCCATGCGCCAGATGCCGCTTTCATCCTTCACAAGGGGGCTCAGCTCGGCCATCCGTCCATTGTCCTCCAAAACATGAGTAAAGCCAATGTATGTCGGGCTGTGCAGAAGAACTCTTTCCCCGGGTGCGGTGAAGGCCTGCATGGCGGAGGAGACGCATCCCAGCACGCCGTTTTCGTACCCGATGTGCTCTTTGGACAGGCCGGTGACGCGGTTTCGCAGGCGGTGCCAGCGGATGATCGCGTCGTAATACTGCTCCGAGGGTGAAAAATATCCGTAGGCCGGATGCTGCGCGCGCTGGATGACCGCCTGCACAATGGAGGGCGCCGTGGGGAAATTCATGTCCGCCACCCACATGGGTATCGCGTCAAAGCCCTCCTTCGGCTTCCCCGGCGCTACGGCAAAATCTGCGGTCTTTCCGATCCCATCCACAGCGATGGAGTCTTTTCCGTGCCGTTCCAGCATGGTGTCAAAATCAAATCTCATGATCCTACCTCCTTTGTAAGGTTCCATAGATCCATGGCCATCTATCTCCCCGCGCTCAATATCACCAGCGAACCCAGGATGGCCAGCATACCAAGGCAGGTCATGAGCATGGCGAAGGAGAAGGTTTCCATCAGGGGCTTTAGGGCGTCATCCGTTCCCCGCCGCACGACCTGCCAGATACCGGCAGGCCGTTTTTCTTTTGCTCCGCCCGTTTTCTGCCGGAAAATGGTCCGGCGGAGAAGCAAAAGGAGGGCGTCCGTGCCGTCGGCCATGGCCTTTGCCGCTATGTGGAGAAGCAGCAGGGCCTTCCGCCCGGCCGCGGCCAGCACCCGGTTTTCCCCGAAGGGAGCGAGGAGCAGATGCGCGCCTCCGGGCAGCAGGCGGGTAAAGAGGGGACGGTAGATGAGCGCTTCCATGTCAAGGGCCTTTGGCCACAGGTCAACATACTTTCCGTCCCGGATGAGGAAGCGGCGCACAAAGGCAAAGTAGATGACAGCGCCTATGCCCAGGGAGATAAAGCTTCCCTTAAGGTTTTCCAGAGAAAAGGCCCGGAAGGCCAGGATGCCTTCCTCCCCAGTCATGTAAAAGCCCAGGGCCCTGGCAAAGACAGGCTGCCCCAGAAGGACGACCGGCACCGCCGAGAGCGAGAGGACAAGCGCGCTGGCGGTCTTAAGGCGCACGGCTTTCGGCCTGTCTTCCCGCTTTTCTTCTTTCCCGTCCTCTTCCGCCCGTTCAACAAAAAGGCAGATAAAGATTTTCAGCATATAGGCTGCCGTAAGGCCGCCGGAGAACAGGAAGACCCATTCGGCTGCCCGCAGTCCCCCCGCCAGATGGCCAAGGGCATGTATCCCCTCAAGGATCCCCTCGTGCAGCAGCGTCTTGCTGATATAGCCGCTGAAAAAGGGCACGCCGCTGATCCCCAGGGCGCCGATGAGGAAGGCGCCCATGAGAAGGACATTCCCCCTGCCCTTTCCCTTAAGCCCGGTAAGGGAGAGGGTATGTCCGCTCATCACAAAGACGCCGGCCGCCGTAAAGAGCACAAGCTTTATGGCCGAATGGCTCGCCATGTGGAGCACGGTACCCGACAGGGCCACGCTGTACCCCTCCGCCTCGCCGGCATCCCGTAGAAGCGCCGCCATGGCGATCCCCGTCAGGATAAAGCCGATCTGGGACATGGAGGAGCAGGCCAGGGTGCGCTTAAGGTTCACGGAAAAGAGGGCCAGCACGGCGCCGAGGAGCATCGTGACAAGGCCAAGGGCCAGGACCAGCCGCCCGTAAAAGGCCTGTCCGGCCATGGCGTAAAGGGTCGTCATCAGTATCCCGTAGATGCCCACCTTTGTCAAGACCCCGGACAAAAGGGCCGAGGCCGGGGAGGGCGCCGCCGGATGGGCCTTCGGCAGCCAGATATGCAGGGGAAACATGCCGGCCTTTGCGCCGAAACCGAAAAGAATGCATATCCCCGCTGCCAGAAGGCGTCCTTTTTCTTCCGACGCAGCCGTTACAGCTGCCGGAAGCTCCGAAAAGACCAGCGTGCCGGCGCTCTGATAGAGAAGGGCAAGGCCCATAAACAGGACAAGCCCCCCTCCCACGGCGATAAACAGATAGGTGTAGCCCGCCTCCCTCGCCGCGGCGGTTTCCTCATGGATGACCCAGGTAAACGAGGTGAAGGAGAGGATCTCAAAAAATACGAAGGCCGTCATGAGGTCGCCCGACAGCATGACCCCCTCCGTCGCCCCCAGCGTCATGAGCCAGAACAGGCAGTAGCGGTTAAGGTTCCGCCTCTCCTCTTTAAAATAATCCAGGGAAAACACCGAGGCCATAAGCCACATAAAAGCGGTAATCACCGCATAGGCAGCGCGAAACCCATCCGTGGTGAACATAAGGCCGCCCGCAAAGACCGCAGGGACGGATACCCTCCCGCCGTTTGCGGCCACAAGAAGCGAAAGGGCCATCTCGGCCGCGCAGACAAGCACGGCCAGCGCCTTCCGCCAATTTTCCCGGTACGCGCCGGCCGCATAGCCAAGAAGGCCGCCCGCAAACGGGGCAAAAACCAGAGCTATTATTTCCATCGGTCAGATACCTCCTGAAAGACTGTTCAGAAACCCCATAAGCGCGCCCGGCCAGAGGCCGAAAAACAGGACCGCCCCGGTAAAAACAAGTATCGGAAGCCGCATGGCCATGCCAGCCTCCGCCGGCGCCTTTTCCTGGTTTAAAAGAGCCTTGCCTTCCGCCGGAAAGTAGGCCCGGATGCTGATGGAAAGCGTATAGGCCGCGCACAAAAAGGAGGCCGCGATGAGGCAGGCGACACCGGCAAGGGCATAGGCGCCCCCTTTTTCCAGGGCGGAGCGGATGAGCGCCCACTTGGAGATGAAGCCGGCGGACAACGGCATGCCCATAAGGGAGAGGGCCGCCGCCGTAAAGCAGGCGGCCGTCACCTTCATATAGCGGCCCACACCGCCAAGCTCGTAGACATAGGACCTTCCCGTCTGGTGCATGAAGGCCCCCGCGCACAAAAACAGGACCATCTTTGTCAGGCTGTGGAACACCATATGGGAAAGACCGGCAGACAGGCCCTCCGGCGTCAGGAGGAGTATCCCGAAGAGCATATAGGAGAGGTTGCTCATGGTGGAGTAGGCCAGGCGGCGCTTTAAGTGCCGCTCCCTTATAGCCATGACGGCCCCGAAGATCAGCGAAAACAGGACCATGACCCGGCAGAAGGCCGTAACGCCTCTCCCCTCCAAAAGCTCCGGCCCAAACACATAGAAGGTCAGGCGCCCTACGGCAAAGACGCCGGTGTTGACGACCGCTACCGCGTGAAGCAGGGCCGTGACCGGCGTCGGCGCGGCCGAGGCTGTCGGCAGCCAGTCGAACAGGGGAAAGATCGCCGCCTTCGCGGCGAATCCGAAAAAGCCCAGCACAAAGGCCGCCTCCAGGAGGCCCTTCGGCCCGGTGCCGTTAAGGCTGCCGCCATAGATAAACTGTCCGTTCTGCCCGTAGACCGTCGCCACGATAACGGCAAAAAAGGCCAGGGAAGCCCCGCCGATCGTATAGGCCGCGTATTTGCGGCCCGCGTACATGCTGTCGTGATCCCCGTAATGCGTCACCAGTGGGATCGTCACAAGGCTGAGCATCTCAAAAAACACATAAAGCGTGATCATATCCGCCGCAAAGGCCACCCCCAGCGCCACCCCGTATGTCATGACGTAAAAGGCAAAAAAGCGCGCCCTGTGCTTCTCCTCGGCCATATAACCATAGGCATAAAGGAGGGCGAAGGGCCACAGCGCGGCGATGAGGCCGCTAAACAGCCGGGACATCCCGTCAAGGCCGAAGGAGAGGGAATAGCCGTAAGTAAAGCTGAACAGATCCGCTTTTCCGGGACCGACAAACAGAAGCGCGATGAGGACGCATACGCTTGTCGCCACCGTAACCGCCTCCATATAGGCAAAGCGGCTCCTCTCATCCCGGAATCTCAGAAAGAAGGATAAAAATCCCCCGGCCAGGGGCAAGCCCACCGGAAGGACCAAAAAGAGCGCACCCATGCTGCCACCTCACATAAAACCAAAGTAAGAGAGTATCCTCTGCCCAAAGAGGCCGACCAGGAGGGAGCAGAGGCAGAGAAAAGCTATGGGGATCGCCATGATCGGCCTCTCCTGCCCCTTGGCCGCCGCGTTCTCCTCCCCTGCCCCGGCGTTCCCGGGGAAGAAGGCTTCCGTCACGACGGTCAGAAGATACCCGGCTGTTAAAAGGGCCGAGATGAGCAGCACAACGGGGGAGAGGATATCCCAGGGCGTCCTCCCGCTTCCTATGGCGGCCCCGGCCAGCTGCCACTTGCTTAGGAACCCCGACATGGGCGGTATCCCGACCAGGGAGAGGGAGGCCAGGGTAAAGCCCGCCATGGTGGCCGGAAGCTTTTTCCCTATGCCGGACATATCCGGAACAGCGCGTATCCCCAGAGAAAAGATGCAGCTTCCCGCGGCCAGGAAGAGGGCGCCCTTGGAGACGGCATGCCCCATAAGGTGGAGCAGGCCTCCGGCCAGCCCCGCCGGGCTTAAGAAGGAGAGCCCCAGCATAATATACGAGATCTGGCTGACCGTCGAATAGGCCAGCCTCTTTTTCAGGTTCTTTTCGTAAAAAGCCATCGTCGACCCCATCAGGATCGTCAGGATAGCCAGGCACCGCCAGGTGGTCTCCACATATGTCCCCCTTATCATCTCCGGCCCGACGGCATAATAGACAAGGCGGATGACCGCAATAACGCCCGCCTTGGCGATGATCCCGGACAGCACCGCCGAGGCCGGCGCCGGCGCGATGGGGTGCGCGCTCGGCAGCCACCCGTGCATGGGGTAAAGCCCCGCCTTTGTGCCAAAGCCCAGTATCCCGGCAAGGACGGCGGCTAAGAATATCCCCTCATGGCCGGCCAACATTTCACTCTTCATAAAGCCGCCAAGGACAAACTGCCCTTCCCCTCCGGAATAATAATAGACAAAAAAGACAGACAGAAGCCCCGCAAGCGCACCGGCCACCGAGTAGAACAGGTACTTGACGCCCGCCGCGACCGCTTCCCGGCTCCTTTCGTGGAGCACCAACGGCATGCTTGTCAGGGTCAGGGCCTCAAAGCACAGGTACAGCGTAATCAGGTTGGAAGCCATGCCAACCGCGGCAAGAGCGCCGAAGGAGACCAGGTAGAAGGAGAAAAACGTCTCCTCCCTCTCCTCGTGGTCCATATAGCCAAGGGCATAAAAACAGGCCGCCGTATAGAGCACGGCGCCCGCCAGAAGGAACACCTTTCCCAGGCTGTCCAGGGAAAAGGCGATCACCATTGTATCCGTCGGTCGGGCGAGCGTCACGCTTTTTCCCCAGAGGGCACAGGCCAGGCACAGGCCGTCCGACAGCACCATCCCGGCCCCGAAGGCGGCCCGCCTGGCCTTTTTTTGCGGGAAAAGCCGGGGCAGGGCACAGCCCGCCAGAACCGGAAAAAGAATACAGGCCAAAAGCAGCATTGCAATAATCTCCCTTCTATAGTCGTTTATCCAAACATCCCAAGGCCCATCCGGATCAGATCCGTAAACAGCCAGGAAAAAAGCCCAAGGGCCAGGTTCATGCCTGTCAGGGCCGCCATGGGAAGGATAAAATCCTCGCGGAAATAGGCCGTTTTATCAGCCGTATCCTCACTGTCCCCAAATATCCGGATCAGCGTGCGGATAAAATACTGGGCGTTCAAAACCGCGCTGACGGCCAGCACCAGGATGACCGAAAGCATAAGGGCTCCCTTCCCGGTGTCCGCCGCCGCCATGGCGACCAGAAGCTTTGAGGAAAAGCCGGCAAAGACAGGAATGCCGATCATGGACAGAGCCCCGACCGTAAAGAACATTCCCGCTCCCCGGTCCCGGAGCGCGCTTCCCTGGAGGGCGCGGAACCTTAAGCTGTTGCCGGAAGCCTCCGCCAGGCGCGGCGTTGTCAGGAAGATCAGGGATTTCGTCACCGCGTGGGCCAAGATGTGGAACATCGCCGCCGCATAGCCGCTCTCGCCGCCTAGGCCCAGGCCCATATAGATGTAGCCGATCTGGGCCGCCGAGGAAAAAGCCGCCATATGGTTGATGTTCTCCGCCCTCAGAGCGGACACCGACCCGAAGATGATGCCGCACATGCCCAGGGCCAGGAGAAGGTAGCGGATCGGCATGCGCGCAAACACTTCTATGCCTATCGCCCGGTAATAGATCTTAAACAGCAGGAAGATATAGCACTTGGACACCAGGGACGACATGATGGCCCCTGACGTGGGCGTCGCCCAGCCGTAAGCGTCCGGCATCCAGTAGTGGAAGGGGAAAAGGCCGCTCTTTATGGCCAGCCCCATGGTCAGGATGCCAGTAGCCATGGTGACCACCATCGCCGTGTGGGGCTGCGCCATGAGCTGGGCTATCTCTTCCTGCATGGGGACCATAAGGAGGTTCCCCGTCACGTCATAAAGGAGCACAAGGCCCAGGAGAAAAAGCCCGGAGCCCATAAGGTTCAGGATCATATAGCGGACAGCCGCCAGGGTGGTCCGCCCGATCTCACGGACAATGAGTATCCCGCAGCTGGTCAGCGTCAGGATCTCCAGGAAGACATAGCCGGTAAAGACATCATTGGTCCACACGATCGCCATCAGGGCGGCGGTCAGAAGGTTGATCAGGGCGTAGTAAAGGTTTATCTTGCTCTCGTCGATATCCTGGAGGATATATCGTCCTCCCGCGACCACGCAGCAGATGAGGACAGCTATAAAGCCGCAGGCCATCATGGCCTCCAGGACGCCAAAGCGCAGCTCGTTTCCCCAGGGCGCGGGAAATTCTCCGCAGACATATGTTACCGCCCGGCCTGTCCGGACGGCATACCAGAAGACCGCGCCGCAAAGGCATAAGATCACCCCCTCGTATCCCAGGGTGTAGCGCCTGGCCGCCTTAGCGTCAAGAACCAGGCAGAGCACGCCGGAAAAGAGGCTGAGGATGATCGTAAACAAAGGAAAATTCCTGATAATGTCCACTTTAGCGGTCCTCCATCTGATGCTTTGACAGCCGGTAGATATCATCGATCTCCAGGGTATGATACCGCCTGTAAAGCCTCACGCACAGCGACAGCATAATGGCCGTCACCGATACCGATACCACGATGCCGGTCAGCACAAGGCCCGCCGGCACCGGATTAATGTAGCTCTCCGCCGGGAGGGAGGGGTCGAGGATGATGGGCGCCTTTCTTCCCCGGATATAGCCCATGGAGGCCAGAAAAAGGAATACCCCCGTATCCATAATGTTCATGCCGATCAGCTTGCGGATCAGGTTTCTCTGAAAGAGCACCATGGTAAAGCCGATCCCGAAGAGGATGATGGCTACAGCCTCCTCATAATTTGCCAGCAGATTTCCGATCATGCGTTATCCTTCCCTTCCGCTTTTGTGCCTGCCCCTGTCCCGGCTTTTTTGCCGGAACAGGCCTTTCCTTTTCCTCCTATGCTTCCCCGCCGGAACAGGCTGTAGAAGCCGAACATCGTGCAGGCGACCACAAGGCCCACGGCGATGTCAAGAGGCAGGATGAGCCCGCCGCTTAAGATCGCCCCCGGCGTTCCCTTGGGAATATGGCTTTCCAGGCCGTTGGCCCCGGTGAAGAAGACATACCCCTTGGCAAAGCTGTAAAAGCCCAGGGCAACAACCGTAACCCCCTTAAGGAGGCGCCGGCTCGCGATGCGGTCCACCGTGTCGAAGCCAAAGGCCATCGTAAAGATGATAAGCCCGCTCCCCAGGACCGTTCCCCCGGAGAAGCCGCCGCCCGGGCCGTTCTGGCCGTTCAGCAGGATATAGATCCCAAAGAGCAGGATGGAGGGCAGGAGCACAAAGCCTGCTGCCTGCATGATGCCATCCCGGTTTGGGGTGTAAAAGCCCTCCCCTGTGATCCGATAATAATCCTCGTAGCCACGGCGCATGTTCTTCCTGTCCTTCTCAAGCAGGATCATCACGCACACCAGGGCGGTAAACAGGACATGGGATTCCCCAAGCGTATCAAAGGCCCGGTAATCCAGTATCATGCCGGCGACCGCGTTTATGGCCCCCGTCTCCCGGACCCCGTCCTCCAGGTAGCGCCGGGCCACCAGCGTCGTCTGGGGATTCTCCTGCCCGTAGCGCGGCAGGTAGGACACCACATAGAGAAGGACGCCGATAAGGAAGATAGCGCTTATCACCGCGACCCAGGAGTAGAGCAGGCGAAAGCCCTTCTCCTCCGCCCGGATGACCGCCCGGGTCCCCCGCCTTTTATCCAGGGAGTCATTTCTCTCCCGGATCTGCGTCTTGACCTCCTCCCTTTCCCTGTAGGGCGTCTCGTCCATGTCCGACGCGTCCTCAAGGTACTCCCGGCTACCGTCAAGCCAGCGCCAAAATTTTTCTTTCATAGCACAACTGCCTCCAATCAAGTCTCCCACCCCTGCCTGCGCCTTGTCGGCTTAGAGGCGGGGGACTTCCCTGTTGAGTTAAAAATCGGTATTCCCATCGTCTTCGGAGCTGTCCTCGTCCTCCTCGCGGATGCGGCGCAGCGTCAGAAGGAACAGCACCCCGCTCACGCCTGCGCCCACCGCCGCCTCCGTGATCGCAAGGTCCGGCGATTCCATAAATATCCACAGGATACACATGATGGAGCTGTAGGCCATGAAGATGATCACGCTCTGCAAGAGGCTCCTGGTCACGTTGACGCTGATAGCGCACACGATCAGGAGAACGAGGAGCAGTATCTTAACAATTTCCGTTACGCCGAGAGCCATCGCCCTCCTCCTTTCCCGCCGCCGCGTACACGGGCAGATCGGGGGAATTGAAAAATTCCACCTGTCCCAGAAAATGCGTGGAAACCGGCGATGTAAACCAGAGAAAAAACACAAGGAGCAGCGCCTTAGCCTCCTCCCAGGACGGCCCCCCGGCAATAAAAAGGGCAGCCGCCACGCAGAAGATCCCGAGGGAGTCCCCTATCCCGGCCGCGTGCATCCGGTTCATCACATAGCCGAAGCGCCACACACCCAGGACAGCCGACGCAAAGCAGGCAAGCGCCAGCAAAAGAAGAGCCGCCACAATAAAAAAGCGTATCCATTCCCCCATCACGCGTCCTCCTCCTGCATGGCCTTCTCCTCCGCCTCCATGCGCTTTCTTTTCTCCGGTGGGATATTGGAGGCCGCCAGGATAAGCACCGTCACAAAGCTGATCATGGCGTAGATAAGCGCCACATCCAGAAGATACCCCTCCCCCAGCATGCCGGAGAGGACAATGATGCTGGCAATGACCATCGTTCCGATCATGTTGATGGACATAATGCGGTCCGTGACCCGGGGGCCGATGACCGCGCGGACCAGCGTGATCCCGATCAGGACGGCAAAGACGAGGAGCACAAAGGCATACAAAAGCTGATAGGCATTCTCCACACTCACGGTTTTTCCTCCCTTCTGCCCCAGGATGGCAGACGCATTTTTTCCAGAAGCTTTATAAAGACGGAATCGGTAAGCCCATCCGCATAGTCCTTGCGAAGGCAGTGGATAACAAATCGGTCGCCCTCCTGGAACAGCGTATAGGTGCCGGGCGTCAGGGTGATCGAGTTGGCCAGGAGCACATTTTTAAACTTCCCGTCCAGGTGTGAGTGGAACTCAAAGATCACCGGGTCCGGCCGGCACTTTCGCGAAAGGGCAAGGCCCATGACCGAAAAAGCCGCCCGGGCGATCTCCCAGAGAAGGACGACCAAATACAGGGCAAGCAGCAAAATATTAAGAAGCACGATCCCGTCGTTGGAGGCCCGGAAGGAAAGCACCTTCCAGGCAAAGACATAAGATAAGGCCGCCACGATGAGCCCGAACACCGCGATCTCCGATGTCAAGCGCCCATTCAGCAGCAGCCACAAAAGAAACAAAAGCAGATACAAGAAACATCCCCCCATCTCATCGCCGTTACTGTCATGACTATGTTGCCGCAAAAGGCGATTGTTTAGTGAATTGTTTAACAAAAATCAGTCTTTCATTCTATCCCTTCTCTCTCAAAAATTCCAGTCCCTTTTTGTTTTTTGCCGGAATAGCCAAAAATGCCAGCCGGATAGGCACTCCGGCTGGCATTTTTTTCACAGCAGTTTCTATATGTTCTCTTATTCATCCTGCGTTTTCAGCCACTCGCTGAAGGAAACCGGGTAGCCGTCTTTGGCATACGCTTCCACATACTGCCCGAACCCGCATGGCAGTGGATGTGCAGCCAGACGGGTCCCCCCCATTTCTTCCTTTTTGCCAAAAAGCCTTGTATATGCTATAATCATAAGTGCCTGCAGATGTGTTTGTGCCTGAAGAAAATTTTCAGAAAAGGAGAAAATATTATGCCGCTGCCAAAAGAGACGCTTTATACGGCAGACTATATAGAAGCTTTGCCGGATGGGGAGCGAGCCGAGCTGATCGATGGCCGGCTGTACATGATGTCTGCGCCGACACCCATGCACCAGCTCCTGATCGCCGAACTGTCACGGACTATCGGAAATTACATTCATGAAAAGGGCGGCCCCTGCCGGGTATTTCCATCGCCCTTTGCTGTCTACCCGGGAGGAATGACAGATATCTACAATTACGTAGAACCGGATATCTCTATTATATGCGATCCGGAAAAATGGGCGAACGGCAGGGGCTGTGACGGTGCGCCGGACTGGATCATCGAGGTGGCGTCACCGTCGACCCGCTCGCGTGACTATCTGTATAAGCTGGCAAAATACAGGGAAACCGGCGTCCGGGAATACTGGATCGTAAACCCGGACAGCCGGACGGTTGTGGTGTTCGACTTTGAAAATGAAGAGGGCTCCAACACCTGGCATTTTACCGACGATATCCCGGTCAATATTTATCCCGGATTTTCCATAAATATCGACAGCCTGCTGTAGATTAATTCAAGGCCATGTCGCCCGTCTTGACCCAGCCGATCTTTTTCAGGATGCTGTTAAGAAGCGGGCAGATCACGGCGGGAAGGACAAAAGAGATCAGGATAAGCCCTGCCCAGTCCATGCCCGTAATAGCGCTTTTGGCGCCGGAGGCGACATCGTTCACCCAGCCGGTGTACACGCCGATCTGGCCCACCAGGCCGCAGGTTCCCATGCCGGAGGAGACGGCGGCGCCGTTCATTTCAAGGTGGAAGAGGCACGTCGCCATGGGGCCCGTGATGGCGGATGTCACGATGGGCGCGATCCATATCCGGGGATTCCGGACGATGTTCCCCATCTGGAGCATGGAGGTGCCTATCCCCTGGGAGACAAGGCCGCCCCAGCGGTTCTCCGGGAAGGAGGCGACCGCAAAGCCCACCATCTGGGCGCAGCAGCCGGCAACGGCGGCGCCCCCGGCCAGCCCGGTCAGTGACAGGGCCGCGCAGATGGCGGCGGAGGAAATGGGGAGCGTCAGGGCAATGCCGACAAAGACTGAGACCAGTATGCCCATCAGGAAGGGTTGAAGGGCTGTCGCCCACATGATCAGCTGCCCCACGCGCGAGGCCGCCGCTCCGATCGCGGGCGCCCACCAGGCGGAAAGGGCTATGCCGACGGCGATCGTCACAAGGGGCGTCACCAGGAGGTCGATCTTCGTCTCCTTGGAGACGGCCTTGCCCACTTCTGCCGCGATGATTGCGACGAACAGAACCGCCAGGGGTCCCCCGGTGCCCCCTAAGGCGTTTGAGGCAAAGCCTACGGTGATCAGGGAAAACAGGACCAGGGGCGGGCAGTGGAGCGCGTAGCCGATCGCTACGGCCATGGCCGGACCGCTCATGGCTGTGGCCAGGCCGCCGACGGTATAGCTTTGGCCGGCTACGGTGGCCACGGCCGTCGTTAAAAATGGGATGTGGAACTGCGTGCCCAGGGTGTTGATGATCGTCCCGATCAAAAGGGAGCAGAAGAGGCCCTGGGCCATGGCGCCAAGGGCATCAATGGCGTAGCGGCGGGCGGATATTTCGATGTCCTTGCGCTTTAGGAAGCTGCGGAAACTGTTCATGGGGTTCTCCTTTCTTAACTCTATTTTACTCTTATATGCCAGTAGGGTGTAGGTGCGGTATGTCTCTTAGTGCTCTTTATTTTATTTTTACATGCCGGTAGGCTATAGGTGCGATATGTCTCTTAGTGCTCTTTATTTTACTCTTACCTGCCGGTAAGCGCAGGGGAGGGGGGGCCGCTCAGAGTTGCGAAGCCCGCGTCCCCCTCCCCTGC
>CAMNNO010000042.1 GCA_946545475.1 uncultured Blautia sp.
CGGCCCCCCCTCCCCTGCGCCTACCGCCAGGTAAGAGTAAAATAGAAAAGTTAAAAGAAACATGGCGCACCCCAAACCCACCGTCAGGTAAGCATAACCCAGAATGCTCTACAGGGGGCGATGGGGTCTCCCCGAAACCTAACGTTAGGTATGAACCCTACGGGCAGGTATTGATTATTTGTGTTTTGTGGGCTATAATTTGCTTCACCGACCACGTTTCACATCTGTCAGGATGTGGCGGATGATCAGGAATATCTGACAAGAAAAGGATAGCTATGGATATCTTACATGAAAAATACCGACATCTTCAGGATTATCTGACTTCCCTTGGCTCTGTCGCCGTGGCCTTTTCCAGCGGTGTAGACTCCGCCTTTCTTTTGCGGGCCGCCCATGACTGTCTGGGCGATAAGGCCATGGCGATACGGGCGTCTTCTTATCTGTTTCCGGCCCGGGAGGGGCAGGAGGCGGATGAGTTCTGCGGCACCTATGGCATCCGCCAGCTGGTGCTGGAGGCGGATGAGCTTTCTGTCCCGGGCTTTTCCGAGAACCCTCCGGACAGGTGCTATATCTGTAAAAAGGATCTGTTCACCCGCCTTAAGGAGGTGGCTTCCTCCCTCGGCTTTTCGGCCCTGGCGGAGGGCTCCAATATGGATGACCTGGGCGATTACCGCCCCGGCATGAGAGCGCTTAAGGAGCTTGGCATTTTGTCGCCGCTCCGCGAGGCCGGCCTTTATAAGGCAGAGATCCGCGCCCTTTCGCGGGAGCTGGGCCTCCCCACCTGGGATAAGCCCTCCTATGCCTGCCTGGCCTCCCGCTTTGTGTATGGCGATACCATTACGAAAAAAAAGCTTGGCATGGTCGAAAAGGCGGAGCAGTACCTGATCGACAAAGGGTTTCGGCAGATGCGTGTCCGCATACACGGCAACATGGCCCGCATAGAGATCCCCCGGGAGGATTTCCCAAGGTTCCTCGACGACGCCCTCCGCGAGGAGATCCATGCCCGGTTAAAGGACATCGGCTTTTCCTACGTTGCCCTGGATCTTCTCGGCTACCGCACCGGGAGCATGAATGAAACTCTTTAAAAAAGATGAGGGGGAGACGAAAAGGGGACGGTCCTTTTTTCTTGTGATCCACAAGAAAAAAGGACCGTCCCCTTCTCTTCCCCTTTTCGTCTTTTTTAAGCTTTAGTTGGCATAGGGATTATAGATAACCTCCAGGGTTTCGGGATCGCGGCTGAAATGTTTGAAATAATCCCACACGATGTTGGCATATTCCGGATAGAGGGCATGAGCCAGGTCTTCCGTAACATTCACGGCGATCATGGGAACGCCCGCATCGTTGTTGATGTACCAGGTATGGTTGACATGTTCGCCGTTGACTACTGTGCGGCGGTAGCCGTCGGTCTCGATGCCGATGATGGGATAGGCGTCGTAATCGAAGCTCTCAAACTTAGGCGTGATCTCGTTGTGCTCACAGAACACGCGGATCTGCTTTTCAATGCCGCTGGCGATATGGCGCTCATCGCTGACGAAGGTATTGACCAGGACAAAGTCGAAGGCGGACGTTGTGAACATGATGGGCAGATCCAGGGTCTCATAGGCCTTGGCCTGCTCTTCATCAGCCACATAGCTGGAAGCCGCCATGCAGGCACCTGTGGCAAACACCGAGGGCTTGCCGTTAAGGGCCTTCAATGTGGCGCCGCCGCCCATGGAGTAGCCCATGGTATATACCCGGGAGGGGTCCAGGGCCGGATATTTGTCCAGCATGTACTCGGCCAGGGCCGGAAGCGCTTCACAGCACACGCCGTTCACGGACTGCCCGTCCACGGTCTCCTGCCAGATATCGGTCTCATCGGGGGCGACAATGGCGATGCGCTCCCTGCCGGCAAGGGCCAGAAGGCCGATCTCATCCACAAATACCCGGGCGTCATCGCCGCCACCATGGTTGGCCAGGATAAGAGGAATGCTGTGAGCGGGAGCTGTGCCAAAGAGCGCCTCCTCCGGCAGGTATTCATACCACAGGTTCATGTACTTGCCGTTCTGCATCTTCATATCGGCAAAGGTTTCCTCATCCTCCACGCGGATCAGATGGATGCCGTCCTGCGTGGTATCGCCGATGATGGCATTGCGCTCGCAGAGGGCGTAGGGCGCCTGATCGGAGCCGACGCCCTGATAAGGCGTTGCCGCGGAGTGGAGCCCTGCGGTCACTACCGGGATACGCATGGCCTTGATAAAGTAATTGTAGTAGGCATCCGCAATATAGGCGGCGGCATCCTGGCTGCCATCCTTAGCCACGACGACCTTCTGCAGCGGAAGCGCCTGGTTATAGAAGATGTCCTGCGCCGGGGTGCCAAAGTAAGCTTCCGCCCCGTTTGCCCGGACATATTTGTCAATGGTGTCCTCGTCGGCATTCACCAGGTATGCCGGGACCAGGGCCGCTACATTGCGGACATAGTCCATATTTCCGTTCAGAAGCAGCATGCCGGCAATACGGCTGACAAAATCGTAGGTGCTGGCAATGTAATTGTTGAGGAAGGTGGCGCCGCCGTCAATGCCGATAGCATAATAGTAGCACCAGCAGCCATAATATTCGCCATCGCTGTAGACCACGCGGTTGCCGTCGGCATCCGTGCCTCCGGCCTTCTGGGAGAAGATGGCGCTCTGCAGGGCATAGTAGTTCTGCTGGTCTGCCTGGCCAAAGGATTCGCCGTTGGCGGGGGTCACCAGGATAACGCTGCCGATGGCCTGGTCAATGATGTCGATGACGCCCAGCTCTTTAAGGTAGGAGAAGGCGCTGTCCTTATCATCGAAATGCTGCTCGGCAAACACAACGATATCCGTATTCAGACGGGCGGCCGCGCGGCCGCCGTACAGATCAGCGCTGCGGTACACAAAAGCCGTGCCTTCCGGATAATCGTCCAGGGCGGGATGCGGGGCCATGGCCCTCGCCGGGCCGTCAAACATGGCGATGCCCGTCTGGTTGTCCAGCTGCGCTGTGGCAGCGGGGCCGTTTGCATGCGCTTCCTCAAGGGTTTCAAAGGTCGCTTCGTTGCACTGGCTGCCGAGGAAGGTGGCATCGGCCAGGACACCGGCACACGGCAGGACTGCCGCGATGGCAAGGGCCAGGAAAAATGAGAGCTTTTTCATTATCGCTAACCTCCATTTCATATATTCATAGTAAACGAACAGAACGCCTGCGTTTTGATTCGTTTACTGCGCAGGATTTTCGTTCGGGTACATCGTTCAAAAATCACGCGCATAGCGGGTTTTTGAACGATGTACCCAGGCGAAAAGACCAGCAAGATGTGCCAGTTATTTTTCTACAGGTCCTTACCTGGCGTCAGGATTATAGCTGATCAGGCCGCTCTCCGGGTCGCGGGAGAACTGCTTGCAGAAATCCCAGGCCAGATACCCGTATTCGGGATACAGGGCATGGATCAGGTTTTCGGTCAGGTTGAAAGCTACGCGGGGCTCGCCGTCGGCGTTAAAGCGATACCAGGTATGGTTGCCGTACTCGTTGTTGAGGACCGTGTACACATAGCGGTCGCCCTTAAAGCCGGAAAGCGGATAGGCATCGAAATCATATTCAATTTCATCGATGCCGCTGTAGCTGGCATAGCGGTTCAGGGCCGCCTTAACGCCGTCGGACATGGTCTGGTTCCGATATCCCACCACATCATAGGTGGAAGTCATGGCGAAGTAGGGCATGGCGAGTTCCTGAAGTTTTGCCACCTGCTCGTCGGAGCCGATGAAGGAGCCGCCGGAAGCCATAGGAGCGCCGGCCGCGAACAGCTCGGGATGGGAAGCCAGCATGGTGACGGTGGTCCCGCCGCCCATGGAATAGCCTGTGGTATAGACGCGGGAAGGATCCAGCGCCGGATAGGTATCCAGCATATACTGGACCAGCGCCGCCTTGGCGTCAGCCATAACGGCCGTGGAATAGTACAGGCTCTGGTAAGCGTCGCCCACCAGGGCAAAGCGCTCCTTGCCGGCAAGCTCCAGAAGGCCGATCTCATCGACAAACTGTACCGGATCGTCGCCGCCGCCGTGGTTGCTCAGCCAGAGCGGCACGCTGTGCTCGGGCGCGGTGTTATTCAGCACTTCCTCGGGCAGAAATTCATACCAGGTCTGCAGATACTCGCCGTTTTCATCACAGATATCCTTAAAGCGGTCTTCCACGTGCTCGATCACGTAGATGCCCTCTTTGGTCTTGCCGTCAAGGATCGCGGAGCGCCGGCACAGGCTGTAGGGAGCCTGGTTAAACTGATAGTTGCCATAGAGCATGTTGCTGTTGTTCTGCCCGGCCTTCAAGACGGGGATGCGCATGGCATCGATCAGGAAGTTATAGTAGGCGTCTTTAACAAGGTCCGCGTTCAGCTCTTTCTCTTCGGTCTCGATCACCACCGCCTGCTGGGGACGGAACTGATTGTAGTAGCGGATGGTGCTGCCCTTTTCTTCTATGGAGTCGGTGTCGTTGGCGGCAATGTATCTGGCGTCCGCGCTGCCATCGCTGTTCACCAGATACACCGGGATCACATCGGCTACCTTGCTGACCTTGGCCATGGTGCCGCCGTAGAGCAGCATGCCGGCTACGCGGCTTATGTTGTCCAGGGTGCCGGCCACATAGTCGTTGATGAAGGTGGCGCCGCCGCCAACACCGATCAGGTAGCGGTATGTCAGGCCGCCGAAGTAGGTGTTGTCGGCGTAGTAGGTGTTCACATCGCCACGGATAGAGAAGCCCAGGTTGAACATGGCGGACTGGAGCTGGAAGTAGGCATACTGGTCCGCAGCGCCAAAACCGGCCTCTTTGTCAATAGGCGTGACAAGCACAGCGCTGCCGAAAGCCTGGTCGACCAGGTCGATAATGCCAAGGTTCCGGAGGTATTCCTCGGCGCCGGCCTTGTCGGCGATCGCCTCGTCGGTATATACCAGGATGTTGGTATTCATGCGGTAGGCCGCGCTGGCGCAGTTGAACATGTTTGCGGAGCGGTACACATAGGTGGTGCCTTCCGGATAATCGTCAAGGCAGGGATCCGGCACATACAGCCGGCCGTTCAGGGCAGAAAGGGCCTCCGGCCCGTTGGCGTGAGCTTCCTCTAAGGTTTCGAAGGTGGCTTCATTGTCGAAATGCTGCTGATAATCCAGCGCAAACACGCTGGAGGCGCCAATCGCCAGGAGAAGACACAAAGATACGCAGAAGACGATTCGTTTCATGGCTACACTCTCCTTTCACATAGAAGGCAAGGCAGCGGATGGCTGCCCCTTTTTGTTACTATTCACGGCTCAGCCGCAAGCGACTGAGCCTGCTTCCTTCATTCGGAATCTCGCCCTGACGGGCTTCACCGCCGCTTCGCGGCTGGATTCCTCATGGAGGAAGCAGACCTTGTAAGGATGCAGATTTCCCTCGCTCATGCAAGCATGGCGAGAAAAATCTGCATCCTTACGGCCGTGAATAGTAACCCCATTTTTCGGTGTCTTTTATGATATGCCATTTTCCCCGGGGCATACATTCAGATATCTCCGGTAATGGTTGCCTTGGATATCTTCTTTTTCTCCCGGCCGCCCGTTCTTTTTTTCACAAACGAAAAAGGTAGATTTTCCTCCCCTTTTCCTCCCTTTCTGCAATTTGAGCTAAAAATAGTCCTCGATGGAGAAAAGTCCGGGCTCCGTTTTGTCGCTATTCAGCTATACTTTAATCAGGGAGGAAAGCATAAAACGATCAAAATTACTTTCCATGCTCCTCGTATCATCTCTCTGTGCCGCTCTGACCGCTATTGCTCTTCCGGCTGCTGATGAGGGTTTTGCCGGCATCGGCGTTGTCCATACGTGACGAGATGGTGATGGAATATTGCGCCATCAAATACGGCATTCAGGAATAAGCCTGCTGCCGGGAGGAGCATTCCTATCTAATCGAGTAGGAGGGGGAATCCCCTCCTGCTCGCCCGCGGGGCGGCGTTCGGCGTAAGCCGAAATATTTCTTTACGCCGCCCCTGCGATAAAAAAAACCGTGCCGCATCTTCTGGAAAAGCGAAGATGCGGCACGGTTTTTTATGAGGACAAGGGGAAGAAACGGGGACGGTTCTTCCCCTTGTCTTTTTTATTATTTTATGGCCGCGAAGGCGGTATCAAGGGCTTCTATGAGGTCGAGAACGTTCTCGGTTCCTATGGAGAGGCGGATGGTGTTGGGGCGGATGCCCTGGTCCTGCAGCTCTTCCTCGTTTAACTGGGAGTGGGTCGTGGAAGCCGGGTGGATGACGAGGGATTTTACGTCGGCGACGTTGGCCAGCAGGGAGAAGATCGGCAGGTTGTCGATAAACTTCTGGGCGGTCTTTTCGTCGCCTTTGACCTCGAAGGTAAAGATGGAGCCGCCGCCGTTCGGGAAATATTTGGCGTAGTATTCGTGGCCGGGCTCTCCTTCGATGGAGGGATGATGGACGGCTTCCACCTGGGGATGGTTTTTCAGGTAGTCCACGATCTTCAGGGCATTTTCCACATGGCGCTCAACGCGCAGGGAAAGGGTCTCCAGGCCCTGAATGAAGATGAAGGCGTGGAAGGGGGAGATGGTGGCGCCCATGTCGCGAAGGAGAATGGCGCGGATGTAGGTGACAAAGGCTGCCGGCGCTGTTGCCGCCGTGAAGCTTATGCCGTGATAGGAGGGGTTGGGCTCGGAAAGCCAGGGATAGCGGCCGGATGCGGCAAAATCGAAGCTTCCGCCCTCAACGATCACGCCGCCGATGGCCGTGCCGTGCCCGCCGATGAATTTTGTCGCGCTGTGGACGACAATATCCGCGCCGTATTCAAAGGGGCGGACCAGGTAGGGCGTGGCAAAGGTGTTGTCCACCACCAGCGGGATGCCCTTCTTGTGGGCCAGAGCTGCGAGGGCCTCCAGGTCGATGACATTGCCGTTGGGGTTGCCGAGGGTCTCGACAAAAAGGGCCTTGGTGTTCTCATCGATGGCCGCCTCGATGGCCTTGTAGTCATACGGGTCCTCAAATTTTGCCGTGATGCCGTAAAGCGGAAGGGTATGGGCCAGCAGGTTGTAGGTGCCGCCGTAGATGGTCTTTGAGGCTACAATGTTTTCGCCTGCCTGGCAAAGGGCCTGGAAGGTGTAGGTGATCGCCGCCGCGCCGGACGCGACAGCCAGGCTTGCGCTGCCGCCTTCGAGGGCCGCGATCCTCTTTTCAAAAACGTCCTGGGTGGAGTTCGTCAGACGCCCGTAAATGTTGCCGGCATCCCGAAGGCCAAAGCGGTCCGCCGCGTGCTGGGAGTTGTGAAAAACATAGGATGTAGATGCGTAAATGGGCACTGCCCTGGCATCGGTAGCCGGGTCGGCCTGTTCCTGTCCCACGTGAAGCTGAAGAGTCTCGAATCTGTACTTGCTAGCCATAATGTCAGCCCTCCTGTAAACCAAGATCTGATTGCCTGTTCATCGACGTAAGCCATATTCATTCGGATAGAAATGGATGTGCGGCTAAAAACTTGTTCCGATTCCTGCCGCTTTTTATTTCATACTTATCCGATATGTTTTATGTACTTTTGAAGCTGGTATGACTATATCATTAAAGCAGCACTTTGTCAAATTGATTTTTATTTTTTTGAAAAAAAAAATTGTTATTATTCACGGCCGTAAGGAAATGGATTTTGGAATGCCATGCTTGCATGAGTGATCCCAAATCCATTTCTTTACAGGGTCTGCTCCCTCCATGAGGAAGGAAAGCCGCGGAGCAGCGATGAACCCCGTCAGGGCGTTCCTTCCGAATGAAGGAAGCAGGCTCAGCCGCTTGCGGCTGAGCCGTGAATAGTAACAAAAATTTCTTCTCAGCTAAGCGATTCCAGGGCGGCCAGGGCGGCGCCGGCGGCGCCTACGAGGTCGGGCTCGGGGCAGATGTATATCTTCTCTCCCAGCTGCTCCTCAATGGCTTTTACCACTCCGGGGTTTCTGGCTACGCCGCCGGTCATCATGTAGGGGCCGCTCCTTCCCACCCGATTTAAAAGGCCCAGGGCCTTGCCGGCTATGGCCCTGTGTACGCCCCGGGCGATGTCCGCCTTTTCTTTGTTCTGGGCGATCAGGGAGATGACCTCCGATTCCGCGAAGACCGTACACATGGAGCTTATGGTGACATCCTCCCGGGCCTCCCCGGACAGTTTTCCCAGGTCCTCGATGCCGACCTCCAGCGTCCGGGCCATGGCCTCCAGAAAGCGCCCCGTTCCGGCGGCGCATTTATCGTTCATGACAAAGTCCGCCACGCTTCCGTCCGGATGAAGGCGGATAGCCTTGGAATCCTGCCCGCCGATATCCAGTATGGTCACTGCTTCCGGGTAATAATAGCGGGCGCCCTTGGCGTGGCAGGAGATCTCCGTCAGGTTCAGGGTGGCATAGGGGATGGAGATGCGACCGTACCCGGTGGCCGCAATGGCTTTGATATCATCTATAGTGAGGCCCGCCTGCGAGAGCGCCATATCGCGGGCCTTCTCGGCGGAGGAGACAGCCTTGGCTCCGGTCCGGATAATGACGGAAGAAACTATCCGCCCCGATGTATCCATGATGCAGACATTTGTCGATGTGGAGCCGCTGTCCACGCCCATCACATATGTTTTGCCGGATGCCGGGGCGTTCCCCTTGCCCACCTCATATGTCTTTCCAGATGCCAGGGCATTTCCCTTGCCCGCCTCATACGTCTTACCGGATGCCGCGGCATCTCCCTTGCCCGCTGCATACGTCCTGCCGGATGTCGGGGTCCCCGCCACATAGGTTCTGTCGGCGCCCGGCGCATATATCCTGTCTTTTTTCATGCCTGTCTCCTTTCCGCTCCTTTCGAGGGTTTCCAGAAAAGCCTCCACCCGGGTCAGCTCCTGCCCCGTGGCTCCGCCGCGCATGTCGCTCTCCAGCTTCAGGATGGGAAGGGGGCTCGTCTTTTTCAGCCTGGCATACTCATACGAATACATGTCGCAAAACTTGACCGTATGATAGATGATGCCGTCGATCTCATTCTCAAAGCCCTTAAGGTAGTCTTCCCGCCCCGTGGCTTTTGCCATGCGAAGGCACGGGATCTGGTTTAATAGGGCCTCGGCGGTTTTTATCCAGAGGTCTCCTGATGCCGCCTCCGCGGCTTCCTTTATGCGCCGCAGAACGGGAAGGCGGCTCTGCCCTGTGCATGTCAGGTTACAGGCCACATCTATTCCCTTGCTGCGGATGAGGGCCAGGAGCTCCGGCATACACCGCCCGCCGGCCAGCGCGATGCGGATGCTGCCGGCATGTGTCCTGGAGCTGTTTTCTTCTTCTTTTTCCAGACGCCGTATGTCTTCTTCGACGTCTTGAAGAAGGGCGGAGGGAAACTCCTGCGGCAGAGCGCTGCTTTTTGCGCTGCCCTCCCCGGGGCGGCTTTGGCCCTCCTGCGATGGCTCACTGCCTTTTTCCGTAAGCTTTTGCCCTTCCCGGAAGGCCTGATAAGAGACGGCCATCTCCCGGAGACGCCGGGCATATATGCCGGCGGCAAAATCGTTGACCTTCCGCGGCACATCCAGAAGATAGATGAAACGGTCCGGATAGCGCTCCTTTAAAGTATCGTAAAGCCGGCGGACGGAGTCACAGCAGGTGGTGAGGACAATGCCCTCATAGCCGCCGCGCGCAAAGGATTCCAGGACGCCCTTGACGTATGAGCACATATTCGGATGCATAAGGCTCTCCGCCAGGTCGTAGTTGGGGGCGGCTTCGTCCATGCGCTGGACCTCCGCGCCGAGGGCCTTAAGAATTTCTATCGGGGTATATTTGCAAACGTAACCAATCATATTCCATATCCTATTATCATAGCGGTGTTCATAAATACTGCTGCATTGCTCCTGGTGACTTCTATTTTACGCTTACCTGCCGGTAGGCGCAGGGGAGGGGGGCCGCTCAGAGTTGCGAAGCCCGCGTCCCCCTCCCCTGCACCCCTCCCCCCAGGGGCACGCCAATTGGTTGTGAGGGTAAGATACTTATAGTTGAAAACTTACGTTTAGTCTATTGCTATAGTATATAAGCGCCCCTACGATAACAAAAGAGCCACCGGATCATTGTTTTTCCGGCGGCTCTTGTTTTAGGCACAAAGGGGTTCCTTCGCGTCAGGGTTCTGTAAAGGGAAGGGACGCCCTGCACGATCATCAGTTTTCTTTGGACATTCTGAGCAGGATGTCGTTGCTGCGCTTGACAAACTTGGTCATCTCTTCGGGTGACAGCGGTTTATGGCTTAAGAGGGCCAGGTCGTAGAGCTGCTGGCAGACAAGGGCGGGGACTTCTCCGGCGCCGGTTCCGGCTTTGGCCTGCTCGGTGATATACTGGACCAGCGGATGGCGGGCGTTCAGCACCAGCGTTACCTCGCTGCCGAACAGGTTGGGATCGTAGCCGTACATGTTGTACATTTTCATCATGTCCTGCATACGGCGGCTTTCCTCGGAGAGGGTCACCATGGCGGCTACCTGGTCGTTCTTGATATTCTCAACCTTAACTTCCAGCTTATCGTTGCCAAGGTTCTTGCGGAAGGTATCGGTCAGGGTCTTGACGAGCTCTTCGTCCACCGTCCCCTCGGCTTTCAGCTCCTCCGTGATATCGGCATCGATGCGCAGGAAGCGGATATCCTCGTGCTTCTGCTCCAGATGGGAGATGAACGGCGAGTCGATGTTGTGCTTCAGGATAACGGCATCCTTGCCGGCCTCGCGGAACATGTTGATGTACTGGCTCTGCTGGACCTCATCCGTCACGTAGAAGATGGTCGTTTTCTTCTTCTCCGCCTCATCGGCAGCATCGCCGGAAGCCTCCTTGGCAGCGGCATCCTTGGCATCCTCTGTCGTTTCTTTATTTTCGCCTTCGGCCGTTTCTTTATTTTCGCCTTCGGCCGCTTCTTTATTTTCGCCTTCGGCCGCCTCTTTCTCCTCAGCCTCTTTGTTTTCCTCGATGCAGTCCTTGAGGGTCAGATACTTGCCGTCCAGGTTCTTGAACAGGATGTAATCCGCCATCTTTTCCTCGAACTTGTCTTCCTTGATGCAGCCGAACTTGATAAAGGGGCTGATGTCGTCCCAATACTTTTCGTAGGATTCCCTGTCCGTCTTGCACATGCCGGTGAGCTTGTCGGCCACCTTCTTGGTGATGTATTCCGAGATCTTCTTGACGAAGCCATCATTCTGCAGGGCCGAGCGGGATACGTTAAGCGGCAGGTCCGGGCAGTCGATGACACCCTTAAGCAGGAGCAGGAACTCGGGGATGACTTCCTTGATGTTATCGGCGATGAACACCTGGTTATTGTAGAGCTTGATGGTCCCCTCAATGGAATCGTACTCGGTGTTGATCTTCGGGAAGTAGAGGATGCCCTTAAGGTTGAAGGGATAGTCCATGTTCAGGTGAATCCAGAACAGGGGCTCCTTGTAGTCCAGGAAGACCTTGCGGTAGAAGGCCTTGTATTCCTCATCGGTGCAGTCGTTGGGATGCTTCATCCACAGCGGGTGGGTGTCGCTTAAGGAGACCGGGCGGCGGTTGATCTTCACGCGCTCCCTGGCGGGCGAAACTTCGACGGTCTCTTTTTCGCCGTTTTCCTTCTCCCTTTCCTCGGTCTTAGCGTCCTCGTGGATGTGCTCCACAACTACGTCGTCCTCTTTAAGGTCGGCCTCATCGATGGTCTCGTACTCCTGGGGGGCATTGGCCTTGGACAGGAAGATCTCGACCGGCATGAAGGAGCAGTATTTCTCGATGACCTCTCTCATGCGGTACTCGTTGGCAAATTCCACGCTGCCCTCGTTGAGGAAGAGGGTGATCTCGGTGCCGACCTCCTGCTTATTGCCCTCGCTGATCTCATACTCGGTGCCGCCGTCGCATGTCCAGTGGACAGGTTTGGCGTCCGGCAGATAGGAGAGCGTGTCGATATGGACCTCGTCGGCAACCATGAAGGCTGAATAGAAGCCCAGGCCGAAGTGGCCGATCATCTGGTCCTCTGTGGTTTTATCCTTATACTTTTCCAGAAATTCGGTGGCGCCGGAGAAGGCGATCTGAGTGATGTACTCTTCTACCTCATCGGCGGTCATGCCGATACCGTTATCGATAAATTTAAGGCTCTTCTCCTCCGGATTGACGATGACGCGGATGCGGGGCTTGTAGCCCTCCGGGAAATTGTACTCGCCCATGACCTCGAGCTTTTTGAGCTTGGTGATGGCATCGCATCCGTTGGAGATCATCTCACGGACAAAGATGTCATGGTCGGAATAGAGCCATTTTTTGATGATGGGAAAAATATTTTCGCTGTTAATGGAAAGGTTTCCATGTTTTGCTGCCATAAAAAGTCAACTCCTTTAGCGTATGTCTTTTCTTTTACTGACAGACAGTGTACACCAGAGGAAAGAAAAAGTCAAGGGAAATTTGGCACTCAGCAAAAATGAGTGCTAACAAGCCATAGCAAGCTGGAAAACTTTTTCTGGTTCATTTTTTGACATCTTCAACATAGAGCTCATCCCCTTCCACCCGAAAGTGGATATCAAGGCCCGCAAAGGGCAGGCCATAGACGCGCTCCGCATCGTCCTGATAGCGGGGACGGGGGTCGAGGGCGAGGACGGCGTTAAGAGCCTCCCTCTTATCTTCGGGGATGGCGGCAAGGATTTCCTCCGGGAAGTGGACATTAAGGCGCCTCATGGGGCGCAGGGAGGTAAAGCCGCCTGTCGCCTCCGGGTGGCAGTCGGAGGGGATGTAGGGCTTGATATCGTATATGGGCGTGCCGTTCATCAGGTCTGCGCCGGAGATCCATAGCACTGGGCCGTCCTTGTCCTTAAGGTCTATCCTCTCCAGGCGGACGCAGGAAAGGCCTATGGGGTTTGGACGGAAGGGGGAGCGGGTGGCAAAAACCCCCATCCTCTCGTTTCCGCCCAGTCTTGGCGGGCGGACAGTGGGCGAGAAGGGACGGCCCTTCGTCTCGGAAAACTCCCAGATCAGCCAGATATGGGAGAAGCCCTCAAGGCCCCGCACAGCCTCCGGAATGCGGTAGGGCTTCTCAAAAATGATGCTGGCCTTAAGAGCGTCGATCTGGCTGCTCTGAAATGGGATGCCAAACTTGCTGTCAAAGTCGCTTTGAATGTGTGCTATAGGATCCATTTTCCGCTCCTTTAGTAATTAGCGAAACGACAAGAGGGACCAGGCTCCTCACAGGAGATCTGGCCCCTCTTTCACTTATGGCGGGGACGCCAATCGGAAATGCTCACCTGACGGTGACGGGCGCACCGCCTGGGGGGAAGAATACGTCTCCCTCTACCCTGTTTTGTATCGGGGAAATCCCCCTCCGCCCCGGTTTTACACGCCCACAGGGCGGTCCTCCCTGGCGTAGCGGACGACGGAACGGAAGGCTACGATGTCGAGGATGATGGCATAGAGGAAGAAGAGGCCTGTATGGTGGCTTGCGATCAGGAAGTCGTAGAGGCCGTGGAGGACGACCGGGACGATGACCGCGTATGAGAGGTCCGTCTGCATGGCGGCGTAGTCTCCCTTGACTTCATGGCTCTTGGCCCGGCCGTAGTAGTAACCCATGTAAATGCCGAAGATGCAGTGGCCCGGAATGGATGTCAGGGCCCTTGCGATGGCGGTCACGAGGCCTCCGTCCAGGATAAAAAGGACATTTTCCAGGGCGGCAAAGCCCAGCGAGACGGCCGTGCCATAGACGATGCCGTCAAAGCGGTAGTCAAAATAGGGGGAATCGAAGGAGCGCTTCTTCAGGATATAATATTTGCCGTACTCTTCGACCAGGGCCACGGCGATAAAATTTTCCAGAAGAAGGTATATCGTGCGGTATCCGGCAAAAGCTCCCGCCACCCACGACAGGACCCCCTCGGCCAGGGCGACCGGCAGAGCCATAAGGACGCCGCCGAGGAACAGGGCTTTCATAAGTGCCGGCGGCTCCTTCTCCCGGGAATCCAGCCGATAGATATAAAGGATCAGAGCAAGCGGCGGAATAACAGCAGCCGCCATTAAAACGATCATCTGTTTTCCCTCCCTTCCTTATTGACAAGGCTCCATAAATGGCAAAGCTTTATGCGGTCAGCGGTTTTTGTGCATGACCGCATCGATCGATTTCAGGACCGCCCTTCTAAAGCCCTCTTCCTCCAGCGCGGCTACGCCCAGGATGGTGGTACCTCCGGGGGAGCATACCTTGTCCTTAAGGCTTCCCGGATGCTCGCCGGTGGCGATCTGTAGGGCCGCGGAGCCGCGCACCATATGGCTCACCAGGCGGTAGGCGGTTTCCCGGGGTATCCCGTACTTGACCGCGCTGTCGGCGTAGCCTTCGATCAAAAGGTCCACAAAGGCCGGGCCGCAGCCGGATATGGCGGAGCCGATCTCCATCAGGCGCGACGGCAGCACCTCCACAAGGCCAAGGGCGCCAAAAAGCTCTTTGGCCCACGCCTCCTCCTCCGGCAGGAGAGAGTTCTTTTCCTCAAACAGAAAGACGCCGTCTCCGGCCATGGCCGGGGTATTGGGCATGATAAACTGGAAGCGCACATCCTCCTTTAAGAAGGGCTGATAGGCGTCAAAGTCCCAGCCCGCGGCAATGGAAAGAAGGGCTTTTCCCTTTAGCAGGGGAAGCGCCGTCTTAAGCACGCCCTCGATCTGGTAGGGCTTGCAGGCCATGACCAGCACATCACAGGCGCCAATGAGCTCCTTAAGGCCCGCAGATGCGTTAAAGCCGAAGATGTCCGCGTTTTTCCGGAGCTTTTCCTGATTGGGGGCATAGGCATAGACAAGCCTTCCCTCGATAACGCCCTTCGAGATAAAGCCTCCCGCCAGGGCCTGGGCCATATTTCCCATGCCGATAAAACCTATCGTTCTCATTGTCACTACCTCTGCCCCGTTATTTTGCGCAAAGCTCATCCGCCATAGCGGCGATGGCGGCCCTGGTGTCCTCTTTCAGAGCGGACTTTACGGTAACTGTATTTTCAAGATAAGTCAGATTTTTGCTGCCCTCCAGCATGCCTTTCATCACCTTGGCGGCCTGGGGCGCCCAGGTGCCGTTCTCGATAAAGCCCACGGTGCGGTTCTGATAGTTTCTCTCGGTCAGATGATGGATAAATTCCTTCATGAAGGGGAAGATGTCCGCGTTATAGGTCGTGGTGGCCAGCACCAGGCGGTCGTAGCGGAAAGCGTCCTCCACGGCCTCGGCCATGTCCATGCGGGCCAGGTCGTGAACGGAGACGGCCTCGCACCCTCTCGCCTTAAGCTCTTCTTCCAGAAGGAGGGCCGCCGCTTTTGTGTTTCCGTAAACGGAGGTGTAGGCGATGACCACGCCCTTGTCCTCCGGCTTATAGGACGACCAGGTGTCATACAGGCCGATATAGTGCCCAAGATCCTCCTTGAGCACGGGGCCGTGCAGAGGGCAGATGGCGGCGATGTCAAGGGCAGAGGCTTCTTTTAAGAGCTTTTGCACCTGCATGCCGAACTTGCCCACGATGCCGATATAGTAGCGGCGGGCTTCGCAGTCCCACTCCTCTTCCACATCGTTGGCGCCGAACTTGCCGAAGCCGTCGGCGGAGAAGAGGACCTTGTCGGCGCTGTCATAGGTGACCATGACCTCGGGCCAGTGGACCATGGGGGCAAAAACGAATGTCAAGGTGTGCTTGCCGAGGCAGAGCGTCTCGCCGCTCTTCTTCACGACCAGGCGGTTCATGCCCTCCGGCAGGTCAAAGAACTGCTCCATCATGGTGAAAGTTTTCGCGTTGCCCACGACTGTGACTTCCGGATAAGCCTTAAGGAAGTTCAGGATATTACCGGCATGGTCCGGCTCCATGTGCTGGACGATCAGATAGGAAGGCGTTTTTCCTTCCAGAACCTTCTCAAGGTTTGAGAGCCATTCGTCCTTAAAGTGGATGTCGACCGTATCCATGACAGCGATCTTCTCGTCCAGGATCACATAGGAATTGTAGGCCATGCCGTTCGGCACGTCATACTGGCCTTCAAACAGATCGACCTGGTGGTCGTTAACGCCGATATAGCGGATATCATCCGTAACAAACATAACTATTTCCCCTTTCTCAAGCCTCCTGTCAGCCCGCCCGCAGCACAAAGCGAACGGGCTGACAGGGCTTTCTGCATCTGTCTTATTTTACAACGATGTTAAGGATCTTGCCCTTAACATAGATTTCCTTCACGATAGTCTTGCCGTCGAGGAGCTTGGCGACGCCGGGAACTTCTTTGCCCCGGGCTTTGACGGTTGCGTCGTCATCGTCAAGGGATACCTCTACGGTGCCTCTGACCTTGCCGTTGACCTGGACACCGATAGCGATGGTGTCGTCTTTGCATTTCGCCTCGTCATAGGTCGGCCAGGGCTCGTAGGCGATGGTCGCATCGTGGCCTAAGATCTCCCAGAGCTCCTCGCCCACATGCGGGCAGATGCAGGAGAGCATCTTGACGAAGCCTTCGGCAAATTCCTTCGGGCAGGTGGTCTTCGTGGCCGCGTTCAGGAAGATCATCATCTGGCTGATGGCGGTGTTGAAGCCGAGCTGCTCGTAGTCGCCTGTCACCTTCTTGACCGTCTTGTGGTAAAGCTTTTCAAGCTCGCTTCCCTCGCCGGGGCCATCGACAACATTCCCCGGTGTGGTGAAGTAATTCCACACGCGGTTGATGAAGCGGCGGGCGCCCTCGACGCCTTCGTTGCTCCAGGGCTTGCTGGCCTCGATGGGACCCATGAACATTTCATAAAGCCTTAAGGTATCCGCGCCGTAGTCGTTCACCACGTCGCTGGGGTTCACGACAAATTCCGGGAAGCGCTTGCCCATCTTGATGCCGTTCGAGCCGAGGATCATGCCCTGGTGAACCAGCTTGGCAAAGGGCTCCTTGACCGGGGAAATGCCCTTGTCGTAGAGGAAGCGGTTCCAGATGCGGGAATATATAAGGTGTCCCACCGCATGCTCCGGGCCGCCAATGTAGAGGTCCACCGGCAGCCAGTGCTTAAGGAGCTCAGGGTCGGCCAGTTTTTCATCATTGTTGGGGTCGATATAGCGCATATAGTACCAGGAGGAACCGGCAGAACCGGGCATGGTGGAGGTCTCGCGCTTGCCCTTCACGCCGTTCTGGTCATAGGTCTTCCATTCCACGGCGTTCTCAAGAGGCGCCTGGCCGTTCTTGCCCTTATAGTCCTGGAGGGGCGGAAGAAGAAGGGGAAGCTCCTCATCCGGGAGGACATAGATGCTGCCGTCCTCGGCATGGACGATCGGCACCGGCTCGCCCCAGTACCTCTGGCGGGCGAAGATCCATTCGCGGAAGTGGTAATTGGCTGTCCGCTTGGCGACGCCCATCTTGACCAGCTTATCCGTGATGGCTTCCTTGGCTTCCTCCACGGTAAGGCCGGTAAATTCTTCGGAATTGATCAGGCGGCAGCCCTTGCCCAGGTAATCCTGCTTTTCAAAAGCCGCCTCGGATACATCCCGGCCCTCGATGACCTGGAGCATGGGGATGTTGTGGGCGATGGCATATTCAAAGTCCCTCTGATCGTGGGAGGGAACCGCCATGACCGCGCCGGTGCCGTAGCCGGCCAGGACAAAGTCGCCGATGAAGAGGGGAACTTCCTTCCCGTTGACCGGGTTGATGGCCGTGATCCCTTTCAGGATGCAGCCGGACTTGGTCTTGTTGAGCTCGGTGCGGTCCATGTCATTTTTCTTTATCGTCTCGTCAATATAGGCCTGCACTTCCTCCGGGTTCTGCACGCGGGGCATAAGGCCCTTGACGATCTCGCCGTCCGGAGCCAGGACCATGAAGGTGATGCCGTAGATCGTTTCGATACAGGTGGTGAAGATGCTGAACGACCCTCCGCCCACGATCTGAAATTCCACCTCAACGCCCTCGGACTTGCCGATCCAGTTGCGCTGGATCTGCTTGGTGGATTCCGGCCAATCGATCTCGTTAAGCCCTTCAAGGAGCTTGTCGGCAAAGGCCACCTGGTCGATGACCCACTGCTTCATCATCTTGCGGACCACGGGGTAGCCGCCGCGCTCGGACTTGCCGTCGATAACCTCGTCGTTGGAGAGGACCGTTCCCAGCTCCTCGCACCAGTTGACGGGCATGTCGATGTATTTGGCATAGCCGGCCAGGTAGAGCTGCTTGAAGATCCACTGGGTCCACTTGTAGAAGGACGGATCGCTGGTGGCGATGAGCTTGCTCCAGTCGTAGTCAAAGCCAAGCTCCTTCAGCTGCTTGGTAAAGGTCTCAATGTTTTTCTGGGTAAAGCCATTGGGATTGTGCCCGGTGTTTACCGCGTACTGCTCGGCCGGGAGGCCGAAGGAGTCGTATCCCATGGGATGGAGGACGTTGTAGCCCTGCATCCTTTTCATGCGGGAGACGATGTCGGTCGCGGTATAGCCTTCCGGATGGCCGGCGTGAAGGCCGACACCCGACGGGTAGGGGAACATGTCAAGCGCGTAAAACTTGGGCTTGCTAAAATCCCATACATCGGTCTTGAAGGTCTGGTGTTCTTCCCAGTATTTCTGCCATTTGCTCTCAATGGCTTTCGGGTTGTAGCTTCTGGTGTTTTCTGAATCAGCCACTTATTTTTTCCTCCCCTGAATGAATTATAGTATGCGCACGGATTTTCAGCGGAAATCTGTCCGCCAAAGCGGCGAAAATCCGGCGCAGGAAACGAATGAAAACGCAAACGTTTTATTCGTTTCCTATAAGCAGAAAAGCTCCGTTTCCGGGAGCCTTTGCCCCCAGAGCCGCAAGGTACGGCCCGGAGCAGAGAAATCTTTGGGATGCCAGCCGCCTGTGCGGCTATATTCCTATATTTTAAGCATTACTCCCCTGCTTGTCAACAAAAAGCGGGAATTAAAGCAGGGTAAACGCACGATTTTCCAAGATTAGAATAGAGAAGACCCCATCGCCTCCTGTAGAGCATTCTGGGTTATACTCACCTGCCGGTAGGTTCTGGGTGCGGCATGTTTCCTTTTACCTTTTCTATTCTACTCTT
>CAMNNO010000043.1 GCA_946545475.1 uncultured Blautia sp.
CCCTGCGCCTACCGGCAGGTAAGCGTAAAATAGAAGTCATCAGAGAACAATAGGTTTTATGGACTTACGTTTAGTTGTTGATCATAGTGTGTAAAAGGAGGAGATTATCATGGCTGAAGAAGCTCAGGTTCAGAAGAAACGCACTCCGCCGGATCCCAATTCGGCAAAATATAAACTGAATGCCATCGCCGCCCAGGCCTACCAGGACGCCTTTGACGCCAAGGCCAGAGGCGAGAAGATCGGCTGGTGCGCCTCCAACTTCCCGGTGGAGATCCCGGAGACCCTCGGCATCGCCGTCGTCTATCCGGAAAACCAGGCAGCCGCCATCGCCGCCCGCGGGTTTGGCGAAGAGATGTGCAACATCTCCGAGGCCGACGGCTATTCCAACGATATCTGCGCCTACGCCCGCATAAGCCTGGCCTACGCCAAGGTTCACGAGTGCGAGGGCCAGAACGTTCCCATGCCGGACTTTGTCCTTTGCTGCAACAACATCTGCAACTGCATGATCAAATGGTATGAGAACCTGGCTAAGGAGCTCAATATCCCCATGATCATGATCGATATCCCCTTCAACCCGGATTATGACGTGCCGGAAGCTGAGGTCCAGTATGTCAAGGGCCAGTTCTGGGCCGCCATCCATCAGCTGGAGGAGATTACGGGCAAGAAGTGGTCTGACGAGAAGTACAAAGAGGTCATGGAGTATTCCGGCCGCACCAGCCGCGCCTGGCTGGCCGCCACCGCCTGCGCCAAGTACGAGCCCTCTCCGTTCAACGGCTTCGACCTTCTCAACCACATGGCCGTTATGGTCACCGCCCGCGGCAAGCATGAGGCCGCCGACGCCATGGAGACCCTGCTCAAGGAATATGAGCAGAATCACGCGGAAGGCAAGAGCACATACCGCGGCGAGGAAAAATACCGCATCATGTTCGAAGGCATCGCCTGCTGGCCGTACCTTCGCGTGACGAGCCAGGGCCTTAGAAACCGCGGCATCAACATGGTCACCACCATCTATGCCGACGCCTTTGGCTTTGTCTACAAGGATTTCGACGATATGTGCGCCGCCTACTGCAAGGTGCCCAACGCCATCAACCTGGAATACGCCCGCGACAAGCGCGTGAAGCTGTGCAAGGATAACCATGTGGAAGGCCTCCTGGTCCACACCAACCGCTCCTGCAAGCTCTGGTCCGGCTTCATGCCTGAGATGAGCCGCCAGATCGGCGAGGCCTGCGGCATCCCGGTAGCCGCCTTCGACGGCGACCAGGCCGATCCCAGAAACTTCTCGGAAGCCCAGTACGATACCCGTGTCCAGGGCCTGACCGAGATCATGGAAGCAAGGAAGGAGGCATAAGAGATGGCAGAGGTTAAAGAGTTATTAGCCCGTTTTCACGAAGCAGCCTCCAACCCCAAGGCGCTTAAGGATAAATATCTGGCCGAAGGCCGCAAGGTTGTGCTGGTCAACTATTATACCCCGGAGGAGATCGTCCATGCCATGGGCGCTGTTCCCATGGGCGCCTGGGGCGCTGATGTGCAGCTCTCCGAGGCCAAGAAGTATTTCCCGGCCTTTATCTGCTCTATTGCCCAGAGCGCTGTCGAGCTTGGCATGAAGGGAGCCTATGAGGGCGCCAGCGCCTTTATCATCCCCAGCCTTTGCGACAGCCTGAAAGTCATGGGCCAGAACTGGAAGGTGGCTGTGCCCTCCATTAAGTTCATCCCCATGACCTATCCCCAGAACCGCAAGCCCGACTTTGGCCACGCCTTCACCCGCGCCGGCTATGACCGGGTTATTAAGGACCTGACCGAGGTTCTTGGCGACACCTTCTCCGAGGACAAGCTTGCCGCGTCCATCGCTGTCTATGACAAGCACAACGCCGTCATGCGCGAGGTCGTCCCGGTGCTTGCCGCCCACCCGGAGATCACGAATGAAGACCGCTGCGCCATCTTTAAGAGCGCGACCTTCATGTTAAAAGAAGAGCACACCGCCCTTGTGGAAGAGCTCATCGCATGTCTTAAGGGCCAGGAAGCCGGCAAGGGCAAGATCCGCATCATGACCAGCGGCATCCTGTGCGACGCCCCGGACCTTCTCAAGATCCTGGACGAGGCAGGCCTCCAGGTCGTGTGCGACGATGTTGCCGCCGAGAGCCGCCAGTATAAGGCTGACTGCGGCAAGGAAGGCACTCCGCTTGACCGCCTGGTCGAGAAGTATTGCAGCATGGACAATGACACGCTCCTCTACGACGCCAACAAGGGCCGCATCCAGTACATCGTGGATGAAGCCAAAAAGGCCGGCGCCAAGGGCGTCCTCCTGGTCCTCACCAAGTTCTGCGATCCGGAAGAGTTCGACGTTCCCATGATCCGCAAGGCCTGTGAGGCCGCCGGCATCGCCAGCACCGTCATCGAAGTCGACCGCCAGATGGTCAACTACGAGCAGGCCAAGACCGCCATCGAGACCTTCCGGGATGTGCTGGAAGCCTGAAAAAAGCGCTGATTTTCCGCGCTCGCGAGTATAGATAACAAGAAGAAGCTCCGCTGTTTGGATAAGCTAAACAGCGGGGCTTCTTTTTTGGGCCGGCACCATACTTTACAGCCCGAAGCCGCAGACATGCTATACTGCATATGCTAAGGAGCCGCGGCGAAGTAACGGTACGTCTGGCCTGTCTTTTTATCCGGCAGCACGGGCCAAGATCAATCCCGTAGCCCGATGGGCGCATGTGGCTGGCCCGCACTCTCGAAGGAAGATCCTGCGCGGTCCGCATAGCCTATTTGGCTGCAGCTCCTGACACAAATATGCCTGAGATAAGGAGGGATAGGCTGTGACTTATAAAAATCTGTTTTTGTGCCTTCTGCTGCTTTTGTGTCTGTTTATCTGCCCGCGTCCGGCAAGGGCCGGGGAGGAGGAACTCAAGGTCATAGACACTTTCCCGGTCAATGGGGGAAACGGCGTTTTTCTTTCCTCCGGGATCGAAGTGACCTTTAACACCGACACCGTGGACCGGGAGAGCCTGCAGGAGCACCTTAGCATAACGCCCTCCGTGGAATACTTTTTCTCCTATGGAAGCGGGGAAAACACGATTGCCATCTGCCCGTATAACGACTACGAGCCGGAGCGGCAGTACACCGTGACCATCCGCTCCGGCCTTACAGCCGGAAACGGGGCTGTGCTTAAGGAGGATGTGACCTTCTCCTTCATAACAGCCAGCGAGGACCTCTGCCGCTACACCAGGGGAATGACCGTCGCCCCGGCCGGGCAGGGCGTTGTCGTGAACGCGCTCACGAACGAAATTCCGGCCGCATTTCTGATGCTGAACTGGGACATCTCCTCAAGCTTTGCCTCCGGTCTGCCGGAGGCCGAGGTCTCCCTTTACCGCTTTGACGCGGACAGCGACTTCAGGCAGTCCCTGGTGCGCTACCTGGCGGACAAAAGCGGAAAGTTTGCTATGGCCGAGGAGGATCCTTCCCGGGGAATGGGGCGCCGCCTGGAAAGCACCTTTACCCTGGTGCCCGAGGATGTCAGCGATTTTGGCGGCAAGTGGTGGGCGGAGGAATATGTCCTCGCCTTCCCGGAGCCCCTGGCCGAGGGAAAGTACCTGGCCAGGCTGGACTTTGCCGTCCAGACGGATCATCAGGAGGTGACAGTCACCAAATATCTGTTCATCCAGTCCACAACCCTGTCCGCCTACATGATGCGCTCCGGCGAGGACACCATAGCCTGGGTTCACAATAGCGGCGACGGCGGAAAGGCCGCCCAGGGCGCACAGGTCTCGCTTTACAATAAATGGAGCGCTTACGCTGCCACAGCGGACGGGGAGGGCGTCGCCCGCCTGTCCGGGGATGACGGTGAGGAGGGCCTGTTAAAGAAAAAGCAGGCGGAAGACCTTCCCCAGGGCATGCAGCTTCTGGAGATTGATGCGGATTCTCACAGCTTCCTGGAGGTGCTTTCGGCCTCGGCTTTTGAGACGGGCTATTACAGCTCCTACGGATCGGCCAACAAGGATTACTTTACCTACATTTATACCGACCGCCAGATCTACAGCACCACGGACACCATAGCGTTTTACGGCGTGGTCAGGCCGCGCATGTCCGGCATGCCCCTTCCCGAAGAGCTTACCGTTACCCTGTCGCAGGGCTGGTGGGGAAGCGGCGACATCGCCGAAGTGACTGTCCTTCCGGATGACAAGGGCTATTTTACCGGCAGGCTTTCCTTTGAGGACCAGCAGGCAGCGTCGTATGCCACCCTTTCCGTGACGCTGCCGGACGGCAGCACGCTTATGAACTCCGAGGGCTTTGACATTGAAGACTATGTCAAGCCGACCTACACATCCGAGAGCGAAGCGGACAAGGCTGTCTACCTGCTCGGGGAAGGGCGGGATGAGGAAGCGGTTGTCGATATCGGTATCCACTATTTTGATGAGACGCCGGCCGCCGATTTTGGCCTGAAAAATGAGTGGGGCAGCCGGGGCCTTGTGATGCCGGGATCGCCCCTTAAGGCGGATGCCTCCGGCCATATTGAGGCGCGTATCGGCTTTGACCCCTCATCCCTGCCGGATACCTGGCTACCGCAGAGCCTGACGGCCAATTTCAGGAGCGCCGACATTGAGGATGAGATCCTTTACATCAGCCAGAACCTGCTGGTCATCCCCCGCGACCGGATGATCCTCACGGAGAACGACCCGGACAGAAGCACCCTCACGGTCCATACCCATGCCGTCGACATTTCGGGCATCACCGACCGCAGGGATATCTTTGATACAGAGAATATCAAGGGAGAGCCGGTCACGGCCACCGTCAAGGCCTCTCTCTACAAGTGCTGGTATGAAAAGATTTCGGAAGGCATGCGCTACGACCCCATCTACCGGGAATCCTATGAGGCTTATCACTATCAGTACCACGAGGATCTGGTGGACGAGGCCGAGATCGTGACCTTGGATGGCAAGGGGAGCTATCCCTACCATATTGAGCAGGACGAAGAGAATCCGGCCTGCTACTATGTGAAGCTGTCCACGGCGGACAGCGCCGGCCGGGCCGTATCCTGCACGGCGGGCCTTTCCTACCGCCCGCTCGGCCGGTACGTGAGTATCGGATATGGCGGCGAGACGGTGTATCAGATGAAAGCCGTGGAATCCGGGTTCACGGTTCCCGACGAGGTGGAGAGCTGGGGCTGGTATTACGAGCCGGACAGCCGCTTTGGCGAGGAGGCCCCGGCGGAATTTGTCCTTGTGAAAAACGGGGAGACCTTTGAGATGCCCTCCGGAGCCGGGCTTTTGACCGCCGTCCTCAAGGATGGCTTCTCCCGCGTGGAGACAGGGAACTCCCCCGAAAGGCAGGTCGCCTTTGCCGAGGACCTGCTGCCAAACTATGAGATGGTGGGGGCCTACTATGACGGCAGGAACGCCTGGCCGCTCCTTCGAAAGCGGATGGTCTTCGACTACAAGGAGAGGGAGCTTTCCATAACGGTCACGCCGGATAAGGAGAGCTACCGCCCGGGCGAGACAGTCACGGTCACGGCCGATATCCTCCGCGAAAAGGACCAGGCGCCGGTCCCCGAGGGCACGCGGGTCGTCCTGAGCGTGGTGGATGAGGCGATCTTCGCCCTTAGAGAGCAGAACATAACGGTCCTTGAAACCCTTTACCGCACCTTTAGCCAGAGCTACAGCGAATACTCCTCGCGAAACACGCATTCGCCCTCGGATACCAGCTTTACCCTGATGGAAAATGAGCTGGATGAGGGGATGGTCTATGCGGCGGAGTCGTCCATGGCTATGGACGCTGCCTTTGGCCGGGCCGCCGTGAATGAAGAATATATCCGGTCGGAATTTAAGGATGCCGCCTACTTTGACGCAGCGGATACCGACGGGGAGGGGAAGGCCGTGTTTACCTTCCGCATCCCGGACAACATGACCTCCTGGCGGCTGTCGGTCATTGCCGTGACGGAGGATGTGTACGCTGGGAGCGCGGTCGTGGATATCGTCGGAACTTCTCCCTACTATACGGTTCCGGTGATCAACGATATCTCCCTGGAGGGCGAGAGCTTTGCCATAGGCCTTCGCTCCGCGGGCAAGGAAGAGGCTGCCGGTCCCTGCCATTACGAGGTAACGGTCCGCCGGGAGGGGGAGGATGAGGTCCTGTATGAGGGGAGCGCGGACAGCGCGGCCCTGCGGGATTATACCTACGTCACTCTTCCGGGGCTCCGCGAGGGCGCCTATAAGGTCCGCATTAAGGGAACTTGCGGGGAATATACGGACATTTCCGAATATCCCTTTACCGTTGTGCGCTCCGGGCTTGAAGCCTATGTCTCGAAATCCGGCCCCATCCGGGAGATGGGGGACATCCATCCCCTGCGCTACCCCGTCGAGGTGATGATCTATGACCGGGATGCCTATGTGTACAACGCGGTCCTCTCCCGCCTGCTCTGCTCACGGGACATCCGCGCGGACGAGCGGCTGGGCGCCCATTTCGCGATGGGCATTCTGGCGAAGGACGGCTCGGAGTATTTTGCCGAAAGGCTGGAAGACCACGATATCGCGGACCTTCGCTATATCTTCCCGCTGTTTGCCTATGCCAAAAACGATGCCGAGATATCGGCCCTTTCCTACCTGGCTGTCCCGGAGCTTCTGGGAAGCGGCGTTGTCCGCGGAATCAAGCGCGAGGATATCGGCCAGGACCTTGGCAGTCCTTTCACGGGCAGTCCTTATGCGGCCTATCTTCTTCAGGCCCTGGCCGGAGAGGAGATGGAGGGCGATCTTTCCGAGATCTTGGAGGACCCGGATGTCTCCTTCCGGGACAAGATCTATGTGATGGCAGCCCTGTTTACCGCCGGCGAAGAGGAAGCGGCCTCTGCCGCCTACGAGGCTTTGGTCTCGCCGAAGCTTGAAAGCGCCGAGGCGGTCTCCGGAGAGGTGGTTTATTATCTGAACGCAGATGAAAAAACCACCGTGCAGGATGACACGGCGGCTGCGCTTATCATGGCTTCTCTTCTTCACAGGGAGGAGGCCAGGGGCCTGGCCCTGTACCTGATCGAAAAGCCATCGGACAAGAATATCTATCCGCTGGAGGAGGTGCTGTACCTTAAGAACTGCGAGGAGAAGGACGGCGAAAAATGCGCAGTCTCCTATCAGCTTAACGGGGAGACCGTTACCGAGACCCTGGAAAGAAACCGCCGGATCACGCTCAGCCTTCAAAAGACGGCCCTGGAAGACCTCGCCCTTACCGCAGTCTCCGGGGAGCCTTACGTGACCATGTTCTATATCGCCGGCCTTTCGGAAGCCATCGATATCGGCACCCAAAAGCTTTCGGCGACGGTGAGCTTTGACAAGGCCTCCTATCAGCCGGGCGATGAGGCAAAAATGACGGTCACGCCGGACATCGGCGCCCTGGACCCTTCCATCGGATGCAGCACGCTGCTCCTTGACGTATACATCCCCTCCGGCATGAGGTTCGAGCGCTACACCCCCGAATCCTACGGAAGGGGCTGGTACCTCGTCTCGCGGGAAGGACAGAGGCTTCGCTTCCTCATCTACGACGGCTCCGAGAGCAGGCAAGGCTTCTTCACCCCCGTAACCTTCACCGCCTCCTGTGTAACGCCAGGCGAGTACATCGTGGAGAGCGTTTACCTCTCCAGCAACCATTACGACACCTGGGGCATGTCAGAAAGAGGAAGCGTGCAGATCACGGAAGACAGATAATATTGACTTTGCGTTTCTCCGGATGGCCGGCATCGGGGAAGAAATGGGGACGGTTCTTTTTTCTTGTGATCCGCAAGAAAAAAGAACCGTCCCCATTTCTTCCCCATAACCTTCCCTATTTTGCGCTAGCCTGTCGGAGGCTTTCCAGGATGGCGCGGAAAGCGGCGTAGGTGCGGCAGGGGGAGGCAGCTTCCGGGTCGAGAAGGTCTCCTAAAAGAGCGGCCATAAGGCCGGGGGCATCATCCTCGGCGCCAAAAGCGCTCGGATAGTGCTCCACGATCCGTTTTTTGAGGCTTCTGAGGATGAGGGGATCCTTTGAGAAGCCGGGGGAGAGGATGTCCGGCCAGAGCAGAGGGCTTTCCGGCATGCCGGTCAGAAGGCGCGACAGGCCGCACCCCATCTCCCGGACGGCCATGGCCTCGGCACCGGCCTTGGCTTCTTCGTCCGCGGAAAGCTTTTCGGCATCCCAGAAGCGGAGCTCTTTAAGGGCAGGGTTCCACTGCAGTCTTGATGAGAAAGAGGGCAGCGGGAAATAGCCATAGGAGGAGAGGCATGTCAGGTATTCCGTCAGCCTCTGAAGGATGTCCAGCCCTTCCTCAAGCGCAGGGCAGGAAGGCGAAGGGGCCTCGTCGGCAGCCAGGAAGGGGATATCACAGCCTTCCTCATAGTCAAAAAGGATATAGAACGTATTATTTGCCTGCCCAAGATACAGGGCGCGGTTTACCATGTTCTGGTATTGCCTCTCGTTTAAGGCCATGAGGTTATGATATTCCAGGTAAAACTGGGATAAACGCGCTTCGTATTCGGCCCGGACATACTCCGGGATCTGTTCGCCGCCGAAAATAAGGCCGTCCTTTGTCTGCGGAAGATGCCATTCCACGTTGCCCAGGGGCAGGGGGTTAAATTCCTTGACGAAGACAGGCTTTTCGCTTTTACAAGAGAATGAGCGGCTGTAAAGCCGGCCCGTGTAAAAAATTCCCAGCTCCCCGCGGTGGCCGGGAATCTCCTGCTCCAGCCTTAAAGTGGCGTCACTTCTTTGGTTTGATTCATCCGTAAGACTAATCCGAAAACCGGAGCCCTCCCCGGATGGCTTATAGGAATCTCTGTAATCTCTCACACAACGCACCTCCTTTATGCAAGATCGGCAATGCAAAAAATCTGGATAGTTAATTTTTTGTATATCATTACTATGATATCACAAATATATGAACGAAGAAACTGTTTTTTGTCAAGTTATCACAAGAAACGTATAAGTTTCTCGGGGAGACCCCGGTGCTTTTTGTCGTCTATTCTGGTTTATATTTACCTGCTGGACTGTGAAACTTATTTGACAAACAGGATGTTGCGCTATAAACTGAACATGGCACTGGATAGATGAGCGAAAGGAGAATTTGACGTGACAGGAAGAAAAAAAGCTTTAGCAACAGGACTTTCCCTACTGATGGTATGCGCCATGCCGGCCGCAGGCCGTGCCGACGTGGATAGCTCCGGAAGCACCTGGGAGTCGGCACCGGTGTCTTTGCAGATTATGGACAATGCCAGGGTCAGCTACCTGGGGCCGGAGGGGACTTATACGGAGGAGGCTACGCGGTTTTTCTTTTCGGATGGAAATTTTCAGCCAAAAGAGACCGTCCCGGATGCCATCAGGGATGTGACCGAGGGAAACGCGGATTACGCGGTGATCCCGCAGGAGAATACGCTGGGCGGCGCGGTCGTAAACTATGTGGACGCGCTGATCGCGGAAAAAAACATTTATGTGGTGGGCGAAGTGATCCTTCCCATCAGCCAGACACTGATGGGCCTGCCGGAGGCTTCCCTTGAGGATATTAAGACCGTCTGCTCCCACGCGCAGGGACTTGCGCAGAGCGCTGAGTGGCGAAAGGAGCACCTGCCGGATGCCGCGCCGCAGGAAATGGCAAGTACGGCAGCGGCGGCCAGCTATGTTTCGGCAACCGGAGACAAGACCATCGCCGCCATCGCCGCTCCTGGCGCGGCAGAGCTCTATGGGCTTTCCGTACTGGCCGAGAACGTGCAGATCACGGACGCGAATAAGACCCGCTTCTATGTCCTGGCTTCTTCCAGGCTGAAAGACGAAGCGCAGACACATGCCGTGTTCGTGGCAAGCTGCGAGGCAAATAGGATCGATGACATTATCGTCGACATACACGATACCGGCGCGGAGCTTGTCGCCATACACGACCGGCCGGAGGGCAGCCAGCTTGGCACTTACAACTATATCATCGAGGTGGAGAACAGTGCCGGATTATCCGATGAGCTCCTGGCAGAGCTCGATGCCATCCCGGAAGTCCGCTGCCTGGGGAGTTTTGATGTGCTGGTGAAGGGAAACGGTCAGTAATGGCAAGCTTTTGAAAAATGGCGGGGTCTTTCCCTTAAGCTCTTTTGAGCTTGCGGAAAAAGGAACGGAAATATGCCGCCGCTGCAGCGAAGAGCCGGCACAGGAAACGGCTGTGCATATGTCGAAAGACATATAAGGAGGAAAATAAAGATGCTGACAATGACAGCCATTGGAAAGCGGGATGTCCTGATGGAGGACTTTTCGAATGTTGTGTCGCTGATCGAAGAGGTTGCGTCGGACCGGGAGATGCTTCTTGAGGCGAGAAACAGCTGGGAAGTCATTTTTGAGGGCTACGATGACGACCCGAGAGAGATACCGGAGATACCGGAGGTCACGAACTGGATCGAGAGGTCGCTGGACGAGGGGATCCCGTGGTTTTATTTTATGCGGTGCGAGGGGAATACGCTGGGCCTTCTGATCTTCATGATCGTCTGCGCCGGCGTTCCGGATAAGAACATCCGCGGACGGTACCTTTTTGACCGGGACAGGCTGGCTACGTTTATCGAAAAGAATTTCGAAAACCTGAACCGCTTCATGGACGCCTACGGCATTGGCGACGATATCGGGCGTGCGGTGACCGACGATGTGATGGGCTTTATTGCACAAGCCGTATCCGGAGCCTTTGACAGTGATAAGGAGGACAGGCAGGGCCTTGAGAACAAGCAGAAAAATGAGGCCATAAAGCGCCTCATGGCCCTCGAAAAGCTTTTCGGCCTCAATCCGAAGGTGAGGAAATATTTTGAGGACGGCAAGCTCTACTACTCCTACCTGACGGGCGGCGGCTACATCGGCTCGATCGACACCATCAATTACGACAAGCGCTATGCCGATATCGTGGACCAGTTCGAGGAGCAGACCGATTATCTGGTCTACCACGTCATCGAGCACAACCATACCCTCTCCCTCCTGTTTGTCAACGACGATTATACCGAGTGGGAAAAAGAGCGCCCCACCCTTGACGGCGTTATGGCTTATGTCATTAGCCTTTCGGATCTTTCCTATGAATGTGGCTATATTAAGCTGGATGTCCTGGGAGGCGCCCTGAGACGAAGGGACGGGCGGGTCTATCCCGAGCTGGCTGTGCGGGGCGAAGAGGAAGAAGGCGCATCCGGCGTAACAGCGGAGGCGGCCGAGAGGCTTGAGATCCTTAGAAATGCGGGGATGGAGACGGACCTTAATGTGGCCGGGATCTACGTCGAAAGCGGCGAAATGTGCTTTAGCGAGTTAAAAAATGTCTTTACGTTCAAAGTAGGCGTTGTTGACCGCGTCTCGGCCAATCCGGAGTATGCCCGGATAGCCAGGAGCCTGGCAAAACAGATAGAGGATGTTCCCTACTTCCTTATGGTCTGTGAGGACGGAAGGCTGGCCTTCCTGTTTGTCTCAAAGGATACGGAGAACTGGGAAAAGGAAAAGCGCGAGCTGGAACAGAAAAGGCCGGTTGCCATTGTGATCGATCCGAAAACAGGAAAGGCTTTCTATAAGACGGTTGGCCTGCGCATGGTAAACGGAGGCCCGGTGTGTATTATGAAATGAAAGAACAATAGAAAGGAATAGTGCGGATCATGATTTTTGTTAACTTTCTCATTTTGATTGCCGGTTTTGCTGCCCTGGTGAAGGGCGCCGATATATTTGTCAGCGGAAGTTCATCCCTGGCCAGAAATTTTCATGTCCCCAGCCTGATCATCGGGCTGACGATCGTTGCCCTGGGCACCAGCGCTCCCGAGCTTGCGGTCAGCACATCGGCGGCTTTTCAGGGGTCCAACGAGATCGCGCTCAGCAACGTGATCGGCTCTAACATTTTCAACCTGCTGTGCGTGCTGGGGATCTGCGCGATCATCTCCCCGCTTGCTGTGGATAAGGGGGTGCTGATCCGGGATTTCCCGCTCTGCCTTGTCACAACAGCCCTGCTGCCGCTCCTCGCGTGCGGCCCTGTGCTGTTCGGCGGGAACCTTATGAGTTATGGCGTAGCGCAGGAGGCCGGGACGATCACGCGGCCTATCGGGCTCATCTTTATCCTGATATTTGTGCTCTATATCGGCGTTCTTATCTACATCACAAAGAAGCAGAACAGCGCTCCGGAAGAGGATGAGGGGGAGAAAGTGCCGGTCTGGAAGTGCGCCCTGTTTATTATTGTAGGGCTTGCGCTTATTATTGCGGGCGGAGAGGCGGTCGTTTACAGCGCGAAGGAGATCGCCCGCGCTGCCGGAATGACGGAGACCCTGATCGGCCTGACCATTGTGGCCGTGGGAACCTCTCTCCCGGAGCTGGTCACATCCATCGTAGCCGCCCGGAAGGGCGAGACCGGCCTTGCCATCGGAAATGCCATAGGCTCCAACCTCTTTAACCTTCTGCTGATCCTGGGCGTTTCCGCGCTGGTCCACCCGATCTCCGTCAACATAGCTTCCGTTTACGATATGCTGATCCTGCTTGGCATCAGCACCGTGGCCTTCATCTTCTCGCTCAGCGGCAAGAGGATCGCGCGGCTGGAAGGCATCCTGATGGTCGCCCTTTATGTGGGTGATGTCTGCTTCGCCATTTTCCGATAAGAAATCCTCCTCCTGATAGAGGCTCGCTGCTTTCTCCAATATCAAAAATGTCCGCCGGAGATGCTTGACATAGGCATCTCCGGCGGGCATTTTATTATCGCAGGGGAAAAGCCGCCTTTTTCGGCACGGTCAGGATCGCGTGCGGGGCGTCAGTCCCTGGAGGGCGGGGCGGACAAGGTGCTTCACATCCGCCTCGTTGCCGCAGGCCATCAGGCAGGCGTCAACAGCTACATCCGGATGGAGGTCCAGAAGGTGATAGGTCAGGCGGGAGCCCATGGACAGGGAAGCCGTATAGGTGCGGGACGGATTAAGCTCGGCCCTGGCATCGTCGATGAGGGCGGCAAGCTCGTTCACGAAATCCGAGCGCTGGGGTTAGACATTGCTGAATGCGGCATCCGGGCACTGGGCAGCCAGGACATAGCAGGGATGCTCTTCCTGCCAGGAGGGATCGACAAAGGCCATGTTCAGGCGGTTGGCGGTCAGCATGGCCGTGCCGCACTCGCCGGAGCCGTGGATGGTGATGACAAGCGGAACCTGCTCGCCGGCCTTGGCTGCCTCGGGTGTAAATAGAAAAGGTAACGGGAAACCTGGCGCCCCCAGAACCTACCGGCAGGTAAACATAAACCCAAATGAGCTACAGGGGGCGATGGGGTCTCCCCATAACTCCAGCCTCGCAAGTTGACTTAAATCATATCCTGGGATATACTTTATTTAATTTTTCTGCCTAAAAAATCTATAGAATTAAGGATAACGCCAGGTATGAACATTATCAACATTCAAAACTATATGGATCCTGCTCTCGATATTTTCACGCGCCTTACCGAGGCCGAGCTCCTGCATTTTTATGAGCCGGATATCGGTCTTTTTATAGCGGAAAGCCCAAAGGTTATCGGCCGTGCCCTGGATGCCGGGTATGAACCTGTTGCTGTTTTGGCGGAGGATCGATATCTTGAGCATCCTTCGACAGCGGAAATACTCTCACGCATGCCGGATATCCCCGTTTTTGCTTCATCTGCCGATGTTCTCTGCCACATGACCGGCTATACGCTCACCCGCGGGCTGCTCTGTGCCATGCGCCGAAGGCCTCTGCCCGTCGTTTCGGAGCTTTGCGGCAGCGCCCGGCGGGTGGCGGTTTTGGAGGATGTGATGAATCCGACCAATGTTGGGGCGATCTTTCGCTCGGCCGCTGCCCTTAATATCGATGCCGTGCTGCTGACCCGTGGCTCCAGCGACCCGCTGTACCGGCGTTCTGCCAGGGTCAGTATGGGTACTGTCTTCCAGGTCCCCTGGACTTTCCTGGACAACGCACAGGAGCCGTGGCCCATCGCCCTCAAGGCCCTGGGCTTTCATACGGCTGCCATGGCGCTCACCCCGGACGCCATTCCCCTTAATGATCCTTCCTTGTCCGGCGTGGACAGGCTTGTCATCGCGCTGGGAACGGAGGGCTATGGCCTTCGGGAGGAAACCCTGCGTCTGTGCGACAGCCACGTGATCATCCCTATGTCTCACGGCGTGGATTCCCTGAACGTAGCCGCGGCCAGCGCCGTGGCCTTCTGGGAGCTTGGAGGGCGCCGCTCCTGAATGGCGGGGAAGAACCGTCCCCATTTCTTCCTGCTTTCTTGACAGGCAGAATGAGGCGTGTTAAGGTAGTTGCAGCAGGAATATACATGTTTCAGACAGAATGAGAGTATAAGGAGGATAGATATGGAATTAACAATAAAAATGGTTTCCGGCATGGTGGATCACACGAATCTGAAAGCCACGGCCACGTCTGAGGATCTTGCCCGCCTGTGCGATGAGGCGGCGCTTCATGGTTTCAAGTCCGTGGCGATCAATGGCTTTCATGTCAAGGACTGCTACGAAAGGCTTAAGGACACTGGCGTGAATGTCTGTGCGGTCGTCGGCTTTCCTCTGGGGCAGATGAGCCTTGAGGCCAAGGTGTTCGAGGCAAAGGACGCCATAAAGAACGGCAGCGGCGAGTTTGACTATGTCCTTAACGTCGGAAAGGTAAAGGAAGGAGACTTCGCCTATATCGAGGAGGAAATGAAGACCCTCGTGGCTGTTGCCCGGGAAGCGGGGGTGCTCTGCAAGGTGATCTATGAGACGTGCTATCTGACGGATGAGGAGATCATCGAGGTATCCAAGATCGCCAGCCGGGTAAAGCCGGACTTTGTCAAGACCAGCACTGGCTTCGGCACTGGCGGAGCTACGGCAGAGCATGTCCGGCTGATGAAGCAGTATTCCGGGGAAGGCGTGCAGGTTAAGGCTTCCGGCGGCATCCGCTCCTTCGAGACGGCGAAGGCCATGATCGAGGCCGGCGCTACCCGGATCGGGACATCCTCGGGCATTGCTATTGTGGAAGAGATGAAAGCGGCCGGATACCGTTAATTCATCCGCAAAAAAGAGGTTTCCAAGATGCGCAGGCATCCTGGGAGCCTCTTTTTTGCGGGGCGGATCCTGGATTTTTCTGGATTTTTCTGAGACGAATGCTGTTGCGCGACAGATGCAAAGGTGTTAAAGTGAAAAATGACATTTACGGCATGTCAAGAAAAAACGGAGGCACTTTAACATGAAAGAAAACACATTCTGGCGGCAGGCATTTGGAGTTCCGGACAACCCGGAGACGTATCTGGATATACTGCGGATCATCGCCATCATCTTTGTCATGTTTAATCATACTGGGGCGGCCGGCTTCGGCGTGTATACGAGAAAATCGGACCCGGCCCTGCGCTTTGTCACCCTGTCCATATCAGCCGTCATCCGCACGGCGGTCCCCATGTTTTTCATGATATCCGGAGCCCTTCTTCTTGGGCGGGATGAGCCCTTTAAGAAGATATTTGTCCACCGGTTTCTCCGCTATGGGGCCATTCTGGCCCTCGCCTCGCTGGCGACCTATCTTTTGAACGCGGCCCTGAACGGCACGGAGGTTTCCTTTGTCTCGTTCCTCCAAAAGCTGTACGGGGCGGATATTTCCGGACCTTTCTGGTATCTGTACCACTATCTGGCTTATCTTTGCATGCTCCCCTTTATCCGGATACTGGCGAAGGGAATGGAACGGTTTCACGCGATTTACCTGCTGGCGGCCTATGAGGTGATGACCCTCTGGCCGGCTTTTAATAAAGTGGTTTTTGCGGGAACCCTTAAGCACTCTTCCCACTTTGCTTTTTTCATCAACTGCCGCTATGTGCTCTACCCGCTGATGGGCTATTATATTGCCCGGAGGATACAGAAAAAAGAGATGACGCTGCGCATGACCTTGTGTCTTGCCGCGTCATCTCTAGTATCCCTTGTTATCACGTTTTTTCTTACGGAGAGGCAGTTTGCCCTGGACGGCTCCTGGGAAATGGGGGCCGATACGGCTTTCCTGGGCATCTTTACACCGGTGCTGACGGTGACGCTCTTTTACATATGCCGGTTTATCTGCGAAAGGCATCCGGCTTCGCCGAGGGGACAGAGGGTGCTTTCCATTCTGGGAAGATGCACCTTTGGGGCCTATCTGTTTGAAGGCTTTTTCCGCCGCTATGCCAGGCCCATCCAGCTTCTGGCCGCGCCCTTCACCGGTACCTATATTGCCATATGGCTGAAAGTCCTCGCCGCTGTTGTCATGGGGATCGGCGTGACATTTGTTTTTAAGGCGGCCTTAGGATGGGCAAAAGGCCTTATCCGAGCTTCCGCTTCATAATATCCCGGTTGGTTGCGTATCTGAGGGCGGTTTCCTTTGTGATCCGCCCTTTTTTTGCCAGGTTAAGAAGGCTCTGATCCATGGATATCATCTGGTCCTGGGCAGAAGAGGCGATAACGCCGTCGATCTGGTGTACCTTGTCGTCACGGATCATGTTGCGGATGGCGGGGGTCAGGATCATGACCTCAAAGACAGGTATGGTCTTGCCGTCCACGTCCGGGACAAGCTGCTGGGATACGACGGCCTGGAGCACCATGGACAGCTGTATGGCGATCTGGCGCTGCTGGACGGGCTCAAAGACATCGATGATACGGCTGATGGTGCTGGCCGCTCCTATGGTATGGAGGCTCGAAAGCAGAAGGTGCCCGGTTTCCGCCGCCGTCATGGCGGTCTGGATGGTCTCGTAATCGCGCATTTCACCGAGCAGGATGACATCCGGGCTCTGGCGAAGGGTAGCGCGCAGGGACACCAGGTAGCTTGAGGAATCGGTCAGGATCTCGCGCTGGCTGACAATGCAGCGGTCGTGCCGGTGAAGATATTCGATGGGGTCTTCCAGGGTGATGATATGTCCCTCCCGGCTCCGGTTGATGCGGTCGATGAGGCAGGCCATGGTGGTGGATTTGCCGCTGCCGGCAGGACCCGTGACGAGCACCATGCCTTTGGTAAAATCGGCGATATCCATGACCACGGGAGGAATGTTGAGCTCATCGGGTTTGGGAAGATCGAAGGAAATCACGCGTATGACCGATGCCAGGGAGCTGCGCTGGCGGTAGGCGTTCACACGAAAGCGGGAAACTCCGGGAATGGAGAAGCTAAAGTCGTCATCCCCGGTTTCCAGAAAGTGCTCAATATGGCGGTTGTCCGCCAGCTGGTAAACCTCCCGGATCATCCGGTCGGTGTCGGCGGGCATCAGCCGGTCGCCGAAGGCTTCCACATGGCCGCGCACCTTAAAGGAAAGAGGACGCCCGGCGACGATAAAGATGTCGGAAGCGTGCTCCGCGGCGGCTTGTGACAAAAATTCCGGAATATTATGTTCAGACATTATGTTTGCTCCTATTCATACTATAGTAAACGACAAAAGTAATTTTACTTTTGTCGTTTACTGCGCCGGATCTGCGCCGCTGTAAGCGGCATATTTCCTATGCAGATCCGTGCGCATCCGCCGGAGGCTTATAGGGAACGTCAGATTTTTTCTGACGTTCCCTATAGTTACACTTAATAATTGCCGGAGGCAATTATTTTAGTGTAACTGCATATACCGCGGCGGAAAATTATAGTCGGCAATTAAATTCGCTCGCGAGTATCATATCTTCTTCAAGGCGCTGCTGTTTCGCGGGAATAGACCTTCAGGGACGTATCCGGGTTCCATTCGGATGTCACAATCGTATGCCACTCAAGAACAGAAAGGGTATTTTCGCTCTCATCCAGGGAAAATACCGCCCTGAGGCTTTGCGAAGATGAAAAGGGCACCTCCAGGGCCAGAGAATTTTCGCCTTCCTCGTAAAAAAGGCCGATATCTTCCGGGAGGTCCTGGCGGATGGAAGAGAGCGCCGCCTCAAAGAGCCGGGCGGCAGGCGTACCGTCCGCAGCATCCGGGCTTTCCCCGCCGGCAAGGAGGCTGTCAAGGGCGGCGGCCAGGCGGGTATAGACGCCGGTGGCTTTTTCGCAGGCACTGTAATAATTCTGTGTCAGAAAGAGGGACTGCTCGCTGGACAGCCGGTCCGAGCGGGAGGTGCCGTAGGAGAGGAGCGAAAGTACGCCCATGGTCAGCACCGCAAAGATCAGGATAAGCGAGGGAATCCCCATCGCCATAAACTTGCGTGAACGGTTCATGTCAAGACTCCTTATACTCGCGATCGAATTTATAGGAAACGAATAAAACACTTGCGTTTTCATTCGTTTCCTGCGCCGAATTTTCGCCGCTTTAACGGCATTATTTCGCTGAAAATCCGTGCGCATACTATAACTGCCGTTTTAAAGCTCACACCGCGGTATATGCAGTTACACTAAACAATTGCCTTCGACAATTATTAAGTGTAACTGGTATAAAATGTTCCATCTTCGGATCCCACCTTAGGGAAAGGAGGCCGACAGCGGAAAGGAAATGGTCTGTTCGAGAAGCGCCTGGCCTGTGGAGGTCCGGGTAAAGCGGATAAGGGCGCCGCAGGAAAAGCTGTCGGCAAAGGGCGTAAGAACAAGGCGGTAGAATGCGCCTGCTTCATCTGTGGCACGCCAGTCCTGCCCGTAGTAGCATGTCAGGTCCGCTTCACCTTCTTCGGCAGGAAGAAGCTCTGCGGGAAGGAGGGAGGAGAGGGACTGCTCACCGGGCTTCCAGGCTTCCAGAGCTTCGCCGATCGTCACGAGAAGAGCTTTCATATTATTGTCCGCGCGCGCGGTCTGACGGTTTTTAAAGGCAGCGGATAGTATCTGTACCATAATGGCACAGGACAGGGACAGGACCAGAAGCGCGATAATAAGCTCCATAAGAAAAAGGCTGTTTTTGGAATGAGTCTTCATGCCACATCCTTTCTGAATTAAACCGCATACGCGGTTGTCACCAGATTAAACCGCATACGCGGTTGTCACCAGATTAAACCGCATACGCGGTTGTCACCA
>CAMNNO010000044.1 GCA_946545475.1 uncultured Blautia sp.
ACCTACCGGCAGGTAAGAGTAGAATAGAAAAGGCAAAAGGAAACATGGCGCACCCGAACCCTACCGGCAGGTAAGCACAAAAATAGAATGGTTAAAGGAAGCATAGCGCACCCGAACCCTACCGTTAGGTAAACCTAACCCAGAATGATCTACAGGGGGGCGATGGGGTCTCCACATAAAGAAAAGACTTAAATTTCTGAAAATAATGTAAATGAACATAAAATACCAAAAACTATAAAAATACTGACAATAAAGCAAGAATAATTTAATAAAAACATAAAAATTTTTGAAAATGATACTTGACAAAATCAAATCCATGTGATATAGTTCAATCATCAAAAGAAAAGCAACACAAAAAGCCCAAAAACATGAGATTGATGAAAAACTACCCAGTAATCAGTCGACCGTAGCAGGGCCGGAAAGGAGCCTGGTGATTCCGTTGAAAACGCAATCGTTACCCATCAATAAGTAGTGACAGGAGCCGCGTTTCCTGCAAGAAAGACCGGATACAGAAAAACAAAGAAAAAGAGTTCCCGTAAAAAAGAAACGGAACAAAAGTATCCCCGGTAAGATAGCAGCAGCTCTGCTTATTGAACACATGTCACAAACCTGATACAAGGATTCTCCAAAATGTGTGAAGAAATATTTTGGAAAAGGGTATAAAAAGAGATACTTTGAGAGCCATATATAGCAGGATATGGGTCAAAGCCTTGCATCAGAGGGATATTAAAAAATATCCGATGGAGAAAAAAAGACATCTTCGAAAGGATTTTGGAAGGATATTAGAAGAATAGTAAAAGTGATCATAGCGTAAATGATCAAAAAGCAAAAAAGATTCTCTATAATCAGTAAAACAAAATCAGTAAGACGAAATAAAATCCGAAAACGGCATTACTGCTGAAAGCGAAAACAGTCGTAAGTATAAGCTCTATCTGAAAATAAGGATTTAAACATAAGGCCTAAAGCCCAAAAGGGAATCCAAAAAGAATGAGAAAGAACGTGCCGTTTGGAAGAAAATCTTAGAAGATGCATCTCCCTTTAATAAAAGAAAGGCAACCCCGTGAAATTGTCTTTCAAAAAGCTATCAGAACATTTCTAAGCAAAGCGATAAAAAGCAATGCGAGCAGGGAATCATAAAAAACAAACTAAAGGATTAAAAATCCAAAAAATGGAAGATCCAGAAAATGGTCAACATCCATAAAAAGATGGAATAGAACCAGAGAAAGAGGAATAAATCCGGAAAGAACCGGAACGGATCCCCAAAGAATGGATATCCATTATAAAATAACAATTGAATAGCGAATAATAAAACTGAATATCGAAAAGTGTTTTGCAAAACGAGGTATTAACCATTGAACACGGAACATAAAGGCGGTCATCATTTCGAGCCATAAAATTGCAGGCGAAGTGATGGCCGTCTTTTTTTGCTGTCTCAGGAAAAATGCGGGAAGAAATGGGGAGGGTTCTCTAAGAAAAGAGAACCGTCCCCATTTCTTCCCCTACCCGGCAGCGATAAACATATCTCAGAAAATCGTGCGTTTACCCTGCATATCAGGCAATTATGTGTTGTATACCGGGCACATCTTTGCTATAATACACGCGGGCATTATAGCAGAGGGCAGAGGAAAGTCAGGCTTCTCTGCCCTGTTTTTGTTACCGGAGCGGGAAAATATGGAGAGCATTGAGAAATGGATCGTTTACGAGGATGAGGCTGTGATCGTGTGCCATAAGAGGGCGGGGATGGCTGTCCAGAGCGCCAGGATCACGGAAGTGGATATGGAGAGCGCCTTAAAGACCTATCTTTCGCAAAAAAGCGGCGGGAGGGGGCCTGCGTACCTGGGCATCATCAACCGGCTGGACCAGAATGTGGAAGGCCTGGTGCTCTTCGCAAAGACGCCGAAGGCGGCGGCGGAGCTGACCCGGATCATGCAGGAAGGGAAGATGGTTAAGGAATACCTGGCGGTCGTGGCCGAAGGTCCCAAAGAAGAGGAGGGCAGGTTATGCGACACCCTGCTTAAGGACCCCCGAGCCAACATGTCCCGGGTTGTGGAAAAGGGCCATCCGGGCGGAAAGGAAGCCCGCCTCTCCTACAAGGTGCTTGAGAGAGGCCAGAATGGGACGCTTCTCAGGATCGTCCTGGAGACAGGAAGGCATCACCAGATCCGGGTGCAGCTTTCCCATGCGGGAATGCCGATCCTGGGAGATGCCAAGTACGGCGCCGGCGCGCAGGAATACCGCGGGCCCATAGCCCTCTGCGCCTTCCGGCTGACGATCCGCAAAAAAGGAAAAAAACCGGAGATATTTGCCCTTGTACCGGAAGGAGAAGCGTTTCAACCTTTTGCCCGCAGGATCGCGAATGAGGAAGCAGCCCCGGAATAAGCCCAATAACAGAAAAACAGGGCCGGGATAAAAAAATATATGCGAAAAAGTTGTAGACGATACTTAGGAAAAGATGTTACAATGTGAAAGTTAGGTCAGGCTCTATACGTCGGCATGTACCGCGGCAAAAGCGGCATTTGGCGGCTTGACCTGTTCGTGAGCGTAACGGGTACGCAAGAGGAGACAAGGAGGCATGAGATGAAAAAATATTCGGACCTGGTCAAAAGCCTTACGCTTCTCACCCAGTTTGGCCTGTCGCTGATCACGCCCCTGCTCCTCTGCCTCTTCATCAGCTACCTGCTCTGCGAGAAGGCTGGCCTTGGGCCATGGGTTTATCTGGCCGGGTTCTTTTTCGGCCTGGGCGGCTCGGGCACCTTCGCCTGGAAATTTTTCCAGATGACTGAGAAGCAGGAAGAGAAAAGAGAGCTCATGGATGCAAAGGATCAGAAAAAAAAGAGAAAAGACACGATTTCCTTTAACGATCATATATAAGAATGTGAGAGGTGTAAACGATTATGCATAAGCTGGATCCGGATGTTCGCCGGGAAACTTCTATTATGGGCATTGCCTGTGCCCTGGCCTGTGCTCTTATGCTGGCCGTGTTTGCCATCCTGCATGTGTTCTGGCCCGATACGGTTCCCTTTGGCGGCCGCGTTATCGTAAGCGGTATCCTGGGCACAGGGATAGCCTGGCTGAACTTTTTCCTGATGGCCCTTACCGTGCAGGCCGCCGTGGGCGACATGGACGAGGAGACGCGGAGGAATATCATCAAGGGCAGCTATACCCGCCGCATGGGCCTCCAGATGGTCTGGGTGGTCATCGCCCTGGCCGTCCCCTATCTGCAGCCGGCAGCCGCCATCATCCCGCTCCTCTTTCCGTCAAATATAGCCAAGCTCCAGGCTTTCTTCAATTTTGGGACCAACGAAAAAAAATCGTAAATTTATCCAACCGTACAGGTGGAAATTTATAGAGTTCATCCATAAGGAGGAGGTGAGATGAATTATGGATATAGATATTACTGGTGCAAGAGTATTTTTTGAGATACCCATCAACTTTCCCCTGCTTGGCCGTATCCAGATCAGCGAAACCATTGTGGTCAGCTGGCTTGTTATGCTTCTGATCACGGGCCTGTGCATTTTTCTGACCCGCGACCTGAAAGAAGAAAACATCTCCAAGCGTCAGGCCATAGCCGAGCTGATCGTCGAGACCGCCAACAACTTTGTCGTCGGCAACATGGGCGAACGCTTTAGCTATATGATCCCCTTTGTCTCGGCCCTGTTTGCCACGAGCCTTGTTTCCAACCTGATCAGCCTTGTGGGCCTCAGAAGCCCCACGGCCGACCTCTCCACCGAGGCCGCCTGGGCGGTGGTCGTTTTCATCATGATCACATCCCAGAAGATCAAGGCCAGCGGCGTGGGCGGCTACCTCAAGGGCTTTACCTCGCCCATTGCGGTCATGACACCCTTCAACATCCTCTCCGAGCTGGCGACGCCGATCAGTATGGCCTGCCGTCACTTCGGCAACATCCTGTCGGGCGTTGTCATCAACGGCCTGATCTACGGAGCCCTGGGCGTGGCCAGCGCGGCTCTCTTAGGGCTCATCCCCGGCGCCGTCGGGGACGTGCTCTCAAAGATCCCCATCCTGGATGTGGGTCTTCCTGCCATACTGTCTGTCTACTTTGACTGGTTTACAGGCTTTATGCAGGCATTTATCTTCTGCATGCTGACGGTCATGTACATCGCCAACGCGGCGGACGGCGATTAGCCGATGGCGTCACGGTTCAATTTTTCGTTAATAAATAAAACGGTTGCGCTTTCATTCGTTTCCCACGCCGGATTTTCGCCGCTTTAGCGGCCGTTTTCGCTGAAAATTCGTGCGCATACTATAACATACTCATTTAGGAGGTAATTTATGGATCTTACAGTATTGGCAAAAGGTATCGCATTAGCAGGCTGCGCCATCGGCGCCGGATGTGCACTTATCGCAGGTATCGGCCCTGGTATCGGTGAAGGCAACGCTGTCGCCAAGGCTCTTGAGGCCATCGGCCGTCAGCCCGAGAGCATCGGGCCGGTCCGTACCAACATGCTCTTAGGCTGCGCCATCGCCGAGACGACCGGTATTTACGGCTTCGTTACCGGCCTTCTTCTGATCTTTGTGGCACCCCGTATGTTTATGGGCTTCCTGGGCTGATCCCCTTTGCAGGATAACGAAAACCTGACAAAAAACGGAGGTTAACATATGCAGGTGCAGGAACTGGTTGGGCTGGTGCCGTGGACGTTCATTGCCCAGATCTGCAATCTTTTTATCCAGGCCTATCTGATTAAAAAGTTCTTGCTGAAACCGGTCAATGAGATGCTGGAAAAGCGCAGGGCCAAAGCGAATGCCGAAATTGAGGATGCCACAAAAGCCCGCCTCGAGGCGGAGGAGATGAAGGCGTCCTATGAGGAAAATATGCACAGGGCCCGCTTGGAAGCCAGCGAGATCGTGACAGCCGCCCAGAAGAACGCTGCCGCAAAGAGCGAGGAAATCTTAAGGGAAGCCGCCTCCCAGGCAGCGGCCATCAAAAATAAAGCCGAGGCGGACATTGCCAGAGAGAAGGCAAAGGCCGTCAACGATATCAAAAACGAGATCGGCGGCATGGCGGTGGAGATTGCCGGCAAGGTCATCGAGAAGGAGCTCTCCGAATCGGACCATGCCAGGCTTATTGATGATTTTATTTCGAGTGTGGGTGAGACGGTATGACAGAAGCTGCCAGACTCTATGGCGGGAGTATGTATGAGCTCGCCAAAGAAGAACAGATGACGGACCGCATCCTCTCCCAGATGGAGGAGATCCGGCAGATCTTTAAGGAGAACCCGGAATACGTGAGGCTTCTCTCAGAGCTGGCCATTCCCAAAAAGGACAGGGCCGGCCTCATTGAGGAAGCCTTTGGGAAGGAAGCCGAGAGGTATCTGACCAATTTCCTCAAGGTGCTCTGCGACCATAACCTGATCGGGGAGTTCGCAGGATGCTGTGAGGAATACATCCGCCGCTACCAGAACGACAACGGCATAGCCAGCGCGGTGGTCTACAGCGCTGTGCCGCTCTCCGATGCCCAGAGGAGCGCCCTCACAGAGAAGCTTGCGGCCATGAGCGGCAAAAAGATCGCTCTGACCGAAAAATGCGATCCACGGATCGTGGCCGGGCTTAAGGTGGAGCTGGAAGGCAAACTCCTGGACGGCACGGTGAAGGGGCGCCTGGCGAGCCTTTCCAAAAAGCTCGCGGACGCGGTCGTCTGAAAAAAACATCTTATACTCGCGAACGAATTTATACTCGCGAACGAATTTAACTGCCAATTGCAGTTTTACGCCGCGGTATATGCAGTTACACTAAAATAATTGCCTGCGGCAATTATTAAGTGTAACTAGTATAACTGCCATTTTAAATTCTGTGCCGCGGTATATGCAGTTACACTAGAATAGCTGCCTTCGGCAACTATCAAGAAAAGGATGGAAGGAAACCATGCAGCTAAAACCTGAAGAAATTTCCAAGGTCATCCGCAGCCAGATCAAGTATTATGAGAACGCGATATCGCAGAATGAGACAGGTACCATTCTGATGGTCGGCGACGGCATTGCCAGAGCCAGCGGGCTTATTAACTGTATGGCCGGAGAGCTTCTGGAATTTGAGAACGGCAGCTTCGGAATGGCCCAGAACCTGGAAGAAAACAGTGTTTCCATTGTTATCTTCGGTTCCGACGAGGAGATCGCCGAGGGCCAGTCCGTCAAGCGGACCGGAAAAGTCGTTTCCGTGCCGGTCGGGGAAGCCATGATCGGCCGCGTCGTCAATGCCCTGGGGCAGCCCATCGACGGCGGCGGAAACATTAACACCAGCGAATTTCGCCCCATTGAGAGCCCGGCTCCCGGCATCATCGACCGCCAGCCGGTGCATGAACCCCTGCAGACGGGCATCAAGGCCATCGACTCCATGATCCCCATCGGCCGCGGCCAGCGCGAGCTGATCATCGGCGACCGCCAGACCGGAAAGACCACTCTGGCCGTGGATACGATCATCAACCAGAAGGGGCAGGATGTCATCTGTATCTATGTGGCTATCGGCCAGAAGAGGTCCACCGTGGCTTCCCTGGTGGAGACCTTAAGCCGGAACGGCGCCATGGCCTACACTATCGTCGTGGCGGCTACGGCCTCCGAGTCCAGCCCCTTACAGTATATCGCGCCCTATTCCGGCTGCGCCATGGGCGAATACTTTATGAAGCAGGGCAAGCATGTCCTGGTCATCTATGATGACCTGAGCAAGCACGCGGTCGCCTACCGTGCCCTTTCCCTGCTGATCCGCCGTCCGCCGGGACGTGAAGCTTACCCCGGCGACGTTTTCTACCTGCATTCCAGGCTCCTTGAGCGCGCGGCAAAGCTGAACGCGGCTCACGGCGGCGGCTCCCTGACCGCCCTGCCGGTCATCGAGACCCAGGCCGGCGACGTGTCCGCCTATATCCCGACCAACGTCATTTCCATCACGGACGGCCAGATCTTCCTGGAGACAGAGCTTTTCCACTCCGGCGTCATGCCCGCGGTAAACCCCGGCATCTCGGTCTCCCGAGTTGGCGGCAATGCCCAGATCAAGGCCATGAAGAAGGTGGCCGGTACCCTTAAGCTTATCTATTCCCAGTACCGTGAGCTGCAGAGCTTCGCCCAGTTCGGCTCGGATCTTGACGCCGATACCAAGGCCCGCCTGGCCCAGGGCGAGCGCATCGTGGAGGTGCTTAAGCAGAACCAGAACTCTCCCGTGCCGGTGGAGAAGCAGGTCGCCATTCTTTACGCGGTGACCAAGGGCATCCTTGCCAACGTCGAGGTTGCCGATATCCGCGAGTACGAGTCCGGCCTGTTTAACTACCTGGATGCCGACAAGAACGGCATAGCGGCCATGGAGGAGATCCGCGGGACCGGAAACCTTTCGGCCGAAGCCGAGGAGAACTTGCGCGCGGCCCTTGAGGGCTACACGGGGACATTCGTCGCATCCCGGCCGGTTAAGGATACAGAAGTCGCAAAGACAGCCGGGTGATATACTGCCCAGGCCATGGACAGTTTTCCATAAGGGGGACACGTAAATGGCATCAAACATGAAAGCAGTTAAGCTGCGTATCAAAAGTGTCCAGAGCACCATGCAGATCACCAAGGCCATGGAACTGGTGGCTTCGTCCAAGCTTCGCAAGGCAAAGGAGCGGGCGGACGCGTCCCGCCCCTACTTTAAGGAGCTTCTGAAAACGCTGATCGACATTGCCAACGGGAACACGGACTTTTCCTCGCCATACACCCACGAGGGCAAAAATGACAAATATTGCTATATTGTCATTGCCGGCGACAGGGGACTGGCCGGCGGCTATAATTCCAACCTGTTCAAGCGTGTGGAAGAGGAGTGCCGGGGAAAGGAATATGTCGTCCTGCCGATAGGCAAGAAGGCGGTGGAGTATTTTAAGCGCCGCAAGGTCGGCATCCTCTCCGAAGCCTTTGCCGAGATCGCGGATATTTCCGTTTCCGACTGCTTTGAGATCTCCCGGATCATCTGCCGGGGGTATAAAGGCGGAGAGTTCGGGCATGTGGAAATGTGCTACACGGAATTTGTTTCCATGCTTTCCCAGACGCCAAGGAGTGCATCCCTCCTGCCGCTTTCGGATCTTAAGGCGGAGGAGAAGCCGGTGCAGAACCTGATCCTGTATGAGCCCAACGCGGAGGAGGTATTCGAGGCGATCGTTCCCGAATACCTGGCCGGCCTTATCTTCGGCGGCGTCTGCGACAGTGTGGCCAGCGAGCTGGCCGCCCGCCGGACAGCCATGGAGGCGGCCACGGACAACGCCGAGGAAATGATCGAAAAGCTGAACCTCTTCTACAACCGGGCAAGGCAGGCCAGCATCACCCAGGAGATCACCGAGATCGTCGGCGGCGCCGAAGGCCTGTAACGGGTGAGCGAAAGGTGCACATGTCTGCCTTCCGGCAGGATATAGTCTCCAGGACGGCATCCGGAAAATACTGGCCGCATGCCCTTCTGGCACAATAGGAGATTTTTGGATGAGTGATAAACATATCGGCGAGATCGTGCAGGTAATGGGACCGGTACTGGACATCCGGTTTGCCCATGACGAGCTGCCTGCCCTTCTCAACGCTATAGAGATTGATAATAATGGGGTCAAGGTGACGGCCGAGGTGGCCCAGCAGACCGGCGACAATACGGTCCGCTGCATCGCCATGAACTCCACGGACGGCCTGGTCCGCGGCACCAAAGCCGTTGACACCGGCGGCCCGATTACGGTTCCGGTAGGCGAAGAGTGCCTGGGACGCGTATTCAACCTGCTGGGCGACCCGGTCGATGAGCAGCCGGCGCCCCACACCAAAGAGCGCTGGCCCATCCACCGCCCGGCGCCCTCTTACGAGGAGCAGATGCCGGCGACGGAGATCCTGGAAACCGGCATCAAGGTCGTTGACCTGATCTGCCCCTATGCCAAGGGCGGCAAGATCGGCCTTTTCGGCGGCGCCGGCGTTGGCAAGACGGTTCTTATCATGGAACTGATCCACAATGTCGCCACCGCCCACGGCGGCCTGTCCGTTTTCACGGGTGTCGGCGAGCGTACCCGTGAGGGCAACGACCTTTACAACGAAATGAAGGAGAGCGGCGTTATCGACAAGACGGCGCTGGTCTACGGCCAGATGAACGAGCCGCCGGGAGCCCGTATGCGTGTCGGCCTGTCGGGCCTTACCATGGCGGAATACTTCCGCGATGTCAAGAACCAGGACGTGCTTCTGTTCATCGATAACATTTTCCGTTTCACCCAGGCAGGCTCCGAGGTGTCGGCTCTGCTGGGCCGTATGCCCTCCGCCGTTGGCTACCAGCCGACGCTGGCTACGGAAATGGGTGTCCTTCAGGAGCGCATCACCTCCACCCACAAGGGCTCCATCACATCGGTCCAGGCCGTCTACGTGCCCGCCGATGACCTGACGGACCCGGCCCCGGCCACGACCTTTACCCACCTGGATGCCACCACGGTTCTTTCCCGTGACATTGCCAGCCAGGGCATCTACCCGGCCGTTGACCCGCTGGATTCCACCAGCCGTATCCTGTCGCCGGAGGTCCTGGGACAGGAGCACTACGATGTGGCCAGGTCTGTCCAGAAGGTCCTGCAGCGCTACAGGGAGCTCCAGGACATCATTGCCATCATGGGTATGGACGAGCTGTCCGAGGATGACAAGATGACGGTCAACCGGGCCAGGAAGGTCCAGAGGTTCCTGTCCCAGAGCTTCTCCGTTGCGGAGCAGTTCACCGGCATGCCCGGACAGTATGTGCCTCTCAAGGAGACCCTCCGGGGCTTCCGCATGATCCTGGACGGTGAGTGCGACGATATTCCGGAAAGCTGCTTCCTCTTTGCGGGAACCATCGATGATGTGTTCGAAAAAGCCAAAAAGCAGTAAAGGAGGGCGCTTATGAATACCTTTCCTCTGCGGATCGGCTCGCCGGACGGCCTGTTGTTTGAGGGCGAGGCTCAGGAGATCATATGCCGCACCATCCACGGGGACATGGCTGTCCTGGCCGGCCACTGCAATTACTGCACGGCCCTCGGCATGGGCGCCGCGCGCATTGTCTTTTCCGACGGAACCTCCCGCGAGGCCGCCTGCATTGGCGGCATGCTCTCCGTCATGGACGGCAAGTGCCGCGTTCTGGCTACCACCTGGGAGTGGGAGGACAGTATTGACGCCCCACGTGCCGAAAGAGCTAAAGAAAAAGCCGAACAGACCCTGGCAAAGGGCGGCCTGACCGACAAGGAATATGCCATGGCCAAGGCCAAGCTCCAGAGAGCCCTGGTGCGCCTCAGCGTCCGGAGGTAAGCCAAAGTTCGGTTAAAGTTTAAGCAGGAGAGGATTTCTCTCTCCTTGCGATATAAAACTCAGGAAAATATAAGTTTAGCTGGGAAGAAATGGGGACGGTTCTTTTTTCTTACGGATCACAAGAAAAAAGAACCGTCCCCATTAGGCGGGGGCTCGTAAGAAAGTTTTATTCAAATTGGCAGGTAATGGCATGATCTTCGGGTCATGCCATTACCTGTTTCATCAGCGTATCCAGAGGGATAAATCCCACAAGATCATATTGGATATGGATGCTCTGATGGCGCTTGCCGCTGCTCTTGTCCGGCGCTCCAATATAGATCGCCTTGATCAGATCATGCACAGCATAGGGCGTCAGCTCTTCCAAATCCTCATATTTCTTTACTTTCTGGATAAACAGTTCCAAGTCCTGATTCTTCTGTTCCTGTGCTTCAATTTCCTGCCGCAGTTTCTCCATATCCACTTTAAGCGCCTGCTGCTCATCCTCGTAATTCCGGCTCATCATGGCAAAACGCTCATCGCTCACCTTACCTGCTACATGATCCTCATACAGGTGGATGAACAGCCGATCCAGCTCTTGAATCCGCTTTTCGCCCTTCGCAAGCTCTTTTCGCATCGTGTGAAGCTTTTCCTCCGTCCGCATCTGATGCAACCGCTCCATGTTAGCCCTGAAGTACGCCTCATTGTGAAGGACAAACCAAATCACATTCTGAATGTGTTCCAAGACCAGCTGTTCCAGAACGACGGCGCGGATAAAATGCGCGGAACAAGTGCCCGTGTTGCTGCGATAATTGCCGCAGACGAAGTGATCCTGTCGTTCTTCAAAGTAGCTGGTGGTACAGTAATACATCCTTGCTTTGCAGTCCGCGCAGAATACTAAGCCGGAAAACATGTTGGATTTCCCCGTTTTTGTCCTGCGGTGACGCTGCTGACGGATCTCCTGTACCTTGTCAAAGGTGGCAAGGTCGATGATGGCCGGATGCGTGTTGTAGAACACGACGCGGTTTTCTTCCGGGGTCTCCCGCTGTTTTTTGTCCCAAATGGAGTTGGTATAGGTCTTGAAATTGACCGTGCAGCCGGTATACTCCTGCCGTTCCAGAATATGGACGACGGTACTGTTGTTCCAGTTGTAAGGATCGGCGGGCTCCGGGCTTGGACTCTTGATCCCATTTTTTAGCTTGTAAGCGGTGGGATTCAGGATCATTTCCTCTTTGAGCTGCTTAGCGATCTGCATCGGCCCACGACCCTCCATACAGAGATCAAAGATATGGCGGACTACCATGGCCGCTTCCTCGTCAATGATCCAGTCCTTGCCATCCTCCGGGTTCTTCCGGTATCCATAGGGGACATTCGTGGTAAGACGCTCGCCTCGTTCGCCCTTCGCCTTGTTGACTGCGCGGATCTTTCGGCTGGTATCGCGAGCATAGAACTCGTTGAACCACATCCTTATTCCGGCAAAATCATTATCAACGCTGTTCGGATTCAGCGTGTCGTAATTGTCATTGATGGCGATATACCGGACATTGTGCTTTGCAAAGGTGATGTTGATGAACATACCCGTCAGCGTGGAATTACGTCCGAGGCGCGACAGGTCTTTTGTACAGCAGACGGCCACTCTTCCCGCTTCGATCTCATCCAGCATGGACTGGAAGCCGGGACGGTCATAGTCGGTTCCGCTGTATCCGTCATCCACGAAAAAGACCGGATTCGGCAGATTGTGATCCTTACAATAGGCCAGTAACAGCTTTTTTTGATTGGATATGGAATTCGACTCCCCATCAAGGGAATCCTCCTGTGAGAGACGGCAGTATAACGCGGTAATCTTATCAGTTGCCCTTAACATTTCTGTTTCCTCCTTTTCGAGGGCAACTGTCTGCACAGGATTGGTCGGCTCCATTATAGCAAGGTTTGTCGTATTTGTCATTCTGAATCCTCCATATTTCTGATCATGATCCGCAGCAGTTTTTTATCCAGCGTCTCTGTACCCTCATAGCTGCCGGTCACGGTGTACACCGTACCGGCGATCTCCCTCTCGATACGGATATCCGGCAGCCAGTACGCCGACAGGTTTTTCACCACGATATGGCCCTCATCATCGAACCGGAGGTCATGACAAAAATGACCGTCCTCCAATCTGGGCTTCTGCGTATACGGATCGGTATTGGTGAAAAAGAATTCGGGCGGGGAGGGCTCAGGATCATCGGAGCATCCCGCCTCCCGCATCATTTCCAGCAATTCTTCCCGCGTGTAGGGATTGAGATAAACGATGTTGTCTTCTTTCTCCATGATTTCGTTTTCTTCCATTCTGATCATTCCTTTCATAATTCATTATCCCAGCTATGGGATTGAGATTTCTTCGGCGGGGTCTGACGATCCCGTTCTTTCACGTATTCCTGCTTGTCATGCAGCCTGTCGATGAGCGAAGCTTTTTCTTTCGGCGCCTGTGTTACAGTCACCTGGGACTCTTCCTTTTCCTTCGGCTTTTCTTCCGGCGGCGTAATAATGGAACGGACAGTTTTCAGTTCGTCCAGATCGGCCTTGACAGATTCAAACTCCGGCTTAAGATCAGCGATTTCAGCGGGCAGCTTTTCCAGTTCAGCCCTCAAACTGCTAATGGGTACCTTTTTATCCGGATAGAGCTTGATTAGCAGACGGAAGGCTTTGTTGTATTCGTCGATCTCCGCCTTGTGTGCTTGGTAGAACTTTTCTTTCTTGCTCTTCCAGCCGATCTTGATGTATTCGTGATGGATGGGCAACAACCGCTCAACGGAATCCCACGCTTTGATCTGAGACTGGATTTCCCGCATCCGCTTTTCCTTGTCGCGGATCTGGCCGTCCAGATCGTCAAACACAGTCTGCTTTTCATTCAGATGGTTTTGCAGATCCTCGACTGTGGCGATCTCATGCTCCTGCAAATACACAACGGCATGAGAGACCATTTGCAAATCCATAGTCGTACCTTTGCGCTGGCCGGAAACAGACCAATCGCTGCGTTCGTCGCGGCGAGAATCAAGATACTGAGTCAGCAGCTCAGGAAGCGTCGGCTCGCGCATTTCCTCGATCAGCCGATTCCGTTTTTCCCTAAGTTCCGCGATCCAGCTTTGCAGATCGGCAAGTAGTTTTCGGATCACCAGCAGCGCACGGTTGACCTGTTTGATCTCCCGGTTGAGATTTCCCATATCCGTCTCGATGCCGCGTTTTTCCATCTGCGTAACAGCGGGGCCGAGGTGGATCGTAGGGGCAAGGTCGATTCCCTGTCGCTTGAAGGAGCGGAGATCGACGCGTTCCGGCCGGTTGTTCCGTTCCAGATAATCATTTGTGACGGTTTCCCAGCCTTGCCGCCAGATTTCCGCTTTGCTCTGATCGTTCCAATCGACAGTTTCTTCCTTGTGGCTTTTCCAATTGCCGGACGGCAGACGGATGCGCTCGCCATTTTCGTCCAGATCGTAAACTTTTCTACTTTTCGGAAGCCAATTTCCCCGCTCATCCATAGCCCGCATGGTCAGCATGATGTGCGCGTGAGGATTACCGTCGCCCTTGTCGTGAATGGCAAAGTCCACGCACATACCTTGAGAAACAAAATGCTCCCGGCAGAAGTCTTGTAGCATGGTCGGAAATTGGTCAGTCGGGACTTCACGCGGGAGCGCCAGAACGATGCGTCGGGCAAGCTGTGAGTTCCACTGTTTTTCATTTTTCTCTACGGAGTTCCAGAGCGTGTTTCTGTCGTAATATTCCGGCGGGGCATTTGCCGGAAGCATGATCTCCGTGTAAACGATGCCCTGCTTCTCGGCATAGGATTTCCATTTGAGGTCATACTCGGAAAACAGTTTTTCGCCGCTTTGATACGCAGCGCCCGCCACCGCGGACTGGCCTCGGCTGCGCTGCGTGATCGTGATTTTGAAATGTGGACATGGCATGCAATTCACCTCCTTCGCCATGACATAAAAATGCAGCACCGCAAAAAAACGGTACTGCGTACAAAGGCATGATGGAAAGAAACGGATGGTCACAACCGTTTCTTTCTGTCATGCGCGCAAAAGGGTAGCCGCGCAGCGGCGCAGGGGAAGAGCAGCGTCCCCTGGATGGAGAAAACACTTTTTCTCCATCGAGCCCTCTGCAAGAGCCCTCGGAGAGCGCAAGGACACCACCCTGGGGCCCCCGCAAAGCCGATCTGGCTTTGTGGGGAGAAGGAGCCGCAACGGAATGGACGAGCTTTCCTGTAGCCACGGGGAAGCGAGGGATATGGGGTTTGCGGCGACGTGGTGTATAATTGCGCCCTTACCCTTCGGGCAAGGGGTTTGCTTTCGTTTCTTCCAACATGTTTTGCAAAAGATCTGAAACCGCTGGCTGACGAAACGCTACGGTCAGCAGCTCCATCACCTGATCATCTGATAGCTTCTCCGGCTCTTGTATGAAAGCTTCAATCATGCCGCCGCGCGTACACAAGCGATGTGTTCTTTCATTCCGCGTCAGCCGCTTGATCTCGCTTTGAAGCATTTTGTCCTGTTGCTTGTAATAACGGATGCGATCCGTTGCGATCAGAATAGCCTTGCTCATCTCGTCCAACTGCTCTGCTCTTGATTTCATAAAACACCTTCTTTCTGAAAATGTGCATAAGAATAGCGGCCAACATTTCTGCTGACCGCATTTGAAAACTGTTAGTATGTATCTAGGTCTGAGCTGATACTTCGCAAATGAACGCTTCCATGCATGATCCCCGGAAAGCGGAAGGCATACATCAAGTGCCCTGACACGAACAGCTGTACCAATTGCCCTCATAAAGAGGACAAGCAGGCTCCTGTCATCAGTTGGGACGGGCTGGTCGAAAGCGGATACGAACCGGCCGCCGGTGCCTCTCCCGAGGAAAGCGCTATGGCGAAATCAGAGTATTCGAGCATCAAGGCCGCGATGGATGCCGAAGACGTCCGTATTTCAAAAGTATTCGAGATGAAAGAACTGCTCGGCTTCTCCGTCAAGGAGATCGCCGCGGAGCTTAAACTCTCAGAGGTGCGGATCTATCAAATGGTCGCTCGGGCCAAGGCGATCGGCCGGGAGTACCGGCAGAACAACGGCTAAAACAGAAAAAGGCGGTGTCGGAATTGATCACTCCGGCACCGCCGCTTTCTATTCTATCTGTGCCTCCGAAGAGGCGCTGTCATGCTAAACGATAAAGTCACTTTGCCAATTTCCTGTACGGGAGACGCCCCAATGCCTCTATTTTTGCTCCGTCACAAGTTCTATGAACAGTTTCATTGCCGGGCTGATCCACTTGTTGCTGTGATGAGCGCATACCGCATGGATCTCTGCCGGGCGCGTGCATATTGGAAATTCCACAAGGCTGCCGGAATTCAGTTCTTCCTGCACAGTGAAAGTGGGCAGAAAAGAAAAACCGTAGCCGTTCATTACCAGATTCTTGATGGTGGGGATACTCCAAAGCTCTGTTACCTGATTCAGGCGGATATCATTCTCCTTCAGCCATGTTTCGAATATCTGCCGGAAAATACAGTTGGTCTCATTGATCACAAACGGGACAGGGATCTGTCCCTCTGTCAAAAAACTGCTGAAACCCGGTGCAAGACCCGGCGACATGACAAGTGACAGACGAAAGGCTCCGACCGGGTATGTGGTCAGATTGCTGCCGATCCCGCCGGTCTCTTCATAAAACAGTCCGAGATCCAGAGAGCCGTCTATCAGTGCGTCGCGTATCTCATAACAGTTCATGGAGCGAAGAAAGAGTCTTGCTCCCGGCACATGTTTGTTATATTCGCGGAGGATTGCCGGGATGCGGTAACAAAGCTGTGTCTCGGCAATTCCTATATGCAGCTCGCCCTGAAAAGATTCCAAACCTCCATCAAAACAGGAAAGTTTATCCAGCGATTCAAGGACATCCTCTACATAGGGAATCATTTGCTGACCGGCTTTGGTCAGGACCATCTTTCTTCCAATCTTTTCAAACAGCCGGACATTAAGCTCCTGTTCGAGCTGATTCATCTGCCACGTTATGGTAGACAGGGTGTAGTTCAGCTTTTCCGCCGCTTTCGTGAAGCCGCCTTCCTGCACGATGGTATGAAAAGTCTGAAGATACTTCAATTCCATAACAGCCATCTCCCAGCATAATAGTTCAATGGAATTATAGTTAAAATTAAAATACATTAAATTGACAAAACTGTTTTCGATGCATATTATATTCACAGTCCACTATCGTGTCAAGGCGGATTTTGAGGGAAGGTGTACGTGATGAGGAATGGAACGGCGGACGGCAAAAAAACGGTCAAACCCATAGAGATTGTTCTGATCGTCCTGATCGGATGTTTTGTTACGGCGATCAATAACGGCGTGCGTGTCAACTATGGACTGATCTCATCGGTCATAGCAGGAGAAACAGGCATCGGCGCAGTCAATGTCAGTTTTTCGGTTGCCATTGCGCAGCTCCTTTACGGTGTCGCACAGCCGTTCTCCGGAGCATTGGCGCTCAGAAAAACAAACTCTCATGTCCTGATCGGAGGCTCTGTATTACTGGTCGCAGGTTTTTTGCTGATCCCGCTCTGCACAAAACCTTGGATGCTCAACATTGCGCTCGGACTCTTTCTGGGATGCGGCACCGGTGCCATGGCTTTTGGAATCGTCATGAGCGCCGTCACACCCATGCTCGGAGAGAAGAGAGCGGTCGGTATTTCCGGGATCATCAACGGGGCCGGAGGGATCGGAGGTGCCGTCCTTTCGCCATTTGCGCAGTCGCTGTCTGACGCAGGCGGGCTGCGGGCGGTCATGATCGGGCTTACGGCATTGACCGCGGTTGTTATGATAGCCTCTGTGTGGCTTTACAGCAAAGAAAAAGCCTTCCGCCCGGCAGGCAATGCGGACTCTGATCAGAAAACCCCGGTTCTGTCCATTGTCAAAGAAGCGCTTCGGAGCAAGGGATTCCTTCACCTGGCTCTGGCATTCTTCACCTGCGGATATTTTATGGCGATCATTGAGACACAGCTGTATTCACAGATCCTGAGCTACGGTTTTTCCGGTGACCAGGCGGCGCTGGCTTTTACGGTTTACGGGATCATGGGGATGGTCGGCCCGATGATTGCGGGCTTTCTCTGCCTAAAAATGAAGTGCAAATGGGTAGTCGGTACCTGCTATGCGCTCCGGCCACTGACGGTGATCGCTTTTCTGCTTATGCCGAAAACACTCCCTGCCATCTTTTTCTTTGTCGTTTTCCTCGGTCTGATTGGTAACTCCACTGTCCCGCCGACAACGAACCTTCTGAGCAAGCTGTACGGTTCCGGACGGCTGGGGCTCCTGTCCGGCACGGCGTTTGTATTTCATCAGGCTGGAAGTTTTATCAGCACTTGGTTGGGAGGGATCCTTGTTGCTTCCACAGGGAATTATGTGATTTTGTGGTTGATCGGTGCGGCACTTGCAACGGCTGCTGCAATTCTGTGTTATACAGTTGACGAGACCTAACGAAAGAGATTTGCAAACAAGTAAAAGGCGGCGTCGGAACTGATCACTCCGACGCCGTTTTTCTCTGGGTGCAAACAAACACACGATTGAACTATCACACGATTTATCGTGTGCTTGTATGCACCCAGCCTCCGAGCGCATGATCGTCACCCGCCGGAAAAGAGCAAAACTGCCCCGCCGGAAGGCATAAAAAAATCAGGCTACTTCGGAAAAATGCCTGATTTCAAGGGCTCTTCAGCCTGTATGCGCTTTCATATGATTGTATCAAATCGGACCACAAGATTTCACTGATAAAGGTTCCAAGCAGATCTTTTCCCCTGCGAGTATCCAGGATCGGCATATCCACGATGCAGATATCCACGCCCTTTTCTTTCGTCAGCACCCGCCATTGGTTTTGAATCTCTTCGTAGTTGCGTCCCAGGCGATCAATGCTCTTGATATAGAGCAGATCACCGGGACGCAGTTTCTTTAGCAGCTTCTGATACTGCGGACGGTTGAAATCCTTGCCGGATTGCTTGTCCACATAGATTTGCTTATCGACCAACCCCAGCTCATGCAGGGCGATCAGTTGCCGATCTTCATTCTGATCTTTTGTGCTGACCAGCACATACCCATATGTGTTTATATCCACCCCTCCTTATCCCATAGGCAAATCCTCCTGTAAAACATACTTTATTTCCGCTTCTGCCAGATAATATCGTAGCCAAGCACATCTGCAAGCTCCACAGCCTCGCCGTAGCGCAGCGAACCCCGGCGCAGCTTGCCGGACAGATTGGGGACACTTTCGCTCCAACCGTATTCCTCGGCCAGCCGCTCCACGACCTCACTCATGGTCATGCCCTCTCGGACAATGTAGGCTTTGATCTCGTTTCGAATATCCGTA
>CAMNNO010000045.1 GCA_946545475.1 uncultured Blautia sp.
TATGCAGTTACACTAGAATAGTTGCCTTCGGCAACTATTAAGTGTAACTAGTATAGTCCGTTCATGTGAGTTGTTTTCATCCGGACTTTCCGTTCTCTCATTTCCTGTTTTTCGCCTTACGCTCCTTGGCCTCCTGTTTTCTCACCTCCGGCGCCGTTCCCCTCACATGGACCGTATCTTTCTTCGGCCTTCCCGCAAACATCCCGGCGATCAGGTGCTTGACCTCGATAAGAAGAAGGTCAAAACCCGTATAGAAAAGGCCGAACAGGATGGGGCCGACGCCCAGGGTGACCGTGTCAACAGCTCCCGTGATCCGGAGCGCGACCAGGTTGATGACGTTATAGAGGATAAACACAAGAGCCAGCAGAAGGTAGGCGTAAAAAATGTTCAGGATAAAGCTTATGTAGCCCCGGATAGTGACCATGATGAAGCGGTCCGCCGCTCCCTTTGTCTTTTCCATGAAACGCAGGGCATTATTGGTCAGAAGGTCTGTGACGATCCCGAGGGCGATGCCTGTGATGACCAGCATATCCAGCATATCCGCCACATAGGTTCCCAGCCCCCAGATGAAGAAAAAGCACACGGCCCCCGCGAACCACCACTTGACCAGGACCAGCTTTACGCCGTCGGAAAGCTTGATTCCTCCGCGTGACCGGTATTTTTTCAGCTCCTCCTCGGAATACTCCGGGGCGTTTCCCTCGTTGGCCTCCGCCAGGTCCTGCACCGCCTTGGTTTTCAGTTTATAATAGTCCGCTTCTTTCTGGATGTCGGGCTTAACCGCTTTCTTTTTGCTCATACAGACTCCTCTGCCTTACAAAGGGGCCAGACCCTGAAAGGGGCCTGACCCCCCATGTCCCAGCAAAGAGCTGGGCATGCTATTTACTCAGTCATCTCCGGCGATATCGATGGTGCCCATGTTGCCGTTGTCTTCCACATCGATGGAGGTCTTCACCTTGCGCAGAAGCTTGCCGTACACCGGAAGCAGGATGATCAGGGCGATGGTGATGCCCAGCATCCAGATGTGTATCCTGAGATACCACTCGGCATAGGCGATATACTCGATGGACCTGGTGACGATGATCGGGTTTTCCGCCCGGAAGACGGCGGCATAAATAGCCTGGATGTAGAACACATCCGCAGTGATGATGATCGCCAGCATGGCGAACATCAGGATGACCATCAGCCAGTTTGTCTTTTTCCTGTACGGAAAGGCGTTCAAAAAGCACATGAAGCAAAGCATGGAAAACAGCATCGTGCAGAAGCCCGCAAGTCCCATGCCCGTTCCCTGGATCTTAGCCGTCGTGTCCGAAATGTAGGACAGGTTGAGGGAATAGAACAGGAAGGAAAGCACCATGGCGCACAGCGGGATCAGCTGAGGCCTGCGCTTTAAGGCAACCAGGAACTTTCTCCAGGCTTCTTTAATGCCTCTGGGTTGTTTCTTTTCCATTACAACTTACCCCCTCTGATAGCCTTTGTGGTCTCTTTATCAAAGAAGTGCTTGCGGTTGAAGGTGAAGGAGATGGGGTCTCCCGCCTTGTAATCGCACCAGCCCTTAAGCTTGGCACTAACCTTGATGCCGGAACCACCGATATGGGCATGAACAAGGGTATTCATCCCAAGGTTTTCATTGCTAAATACCGTAGCCGGAACTCCCGGGCCTGCCAGGATGTTCTCCGGGCGGACGCCAAGGACGATCTCTTTGTTGTTATAGGCGGCCAGGAGGTGCTTCTCTTCCTCGCTGAGGGAAACGGAGAAGCCCTTGCCCTCAAGGGTGCCGTCCTTCACCACCACGTCGAAGAAGTTCATGGGCGGAAGGCCGATGAAGCTGGCGACAAAGATGTTGTCCGGGGAATCGTAAAGCTCCAGGGGCGTACCGACCTGCTGGACATGGCCCATGGACATACACACAATGCGGTCCGCCAGGGTCAGAGCTTCGGTCTGGTCGTGGGTGACGTACAGCATCGTGGCCTGAAGCCTCTTGTGGAGCAGAAGGATCTCGCGCCTTGTCGCGCCGCGGAGCTTCGCGTCCAGGTTGGACAAGGGTTCGTCGAACAGGAAGACCTTGGGGTTACGCACGATGGAGCGCCCCATGGCAACCCTCTGCCTCTGGCCGCCGGAAAGCTGGGCCGGCTTTTTGTTCAGCTGGCTGGTAAGGCCAAGGACCTCGGCCGCCGCCAGGACTTTTTTGTGGATGACATTGGGGTTCTCTTTCCGGAGGGTCAGAGAGAATGCCATGTTCTCGTAAATGGTCATGTGGCCGTAAAGGGCATAGCTCTGGAAAACCATCGCCATGTCACGGTCCTTTGCCGGAGCGGCGGTGATGTCCTTGCCATCCAGGAGAAGTTTTCCCCGGGAGATATCCTCAAGCCCTGCCACCATGCGCAGCGTTGTGGACTTTCCGCAGCCGGAGGGGCCTACCAGGACAATCAGCTCGCCGTCGGACACGTCCAGGTTGAAGTCAAAGACAGCCTGGACATTGTTATCATATATCTTATCGATATGCTGTAAGTTCAGCGTTGCCATTTCCTCATCTCCTTACGCGCTCTGGCCTTCCAGGGTTTTCATGTGTTCGTTAAGTTCCCCGCACTTCCGTAAATTGATCACAGCCGCCGCTGCAAGGCAGAGAGCCGACAGAGCCAGATAGAGCACGACGCGGATGAACTGCCCGGTCCCCATGACCTTGGTGCTGACACCGTTAACCAGCGTCATGGCCGCATGGGCGCGCATCGGATAGATGAAAATACGGATGATCTGGCCGATCCCCGCCGCTATCAGAAGATAGGAGTAGCCCGCCTTATAGTTCTTGACTCCTTCGGAGGAAAGAAAGACGGCCAGCAGGAAGACCAGATTATAGACAATGGAGGCTCCGACCAGGATGTTGTAGTAATACGTGCCCACATCCGATTTGTAGATGCTGACAAAGAAGAACACATCCAGGAGGATCCCCAGGTAACACAGGTTTGCCGACTGGCTGTTTTTGATAAAGCGGAGGCGGTCCCTCTGGAGGGAGAGCTCCTCAGCCGGGGAGAGGACTTCTTCGTTAACCTGATTGGTCTGGTTACTCATGCGTTAGCCCTCCTTCCTTCACGGATAAGGCGCCCCTCGGCCCTCATCAGCAGGATCTTCCAAAGAGCATTGATGATCAGGAGAGCCGCCGACAGGAGGAGAAGGGCAAAGACCACATAATGTGCGTCAAACCAGAAAGTTGACTGGGTGTAAAGCGTGCCCCAGATCTCCGCGTGCGCTTCCAGGGCGGCAAAATCCACCTGGAGGAACTGAGCCTTGAAGATCTCGATATACTCATGGGCAAACAGGGAAAGATATACAGCCCCCGCCGTGTAGAGCGCTACAGCGATGAAGTTGCCGATGTAATAGCGCCTGCGGGAATGGGTGTTGGTGATGAACAGCAGGACGGCCAGAAGGATCATGCCGATGGCATACATCAAAAATGTCCTGTTGAAAAGCTGCATATTATAATAGACAATGGAACCCGGCACGTCTGTCTGGTACAGGTTGCCCGGATTCGTCATTGTGCCGTAAAGGCTATCATACAGGTCGGTCATGATACCCAGTGCATACACGAACACCAGCGCACTCACGATGATAGCCGCCAGGCAAAGAAATTTTTGCACCTTTAACTGCTTTTTATACATGATGACCTCCCTCATCTGAAGGTAACCAACGATCCTGTTCCGGGGGGAGGAGCAAAATGCGCAACACTTCGCTTCCTCTCCCCGTCAGGAGTTTTTTAGTTCATGGAATGATAGTAAGCGAGGTCACGGTCCCAGGCACCCTGCTTGATGGCAAGGTAACGGCCGCCGTTCCACTTGCTTGCAACGTTGGCTGCTGTAGCGGCGGCATCTGTCATCTCGGCGTCGGTATAGCCGTTAACGATCAGATTGACCAGCAGGTTATCGCCGCCCTTCTGCTGAGAGAATTTCTCGGTCAGCTCGGTATAGCCGCTTAAGGTTCCGTTCTCGATCGTGGTGGTCGGCAGAACAGTGGGAACAGAGGTGTACCACTGATTTTCAGCAACCTCAAGAGCCGGGTGCTTGATAACGCCAAGGGCGATGGCTGTGGAAATGTGGCCCGCGCCCTCCTGGCCGGCATCGGTGGTGCACTGATATTCAAAGGCCTGGTTCTTCACGAAGGAAAGGGTGGAGCCTAAGTAGAAGCGGGCGAAGTTGGTGTAGTTGCCGGAAGCCAGCGTCCAGAGCTCTTCCTTGGTGGCATCGGCGATAACAGGCATCTCCTTGCCGTTGAAGTTGAAGGTCACATAGCTGCCGTCTTCATTGGTCTTGATGAAGGCATCCGGGCCATAGCTCATCAGGATCTGGCCTTCCTCGGAGAACGCCATATCAATAAGAGCCAGGGCCGCGTTGAGCTTGTTGGTGTCGGAGCCGACGCCGGCTTTGCTGATGCCCCAGCCATCGGTCTTGACCGAACGCCAGGACTCGGTAAAGTGCATGTACACACCGTTCTCATCGGTGCCGTCATACCAGCGGGCAACGGGAACCATGACCGCCATGTACTTCTCGCCATCCTCTTTCTGGAGCTTGGTCTCGTTAAGGATGGTCTGGGTCTGATTGTAGTCATAGTGCATAAAGCCAAGGTCGTTCTCAAGGTAGGTGCCGGAGTTCTCTTCCGATGTCTCAACGAAGGACTTGGAGATCAGGCCTTCCTTAAGCATGGCATTGACTCTTTCGAGAGCCTTGTAGGTCTCCTCTTCCTGGCGGGCGTCATGAAGCTTTCCGTCATGGCCGACATAGAGGTAATCCTGGCGGGACTCAAGGCCGCGGATGCCGAACAGGGTGCCGGCAAAGCGGAACATATCGACACGGCGCTGGTTGTTGTTATCCTCGCGGGTGAACAGGCCCTGGATGGAATCGGTGCCGTTAAGGGTCTGGGGATTGGCGACCACGCAGCGGAGAAGGGCGACAAGCTCGTCAGCGTCCCAGGCGGCGTTCTGGCCGATGAACAGGTCGGAACGGTTGGTGCCGTAGTAGCCGTTGTAAGCCTTGTCAATGTAGTCGCGGAGCATGTTGACAGCGGCTACGCCATCCAGCTCGCCGGCGGCGTTCATGTTCGCCACGATGTTGCCGGCGGCGTCATAGTCCTTGGTCACGGTCTCGGCAGCGGTGCCTTCCGCGTTGACAACGTCAACAGTCACCTGGCCGGAGGTGGGCATATAGGGCTCATAGACAGCAGCCGCAAGCTTATTGGAGGCCTCAGCCTCGAAAGCGCCTTCGCCGTCCAGAAGCTTCTGGACAAAGTCCACACGCATAAGGGGCATACGCTCGATATCGTTAACACCGTCGAAGTAGGGGCTGAAATAGATGGCGCCCGTGTCGGTGTTGCCGGTGATGGAGAGGCGGACGATGGGGTTGGCATCCAGATAAGCCTTGAAGTTGGGCATAAGGTCCAGATACTGGGCAATGTTCACAAGGCTGCCGGCCTCGCCGTTCTCGGTAAGAAGGGCTGCCGTACCGGACACCATATCAACCTCGCCAAGACGCTCTTTCCAGTACTCAAATTCCTTGGAAGCGGAATTGCCGGTGTACTTGTCTTCAAACTTGATGCCCAGGCGCTTTTCGACTTCAACCCAGGTGGGCTTCAGGTCGCCGGCATTGTAGTTGACGCCGTCAGCCAGGGTGATGCCGGCTCCGGCGGTATCAGGATCAAAAGCGATGCCCGTCTTGGTGCTGTTATAGCCGGTAGCCATGCGGAGCACGGTTCCGGGAGCGTACTCAAGGGAAGCCGGAGCGGTTTCTGTTGCCGCCGCGGTCTCGGCAGCCGGAGCTGCTGTCTCAGCAGCGGGTGCTTCTGTCTTGGGGGTGGAAGCCGTGGGAGCAGAAGCGGCAGGAGCGCCGGTTCCATCCACATAGACCGGAATCTTCGGGCCGCAGCCGGTAATCATAAGGCAGGATGCCAGAACCAGTGCCAGCGCCGCATTTAACTTTTTCATAATAGCCTCCTTTTATGTCCTTTTTATGTCAGGACAACTTGTAAAGAGCCAAAAACAGGGGTAAACCGTAAGTCTTATTCTTTCACGCCGCCGACGTTGACGCCCTTGGCAAAGTATTTCTGGATGAAAGGATAGATGATCAGGATCGGTACAATGGAGCACACGATCAGGGCGTAGATGACCGAGTTCGAGGCAAAGGTCTCGTTCCAGCCGGCCATGGTCTCGGGGTCTGTGTACTGCTCCAGGCGGAGACGGATGAAGACCTGCAGAGGATGCTCGTTGGAGTTGGAGATCATCTGGCGCGCCCAGAAGTAACCATTCCAGCGGGAGATGGCAAAGAACAGGGCCACCGTTGCGATGGTGGACTTGCTCATGGGGATGTACACCTGTGTCAGGACCTGGAACTCGGAAGCGCCATCGACGATAGCCGCTTCTTCAATCTCAGAGGGAACACCTTCAAAGGCATTTCGGAGCAGGATGATGTTCATGGCCTGCATACCCATGGCAATGACGACCAGCCATTTATCATCCGTTATGCCCATGGCATTAAAGACATCCTTGGTAGCCAGGTAGTTCAGGTACTGGGGAACAATACCGGCGGAGAACCACATGGTAAAGACCAGGAAGAAGTTGAAGAAGGTACGGAACAAAAGGCGCCGCTTTGACAGGGCATAGGCGCCCAGGATAGCGACAAACATGGCCCAGATGGTACCATAGAGGGTCAGGAACAGGGTATTGGAATACGCGTTCCAGAACATGTTGTCGTTGAACATCCTGGCAAAAGCGTCAAACTGGATGTCCTTGGGGAAAAGCACGACGGAGCCATATTCTACCGCCGCCCTGCCGCTTATGGATGCGCTGATGGCATAGACAAAAGGATACAGGCAGCAAAGGGCAAAGACGATCAGCAGGGTATAGCTGATGATCTTAAAGATCAGCTCAGAGAGTTCAAGTTTTCGCTTCATGACACCCTCCTATTAATATAGCGATGTATTGGATGCCTTACGGGCAATGGTATTGGCTCCGATAACCAGCAGCATGCCGATGACGTTGTTCATCATTTCGGCCGCCGCCGCTATTCCGTTGCCGGCACCGGTCCCCATGCCGTTCCGATAGGCGAAGGTGGATACCACGTCTGCTGTCACATACGTGTTCGGGTTGTAGAGAAGAAGGACCTTCTCATACCCGATGTTGAGGAGCGAACCGATACGGGTGATAAGCATGATGACGATGGTCGACAGAATGCTGGGAAGCACCACGTACTTCATCTGGGCCATCTTGTCGGCGCCGTCGATCTGGGCGGCCTCGTAGCTTGTGGGCGAGATCGCGATGATGGCGGCAAAGAAGACAATGCTGTCGTAGCCCGCGCTCTCCCAGATACCGCTTATCTGGTATATGGAGCGGAAGAAGGCAGGATTGTTAAGAAGGCCTGCCTGGGCCACCTCCTGGCTGATAAGCCCCGCGCCGGCCAGGAACCGGCTGACGATACCCATACCTGTGGTTAAGGAGCCCTGCTTGACAAGCATCGTTACCAGCGAGGTCATGACGACGGTAGACATGAACTTCGGAAGGTAAGTCAGGACCTGTACCACGCTCCGGGTGATGTTGGAGCGCACCTCGTTAAAGAACAAGGCCAGGATGATGGGCATGGGGAAGCCGAAGCACAGACCATAGAAGCTTAACAGAAATGTGTTCCGCAGAGCCCTCCAGAAATCTGTGGAAAGACCGTCCCCAGCGAACAAGAGCCGCTTGAAGTACGAAAATCCCGAGAAGAGCTGTTGTGAGACAGGCAGGACATTGTCCGACACCTTGAAGCATCCCAGCAGCTCGTACATCGGAAAGTAGCGCCAGAACAAGAACACGAGCAGCATGGGTACCAGCATCAGGTACAGCCGCCAGTCCTTAACGATCGTCCGCCCGACATGGCGCCAGTAATGCTTTTCCACATCGTCGCGGACAGCCTGCTCCGGATTCTCCAGATAGATCCCCGACTCCTGATCGTAGTCGAGGAAATCCGCCGCTTTAGCTTTCATAATTTACCTCCTTTTCCCTTTTCTGCTCCGCATTCAGGCGGAGAAGATAGTGTTTTTGATCTTCATAGATACCGTCCAGCCTTCTGGCTATCCAGATGATCACAAAAGTAAATACCATGGAGAGGCTGTCCGTCAGGAAAAAGCCCTCCAGGGTAGCAAGCGGTGCGCCGCTTATAAGAGCAACGAGGCCGCGGCCAAGCTGCATAAGGAGGAGCACCAGAATGGGGAAGAAAAGCCCCCAGCCGCTTGTCCGTACCTTTTCTTTTCCCATCTTTTTGAGAAAAAGGCACGAAACGACCGATAGCAGGTTGCCGACGCAGTAGTAAAGGTACTGCGATGCGCCCGCCCCCGAAAAATAACAAAAGACAAAGCCGCCGAGCACCGCGTGGATCGCGCCGTAATATCCCCATCGCATGTACACGATGCAGGTAATGGCCGCGGTCAGCGACACCGTAAAAGGCTGCTCCGGGAACCAGTAGTTCCCGGCCATGACAATGAGAAACTCGCCGATGGCCAGCATCACCGCAAAACTGAAAAGGTCGATGGCCCGATACTGGCCAAGAGTTCGCCTTTTTTCCATAGTCAGTCTTCTCCTCAGTCTTCTCCTCAGATCTGCGGATGGGCTATAAAGTGAAAAAGATCGAGACAACCCATCCTGTGTTTATGATTTCAAAAAAATGCCAACTCAAAAAAAGATGCCAGCCTGCCAGAAAGGAATGCAACACATGATTATATTTTCTCACAAAAAGTGATTTTTGTCGAGTGGAATGTATAGAGGAAATGCTCGTAAATATATTTTTCGGCATCATTTTTATTATAAATATGCTTTGTTTAAAGTACATAGACAAAACCACCGGTTTTATGCACAAAACAGACAAGGTCACTCCCACATATTTTTCCTTTTTCATTTTACACTATCTCAAGCTCTACAGTTTTACCGTCCAGTCATCTTTCCGATATATGTAAAATACAGAAAAAGCTATTCACACCGGACATTGCAGGAAGTCACACAAATGTTTTATATCGTAAGCCCATCTCAGAATCATAGCTCAGCGAAAAGTTATCTAAAACCGTCTTTTGCTCCTCATCGAACAAAAGCACAAGCTTTCCTTTCAGCCATGGAGATTCCTGCCATAGCGGCAGTTCTTCGGCATTACGTCTCTCAATTTCTCCGATAACCGCTTCGTTCCTGCTTAATATGTGAGGAAGCTTAAGTCTTTGCTCAGATATTTTTCTGGCCAGGCTGAGATCTGGAACCATATCTGCTCTGATTTCTTTCGAATCCTCACCTATAAAGCGGATAAGCCCGCTTTTTTCCCTTATTAATGCCAGAACATCCAAACTCATTCTCGAATCTCTTACAGAAGCTTCTGCTATTTCATCTGTAGAATTCTCCGGGTTTTTGAGAAAATCCGTCAAAGAACAGTGATTTTTTGATCTTTCAGGCCCTCTTAGCAAGTGATTTTTTCCTCGTTCTTCTTTTCTCTGCGTTTTATCCAGATATTCGTTCCGCCTTTCACTCATTCCTGGCAACTTGTCTTCTTCTGCGGTTTCTGCAGGATTTGGTATATGATAGACGGATTCTACTAATGCAGGAATATCATACGGCAGATTGATTGTGAGGGGCAGCTTTAAAAGGGTTTTTTCCAAAAGATAAGGAGAATATATTTGCTTCGTCCCTGCATCATAATTATGTTCTCCATCTCTTAAAATAAAGCACTTGGCGTCCTGCAATCGCAATGGACGCTTTCCATCTTTTCCTGAATGCCTGTGCAGCCGTCCAATCCTTTGCAACAGCAGATCCATAGGGCAAGGCTGGGAGACCATCACATCCGCATCATAATCCAACGATTGTTCGAGCACTTGTGTTCCGACAAGAACAAAGCGATATCTCTCAGAAGGCATGGAGGCTTTCCCCATTCGTTCAATTAATATCTGTTCTTTTTTCAGGCGGTCTGGCATAAGGAAATTTGCGTGATAAAGCAGAAATTTTGCATCAGCAAGCCTTTCTTTTAAGATTCCATATACTTCCTGCGCTTTCTTTACTGTGTTCAGTATAATGCTGGCGCATCCTCCATCAGCTAAAAGGTCATCCAAAAGGTTGGCAAGGGCTTCCGGATTATCAAGCCATTCTATTCCAACCTTTCTCTGTGCGCCTTCCAGATGAACGGCTTTCTGGTAAACATCTTTTCCATCTGTCCAGGTGAAAAGAGGATAGGCGTTTTCATTCTCCATCTTCTTTTCAATATTCCGGCTTTCTTCTCGAAAATTTATTTTTTCTCCAAGATAGAACTGGCAGTAGCTTTTCATATAGCTTTTGACCATTTTTATCCTTCGTTGCTTTGTCAGCGTTGCTGACATGAGAATAACCGGCACGCCATAAGCGCCCATCCACTGAATCGCCCGATCCAAATACTGATTCATGTAGGCATCATAGGCATGGCATTCGTCAATGACAACGATTTTCCCGGCAAGGCCGATATGGCGAAGCATAAAATGCTTTCGGGCAAGCGCTGACATCAGAAACTGATCCACCGTTCCAACAACGATATCGGCAAGCAGCGCTTTCTTGCTTCCCTGAAACCAGGGGTGAACTTCCATACCGCCATCCGTCATTTCACCATCGTCCACATGAGCTTCTCCTCCCATCGGTATTCGCTCATAAAGCTCGTTCAACTCTGCGGCGCTATGCGCCAAGCGGATAGACGTTCGCCAGTCGCCTTCATTTTTCTTTACCCAGTCATACAGTCTTGAAAACAAAGCATTACTTGTCGCCTGAGTCGGAAGAGCGAAGAAAAGACCTTCTTGCCCGTTTTTTTCTGCAATCCATTCAGTTGCTGCCAGGGCTGCTTCTGTCTTGCCGATGCCCATTTGAGCTTCAAGTATCATGATTCCTGGTTTTTTGCACGTTTTTAGGGCATCAAAAACCATCCGCTGCACGGCATTAGGCGGAAAGCCAAATCTATCCGTGAAATCCTGCTCATCTGTGTATTGCCATTGAGGATGCCATCCTTCTGTCAGATTGATTCTTTTCCATCCCTCTTCTATACGGTCACGATAAGCTTCTTCATTCCCTTCAGTACCTGTTGGTATAAGAGGGAAGTACGCCGTGTTGCTGGCCAGCCAGTCAGCCATGATCACCAGTCCGGAAAGAAGCACCTGCGCTGGCTGTTCAAGCTTCGGCAACTGCGTTGACTGTTCAATTCCCGAAAGAATGCAGGCTTCCTGAATAATTTCTTTCCAGGTATCTTCCCATTTTTTTATTGCCGTTTCATCTGTCTCCGTTCCGTAAAAACGTGATGGGTAAATCCGGAGCAGGTCATTTTCCACAATAGAGAAATTAGAAAACGGCACTCCATGATGCGCCCCTACTATCGAGGCATAGCTTTCAGTGACTCCAAGTGACAGCGTTTCACTTTGCAATATCCACTGGCCGGTATAGGCATGATGGGTTTTTTCATCAAATTTGGTATGAAGGTCAAGGAAATAGCCTCTCTGTTTGAGTTCTTCACTCTTTCCCTCTATTTTTCCTGATATCATTCCCTGAAAAACCGCCGTTGCCTTTCCAATATCGTGAACTGCTGCCAGAAAAACCGCTGCCTTCCTAAACGCTTCCGGTTCCAATCCCGATGCTGCAAAAGTGGCAGGAGATATCCAATTACTCACAAGCTTTGCCATAACTCCCGCAGTATCTTTATGATGCATCCAAAGAGGAAGCCAAGTTTTATTCTCTTCATTATCTGCTTTTGCTATAAGATAATAGTCATCTTTCATTTAAAGTTTCCTGTTTAAAGCACAATGTCAAATCTTTTGAAAACAATCTACGCACAGCCTCTCGCTGAAAAGCCTCCTACTTATGTGAAGAACAACATATAAATCCTCCAACTTCCAGGATCATCCCCGCTTGCGCGGGGAATAGTGCTACGAAAAGGGCCGGAGGGGAAGCCGGAAAGGATCACCCCCGCTTGCGCGGGGAATAGCGCTTATATTTTCAAAAGCTTCACCTTTGCCTGGGATCACCCCCGCTTGCGCGGGGAATAGCCGTAATCATGGCTACAGATGTATTATCGTCCGGGATCACCCCCGCTTGCGCGGGGAATAGTGGAAGCGGCCGGGAAAGCTCTCAAGCCCATTGGGATCACCCCCGCTTGCGCGGGGAATAGCATCTTCCGGATCTGGCTAAGATCCGTGATCCAGGATCACCCCCGCTTGCGCGGGGAATAGAAGTGAAGCCCATATTTTCCTGATTGTGCGGAGGGATCACCCCCGCTTGCGCGGGGAATAGTTGCTGTTAAGGTCCAATTCGCCGGTATTTTCGGGATCACCCCCGCTTGCGCGGGGAATAGTGCTACGAAAAGGGCCGGAGGGGAAGCCGGAAAGGATCACCCCCGCTTGCGCGGGGAATAGATACCTGCCTCAAGCTTGCGGCGTTTTATACCAGGATCACCCCCGCTTGCGCGGGGAATAGTCAGGCAAGGTGTTGACCTGATTTTTCGCGGCAGGATCACCCCCGCTTGCGCGGAGAATAGGTCGAGAAACGGCACGCAGGGAAGCACGACACAGGATCACCCCCGCTTGCGCGGGGAATAGTACCGTCACGCATTCAGTCCCAGATTTCGCATGGGATCACCCCCGCTTGCGCGGGGAATAGTCAACTTTTTTGACTGCGGCTAAGACCTCGTTAGGATCACCCCCGCTTGCGCGGGGAATAGTCCTCAAGCCGCTTATAGCCCGTCCTTGACAAGGGATCACCCCCGCTTGCGCGGGGAATAGTACCTTGTCAAGATGCCAGATCTCCTGTACATAGGATCACCCCCGCTTGCGCGGGGAATAGCTGTTATTGGATATAAAAAAGAAAAAAATCTGGGGATCACCCCCGCTTGCGCGGGGAATAGTTCACAACGCCAACAAGTTAGCAAGAAGCATTGGGATCACCCCCGCTTGCGCGGGGAATAGGAAAGGATTTTTTCTTTGAAGCCTGGCAAGGCGGGATCACCCCCGCTTGCGCGGGGAATAGCACTTTTTCGTCATTGCCAGCCTGATCGACCAAGGATCACCCCCGCTTGCGCGGGGAATAGACTAAAGAACCCTGCTTATTTCCCGCCTTTTTCCGGCCCTTATCCTACATTTCCTTTAACTTCATTTCTGACATCATTCTCTGGCTGCTCTCAACGCCGTTTTGCTTCAAATTCCTATGACCGTCATCATCCCCATTCCATAAGCCTTCTCTCTTCCTATTCCCTTTACCAGCGCGTCAAGGAAAAGGGGTTCATCCTCAACCTGGAGCACACCTTCAAAAGCAGCTTCTACAAATTCAACCTTTTCTTTTCGCCCCTTTCTATAAAAGTGTTTCCATGTCGACGACATAATCTGTGTCGTTTCCGGCTTCAGAGAAAATCCATGAGCTGACGCTGTTTTTTCAAGCCACTGCATCTGCGAGGCCGGGGAGATGTGGGCTGTAACATTGCCTCTGTCTTCCTGCCCTTTTTTTCTGAAAGTCGGATTTGCCACCAGGCGGAAGCGCCATATGCTTTTTTCTTTCACACGTTGAAGGTGCGTATCGTAAACTTTATACTCCCCCGTATCTCCTTCATAGCCAAACTGCTCGGCGATAGAGCACAAATCCGGCTTATCCTGACTGACGATCAGCAAAAACGTCCGGTCTCCCAACCGGTCAATCCTCCACAAGGTACGCTCCTGCCTTATTTCAAAAGACCGTTCTACCGCGCCATGAATTTTTGCAGGTGATCCCAGTGCCAGCTGTGTCTTTCTTCTATTTGTATTCAACCTTATCCTTGACATGTACACGCTGCTCCACCTCCTCAAAAGCATCATGCTCTGTTTTTCCCGTCAGGTCTTCCGTCTTTTCAGAAACGCCGACACCGTCCTCTGAAATTGCTCCACCAACGTCCTTTCCGGACACCTCTTTGATGAGGCGATAACCATACTCCCTTCCGAAAGGTGAAAACGACAGCGGGCAATCCTTTTTCAGCCCACCCCCTTCGCCCTCTCCTGTCTCAATCACAATGCGCAGGAGCTCTTTCTCATTTTTCCAGAGCCTCCGTTTCCTGACCTTCTCCGGTAAAAGCCACTCTTCCTCATAAAGGGCCTCGTATAGAGCTCTCTGCCGGATTCCCAGGGAAAGTGGAAATGTCGGCGGACAGCTACGCCTGCCCAAAAACAAGGCATATTTGGGATGACGCAAAGCAAAATCCAGGTTTTTTAATTCATCTTCATTTTCTGAATAAAGCCCTGCTAGAAAAACAGCATCACTCAGATACACCCTGGTCGAAATATTAGCGTTCAGCTTCTCTCCCATTTTTGTCACCTGAAAATCCCGTACCCGTCTTCCCGGTGCGTCAACCCTTATCCCCATCTGCAATTTAACAAGATCTGCCAGCTCTGCATCCCGTTTTCGCCCGAGAGCCGCTGCCATCATTCCGACAATCCCGCTTTTCGTTGGCATATCATCGGTTTCCCGATTATCATAGTAAGAAGAAGACCCCCAGGACTGTAAAGGTGCGCCTAATCTCAATAATAATGTCGGCAAAACGCTCTCCCTCCTATGACATCCTATTTCTCACAGCCTTTTCGATAAATCCAAACAGTTCCTTATAATTTACTTTTTTTGCCAGCCCCATATCGTTTCCCGAAACAATCCAGGAATCAGACGGAAGCGCATCATAGATGCCATAAAGCTCTTTGGCATAATTCGCTAGCTGTTTTTCCGATTCTCGGACATATCCGCAATATTCTTCTTCGCCCTCCTCATTCTTTCTCTTGGCTCTTACCGGCATTTCAAAAGCGCCGACAAGGTTCACAGGCTGATCCTCCCTCAGGGCGACATATATCATATCCGGCAAAGTCTTATTCGCGAAAGAAGCCATCTTCCCGCCTGGCATGGAGCAAATGAAGGCAGCCGTAAAACCCATTAAAATCTGTATAATCTCTTCCTCTCCCAGGTTTTCTGAGAGTTCCCTGATATTAACATTCGCGTACCGGTACAAAGTTGAAGAGTTAAACTCCATAACCCCCAAATGCCCCGCCCCCGATGATTCCTCTTTATCAAGCTCATCCATAGCGGTAAAATAATCAAACTCATTAGTAACCACATGTGTGGAAATAGCATGAGCAACCTGTGCTGCCGCGTCATATTCCAAGCTATGATTGCCGGCAGCCATCCGCCCAAATAAAAGGATATCGGCACTTGGGGCTTCCTGCAGAGCTTTTTCCATCGCTTTTATATAAGTTTTCTTTTTGTCTTTAGCCTCAGCCGCATCATCCATATAGGCCAACGCCACATCCGCGGCGGCTTTGACCTGTGGATTACTGACCAGGAACAAGGCCTTCTTTTTTCCTTCCGAACTGACACCCGCAAGCTCCAAGAGAGAATCGGCCGTTGCTTTTGCCGTTTCTTCGTCCAGTTCCGGACGCACCTGTCTCATTTTTTCGGCGATAAATTCTCCTATCTCTCTCGTCCGTTTTCCGAGCATGTCTTTATCCAGCAAGTCCTCAAACGCCTCACGCATCGCCTTCTTCCAGGCCTGGGAAGAAACCCTTGCCCTCATGGCCCCACCGTAAAACGCCGTCTTAGGGCTTCCCATATCATCCCGGTTGACACAACTCGGGGGAACCGTCTGAATAATATGAAAATCCAGATACAGATTCTTCTCCATCATAAGCACCCTCCTCAAACAAAAAAGTCAATGATCATCTTCATCCTCGTCTTTATCCCAGAACATATCCTGGCCCCACCTCAAAAAAAGCCTGGCTTTGGCCTCTTCACGTTGAAAATCATATAAGTCTCCTGCCAGCCCGGCATAATTCAAGGCTATGGATTCGTCCCGCAAAAGCTGCACGATTCCTCTCAGGCGATAAGACATTTCTCTCATATCTCTGGAACGAACCAGAATCTGGAACCGTCTCTGAACCCGTTCCTGGGCGTTTTTATCACTCTCTGTTTTACCAAGCAGCGCAAGCGCTTTTCCGACGCTTCGCTTTTCCTCCGTATGCATGGAAAGGCTCTCTCCCTGCTGATGCAGGGCATATAACGTCAACGCCGTATAAACACACCATTCTTCACATCTCGGCACTCCATTTTTACTCAGGTACGATTCCGGAATATCACCCAGGATCAGGCCCATGAGCTCAGGATGCATGCCCGGTTCGCTTCCCGCGCCTCGCCTCAGCTTAACCAGATTTGCCTTTCCGGGCGCTGTATCCCTTTGGGGAGTCAGCCATTCCAGCTTTCTTTGTACCACTGCGCTAATTTCCTCACTTTTTCTCAATACCTTTCCCTCCTTCCTCTTCTTTTTCGTATATCTTGTTTAAAGTCGCATAATAGATATTCAAGACCTTCGGAAGAGACAATGTCCCATTTTTTCCCTCCCGGGTGCGGCAGATATTATTCGAGACAGACAAGATATAGTCTTCTCCCAGGTGCCGCGCCAGACTGCGTACCTGTTTTTCCCATTTCTTCATTGCCTCAGCCATCCCGTCATCCTGCGGCCGGATTTCCCGGAGCCACTTGCGAAAGGGATGGTCGATAAGAGAATAGAACTGCTCCTTCAGTTTTCGCTGTTCTCCTTTTTTGAAATCAGGATTTCCATCAGCGATGAGATCAGAAACGCCGCCTGCAAGATAGTAGATTGCCACATCTGCCGTTTTCTTACACTTTTCAACCTGATCCGTGATATTTTCTATCCATGCGCCATTCGCCTTAGCCAAAAGTTCTGACGACATAGTCAGGGAATCATCAATACAATCACCGTAGGTGTAGCACATGGCATCTCCATAAGCGATCCCTACGGAATGGTATGCCAGCCTCCGGCTTCGAGGAAGGCATCCCTTTTCACGCAGCGCTATGACCCACGACACAATACCCGGCATTCTGTTTTCCTGAAAGCTTCTAAACAGAGAAGGAAACTCGCGCCATACCTGAACACTTGGATCATGCATCTTCGGCCGGAACACACATTCTTTCCCATTTTTATTTTCCGAAGATATCCAGATAGACATAGGCTCTGTGTAATCATTTTCAAGGGGATAAAAGTCGCCATTCATAACCTTACAGCCCGTGACAAATCCGTTTTCTCTCTTAAGCAGCAGTCTTCTTGACTGAATCGTATAAAGTTCCGGCAGGTTATCGGGGCATCCGATCAATGTCCCTTGCCCGCGCCGAATGTCTCTTTCCCAAACAGGAGCCGGTTCTCCCCACAGGTCGCCATTCTCCCGCATTGGAACCAGATTTATCATCAGAGTTTCAAAAAGATTGTCTCCTTCAAGATAAAACAGGCCAAGTTTGCCTAGGCGCCCTGTCCCTGCCGGCTTTCCGTCTCCTTCCGCGTTTTTGTCAGTTTTTACATTTACACCATAGGCATTCAAATGAATCATCCAGCGTGCGGCCTCGCTGTAAGATAGACGCTCTGTGCCTTCCCCATCGGCCATGCTAAAGTGATGCTTTGTCAGCTTATTATTACTTTCCTTCAAATTTCCGCGGATGCTAAGGGCACCATAATCGGTTCCGTTCTTCAACCCCGCGACCTGCCAGAAGGGTTTATCCGGATGAAAAAGCCAGAAGCGTTCTTTATACTGCTCCAAATAATTTTCAAATGCCTCAACCTGAAAATGTCCCAAATTCCAGTAGTTTCTCCATCGCTCCAGAATGTAGTCCTCGTCATCATCCTCTGACAGCTCATCTTCATCGCCGCTCGCCTCAAAGCGATAAAAGGCTGTAATCGCGATACTTAGAAGGAGCCTTAAGATGGCCGCATCCTGGGTAGGCATTTCTCCTGAAAGCCTTAAAAACTCGTGAGCATGACTGAACAGATCTATCAGTGATACCTCTCTTATCGTCATATTGCTTCCAATCACCCGGATCCAGGGCTCTTCAAGCAAATTGAACTCTTTCTCCACTTTCTCACTCCTCTCTCAGGCAAAACTGTTCCCTGAATTTCCTCCTGTTCTTCTTCGGTCTCTTTTACTGCCAGTCACAACACAGCAGGCACAAATCCTGGCCTCCTTAAGATTTGCAGCAGTTATACATCTCTGTGTTCTTTTTGAATATTATCATAAGTATCTCAGAAAATCAACAGATTTTTATAATACTGTAATATTATTTAATCCCGATATTGCCGTTTTCCATTCTTCGTTTTAGTGACATATCCGTAATAGCAAAAAACCCCCTCATCTCCGAATTTCCGGAGACAAAGGAGTTCTTTTGTGCAAATGCCCAAACAGCCCCGCTTGCGCAGGGAAAACCACATGCCCTGACAGGTCCCAATATCACAGTGGGATCACCTCCGCCTTAGCAGAGAATAGAGCTATGGTTGTCTGTGCGTAAACAAGCATCATCTGATTTTTTATATTTTATCATCTTAGGAATAGTAAATCAATAAGCCATTTTTCCGAAATAGGGGAAGCACACAATTTTCTGGGGCTAAATATATGCTCACCAACGATAAAATCTAACATTTTCTCTTAGCAGGCATGTGAACACACACTCACCCAGAAATGAAAACGTGTTATTGTCAACTTCCCATGATTTTTGGACTCAATGACCCAAATCTTGTGTTTTTGTC